>NZ_JBIRFA010000002.1:0-512423 GCF_044327205.1 Kitasatospora sp. NPDC018058 | reverse complement strand
CGAGAATGCATGATGGGACGGCAGGCACGGATCCCCCGGTGATCATGAAGCGTAGAGAACTCCATGATCGGGCGAACCGTGCCTGCCCTGCTACTACCAATTAGCTCGGCACCTACTGGCGGACGCCCTTAGAGACGTGCCACAGGCGTACCAGATCGGGCGGTACGTGGAGGTACAGTCGCGGGCGCTGGCGGCGCCAGGGTGTGCAGCGGGACTTCCGGGTCTTGCTGGCGTCGGTGGCGCGCGCCGAGCGCCACACCGCGGCCGGCCCGGTAGTGGGAGGACGACGGCAGCACGAGATTCGCTACTGCGTGGTTGTGCGCGCGGCGGGCCCAACCACGCGGGCAGCGCAGTCATGGGACGACCCGGTCAGGGAAGCGGCGAAGAGAAGCGTCGGGCCGCTGGTCCAAGCGGTCGAGGCTTTCCCACGTCCAGGGGCAGGCTGGGGTGCCGTCGGTCTCCAACCCGTACAGTCGTTGCCCGCCCGGCTCGACCCGGGGCTTTTCCGCTATGGCGGCGCTATCCGGGGTCATCCGTGAAGCCGCGGCTCCAAGGCGGTCGGCGGCCTCGGTTTCCCCCGCCGTGCGGAGGTTGCTCAGCAACTTCGTGCACGTCACCGCTTCGGCGAGTCCCGGGTGTGCGGCGACTCGCTCGATCATGGCGTGGATGTGCTCGTCCAGGCTTCGCGCGCGGAGCATGCGTAGAAGATCAAGGAACGTGCTTGCATCCGCATCCACGGCTGCGATCGCGCGGCAGGCGAGCCGGTCGAGCGCTTCCGACTGGTGGTGGTCCTCCAGCGAGCGCGCCAGAAAGCCCAGCTCAGCGATGGACGAGAGAGGGACTTCCTCGACAGCCCGCAATGCAAATCGGGTCAGTTCTGGCGGACTGACGAAGGGCGCGAGCACGTCGAAGAAGAGAGCCGTGTACTCCGCGTCGTCAAGTCCGATATTCAGCAGGCTTTTCAAGACAAGACAGCGGGTCAGATCATCCCGGTCGAGGTTTTTCAGGGTTCGCAGGAGCATGACCACCTTGTGGACAGAGCCGATGACGACCTCTGCCGAGGGATCACGGGCCAGGAATGCGTCCAGGCAGTCGTCGAGCCCGCAGTTCTGCAGCTCTTCCAGCAGCCAACCGACGGCCTCCGGGTCCTCCAGGACAGCCATGGGTACGGCCCGCTCCGCGAGCCGACGGCGCGCCGATATAACCCCGAGGCAGCGCAACTCATACAGGAGCTGTGCGACGGAGTAGGTGTCGCTCGGATCCACGGCTTCGACGATCCGATCGGCCAGCAGACACGCGGCCTCCTCCCGGCCCTGGTCCCACAGTCCTTCAACGAGGTCTACGAGAGGATAGGGAGTAGACAGATCGACTTGTCTGGCGGCTTCCCAAGACAGGGCCTCCGCGACATCGGGGTCGTGCCCGCACACGTTCAGTACCTTGAGGAGTGTTCCCATCGCTTGCGGGTTCCGGACCGGAGGGCCCAGGGAGAGGATTCGGTCGGCGAGGCGAACCGCGTGATCGGTGTATCCGGCGTCGAGCAGCTGGTCGAGAAGCCGGAACGCGCCAGTTTCATCCGGCAGGCGCACGTGTGCCCCCGGATCGAGGTTCACGAGCAGCTTCTCGTGGCCAATTCCGCCAAGGATTTCGAACAGCTCTTGGACCTCGTCCGCATCGGCGAGATTCACACGGGAGACCACCCGCGCTGCGAGACGGGCCGAGACGTCCGGGCCTACGCGATGCAGTTCCCACAGCCGTAATCTCGCGGTGAAGAGCGAATCGAAGCCGACGTGGTCTGCCATCCAAAGCGCCATGCTCCGGCCGCTGTTCCCTGTTTGGGGGATAGCCAGTAACATTCCGAACCAGTTCACGTATCCGGCGACGGCTGCTCGACGCATCAACAGCACAGTCTGCTTCAGGAAACCCCGCCGCTGCGCCTCGCTCGAAAGGCTCACGAGCGAGGCCAGGTCGGTCGTGCACATAGTCAATGCATCCCACAATGCGGGGGTAGGGGCGGGCGCATCCTCAGCAGCAACGAGGCTTTGGTGCAGGTAATCGGCCGGTTCGTACGTCGTCGTACCGCCTGAGATGTTGCGGACGGCGATGAGCGCAGTGAGGGAGTGCCTGATGTCGGTGCGACACCCGTCGGCGCGCACTCCGGAAGTCAGGGCGATCAGGGCGTCACGCCCCCAGCCGGGTTCCGCGGGCCTGTGGTGTGGTGGGAGGGCTGCGTCCGCGGCCTGCGTCAGTAATTCCTCGGACAGCGGCGCGTAGTGCCCCAGCTGTCTGGCCGTGATCGCGGCAGTGATCAGGGCGTGCTCGGCGTGGGTGAAGTGGGCGCCGGGCCCCATTCGGTACGCGGCGAGGAGCTGAGGCCCACCGCTGAGGTGTTGGATCACCCGTCCATCGGCTGCGCCGGCTCGCACGGCTCGCCCCATGCGAGGATCCTTGCTGGAGTCGGCGAGGCTTTCCCACCTCAAGCGCTCAGCCGTTGTCAGGTCGGCCGGGACCGAGACCCGGTGGGTGACAGGTGCCTCAAGGAGAGCGCGGACCTGACTGCGGGGATCCGTTTCTACCGCAGGACGGGTGAGGTCCTCCCAATACGGGAGGGTCCACAGGGTGCCGACGACGGTGACGCCGGTCTGGGTCATCAGGAGTTCGCGCAGGGCGGCAGCGGCCTCCTCGGAACGGTCGCCGTAGAGGAATCGCTGAGCCTCGTTGAGCCAGAGCACGGCACCCGGCGCAATGCGGTCGGCGCCCAGCAACTCGGCCAGCCCGGCGGCATTGGTGGGCCGCCACAGTGGGCGGGCTGGGGCCAGTCGGCGGAGGGCCTCGAACAGAGCACGGGTCTTGCCCGTCGACGAGTCGCCGGTAAGCACGACGAACGCGGACACGAACCCGTCCAGAGCCGGGGTGAGCAGGTGCTCCAGCTCGTGATCGTGCGGGCGGGCGAGGTAAGGGGTGAGGAAGGCTTCCTCTGTGAGGTCGCCCCTGACAGTTGTTGCCGTTCCCCTGGTGCTGGCATCCGTGGTGCTCGCCGACATTGGGGCTTGATGCACCTCAAGCAGGCCTGGCCCCGCGGTCTGGACCGTTCCTGGACTGGCGGACGCATCCGTGGACCCGGCCAGGAGAGGAATGCCTGGCCGAGGCTGGGCCTTGCGCCAGAGCTCCCGAAGCTGGTCGAACATCTTCTTGTCCGCCCCCAGCGCCTGCGCGATTGCACTGACGGTCCGCCAGCTGGGAGGTGTATGACGGGCGTTCAGGGCCTGGCTGATCGTGGTAGTGCCCAGGGGCGTGCCTGCGGCAGCGCTGCGCGCGACGATGTCCTTGCGGGTAAGCCCCTCACGCCCGAGGGCGTCACCCAGCTGCTCGCGTAATGCGGCCAATGCCGCTGCGCGCTCCTCGGCGCCATCGCCGTGCGACATGCATCCTCCCGTGGGCCCAGTCGGCCGGTGGACCCACCGGTAGTGCGAACCCGCGGACCGAGCGGTACGACGGCGTTCAATCTAGGCCGCCCGAACCGCAGTGTACGACTGATCGGCAAACCTCTAATCCTCTGCGCAACTATCTCGTTGAGGAGCCTGAGATGCCGCTGAAGGCCGTCGTGGTCCTGATCGTGGTCACCGCTGTCCTTGTACTGCTGGTCGCCGTACTGGGCGCCGTAGCCGCCGTACTGCTCGCCCGTTCATCGGGGGCCTCGCCTTCGTCCGCCCTCATGCGCGGAGGTGTGGCCTTCGGCGCCACCCTCACCCTGCTCGCGCTTCTTGCCTCCACGATCGCGGGGCTGCTCCCATAGCCGGGGTCGGCTTTCCTTTTGACGTCCTGTCTACTGCTCAGTGGAGAAGCGGAAGGCTGGGAGCGATCGGGGAGTGGATCTTAAACCGGCAGCCACCGTCAACCACACGCGACCAAGAGCAACCAATGGCCTGACGTGCGCCCCGGAGGGATCTCCCAGGACGCAGGCGCGTCCGGACCTCATTCGGGACGAAGAGGCCGTGGGTTCAAATCCCGCCACCCCGACCCAGTGCAGAGGCCCTGCCGGAGAAATCCGGCAGGGCCTCTGTCGTATGCGTCAGCACGAAAGCACAGCAACCGCCCCGGCCCTCCTCCACCGCCAGCAACGGATGCTGAGGAAGCATCGGCGGAGTACTCCGGCTCCGCGGACACCGCGGTGTGATTCAGGGCACAGTCGGGCTGTGGCACTCAAGGAGCGTGACGTCGTGCCAGACGTCGCGGTGCTTGCGGATGCGCTCACGGGTGCCGATGGCGCGGAAGCCGGCGCTCGCCGATGTCGGTGCCGACTCGCGCAGGCCGTAAAGGTCGAAGGTGCCCTTGCGGCCGTGCGGGCCGGTGGCGGTGCGGACCCGCGCCGGGCCGCCTGGCGGGGCGCGTCGAGCTCGGCGAACTGGGTCCGGGTTCCCGGATACGGGGGAAGGGTCGCAGCCGCCGCTGGCGGGGCCGAGGCGTGGTCCGCAGCGAGCGGCCCCGATATGCCGACATCCACGCTCGTCGGGTTCGAGCGTGGATGCCGGTGAAGCGTTCTGCTGTTCAGCTGTGCCGGTCCTGCGGGCCGGTGGCTGGGGGTGGTGCGGTTTCTGGCGGCTGGGGTCGGAGCACTCGGCAAGGTCGCACCACATACTCCTTGCGCGCCCGCCGCAAGAGTCTGACCTCGTAGGGGCGTCGTCGGCATAGGCCTTGCTGTACAGCAGCGAAGTGGTGACAGGGCGTCCGCTCTGGACGGCGGGTCCGCGCTGAGCGGAGTGGGCCGAGGATGTCGCCCGGGTCCTCGTAGCGCGCGGCCGAGCCCTCGGGCAGGCCGGAGACGGCCCCGCCGGGCCGGTGCCAGGGGGGCCGGTCGCCCGGCTCGGTGCATGAGGCCCGATGAGAGTGCCGCTGTCAGAGCGCGGCTGCGAGCTCCGTTCGGGAGGTGATGCCGAGCTTCGGGTAGGCCTTGTAGAGGTGGTGGGCGACGGTGCGGGGGCTGAGGAAGAGTTGGGCGGCGATGTCGCGGTTGGTGAGGCCTTGGGCGGCGAGGCGGGCGATCTGGAGTTCCTGGGGGGTCAGGGGGGTCAGCGGGGCCGCGGGGCTCTGCGGGGAGTGGGGGGTGTCGGGGGCGGGGGCGCCGGTGGCGGAGAGTTCGGTGCGGGCGCGGGTGGACCAGGGGTGAGCCGAGAGGCGGTCGAAGGTTTCGAGGGCGAAGTGGAGGTGGGGGCGGGCGTCGGTGCGGCGGCGGGTGCGGCGGAGCCATTCGCCGTAGAGGAGGGCGGTGCGGGCGTGTTCGAAGGGGCGGTGGGTGGTCGCGTGGAGGTCGAGGGCGGCGCGGTAGGCGGGCTCGGCGAGTTCGTCGGGACCGAGCAGGGCCTGGCAGCGCAGGCGTAGGGCTGCGGCCCAGGGGCGGTCGGCGGCGGCGGTCCAGCGGGCGAAGCGTTTGTAGGGTTCGGCGGCGCGGTCCGGGGTGCCGAGGCGGACGGCGGCCTCGACCAGGTCGGGGACGGCCCGGGTGGCGCAGACGTGGTGGCGGTGCGGGCCGGTGGTGAGGGGGTGGAGGCGGTCCGCGGCGCCGGCGGCGCGGCCCTGGCCGAGGTCGAGCAGGGCGAGGGCCCAGTCGGCCCAGGGGCGGCCGGCCGCGGGGGCGGCGGTCTGCGGGCCGGTGGTGGCGAGGGCGGTGGTGGCCAGTTCGGTGCAGCGCTCGGTGCGGCCGTCCAGGGCGGCCAGGTGGGCGAGCAGGGCGCTGAGTTGGCTGACCCACTGGTGCTGGCCGGTGTCCTGGGCGAGGGCGAGCGCCTCGGTGGCGGTGAGTTCGGCGTCGGCGTGGCGGCCGTGGAAGAGCTCGGCTTCGGCGAGGAAGAACTGGAGGGTGGGCATCACCCCGACGGTGCCCTTGGCGCGGGCCTCGACGACCAGTTCGCCGCCGAGTTCGACGGTCTCCTCGTCGCGGCCGAGGATGAGGGTGGCGCCGCAGAGTTGGACGAGGTCGACGGGGGTTTCGGCGCCGGCCTTGCGGGCGGCCTCGGTGCTCTCCCGGACGGGCGGCAGGGGCGCGGCGGGTCTGCCGAGGGCCGGGAGGACGGCGGCGGGCAGGTGGCGGGCGAGCGGGGCCAGGGGGTCGTCGGGGGCGAGCGGGAGGGCGGCGAGCCGGTCGAGCACGGCGGTCACCGCCTCCTCCCCCGCGTACCACGCGGCGTGGAAGGCCTGGAAGAGCATCCGGGCGGCGTGCGCGGGCTCGATGTCGGTACCGGCGGCTTCGAGCAGCAGCCGGTAGGCCGTCGGGTAGGAGCCGCGCCAGAAGTGCGCGGTGGCCCGGACCTGATCCAGCAGGGCGTGCGCGAGGACGCTGTCGGTCCGGCCGGCCGCCTCCTCGGCGAGCGTCTCGGCCCGCGCCAACTCGCCTTCCTCGGTGGCGGCTTCGGCGGCCAGGACGAGGCGGCGGGTGGCGGCGTCGCGGTCGGGGGTGAGTCGGGCGGCGCGTTCGTACGCGGCGGCGCCGCCGTGGCCGCCGCGCCGTTCGGCGCGGACGGCGGTGCGTTCCAGCGCCTCGGCGAGGGCGGCGTCGGGGGCGGTGGCGGCGAGGGCGAGGTGCCAGGTGCGGCGGTCCCCCTCGGGCAGCGCCTCGGCGATGCTCCGGTGGACGGTCAGCCGCTGGTGGTGCGGGGCGCGTTGCAGGATCGCGGAGCGCAGCAGCGGGTGGCGGAAGGCGATCCGGCGGTCGGCGGTGACCGTCACCAGGCCGGATTCCTCGGCGGGGGTGAGCTGTTCGGCGCCGACGCCGAGCGCGGCCGCGGCGGGCAGGACGACGTCGAGTTCGCCGCTCTCCTCGGCGGCGGCGACCAGCAGCAGGGTCTGGGTGGCCGGGGGCAGGCCGGTGACCTGGCCGTGGAAGGCGATCAGCAGCCGGCTGGTGAGCGGCAGGCCGCCCCCGGTGTGCGCCTGCGGGCCTGCGGCGACCGGGAGTTCGGTGAGGGCGAGCGGGTTCCCGGCGGCCTCGGCGAGCAGTCGGTCGCGGACGGTGGCGGGCAGGTCGGGGCCGGCCCGGTCGGCCAGCAGCCGGGTGGCGTCGGACTCGGCGAGGCCGCTCACCCGTAGTTCGGGGAGGCCGAGTCGCCGGTCCGCGGAGGCGCCGCCCTCGGTGCGGGCGGCGAGCAGCAGGGCGACCCCTTCGGCCTGGAGTCGCCGGGCGGCCAGCAGCAGCGCGTCCAGGGAGGCGCGATCCAGCCACTGCACGTCGTCGAGCACGCACAACAGCGGCTGTTCGGAGGCGAGTTCGGCGAGCAGCCCGAGAGTGGCGAGGCCGACCAGCAGTCGGTCAGCGGCAGCCGTCGACGTATCGCCGAGCCCGAACGCCGCTTCCAGGGCGCGCCGTTGCGGCCCCGGGAGGGCGTCCAGCCGGTCCAGGCCGGGGGCGAGCAGCAAGCTCAGCCCGGCGAAGGGCAGTTCGGCCTCGTACTCGACGCCCGCCGCCCGGATCACCCGGAACCCGGCCCCGGCCCGCGCGACGGCGTCGTCCAGCAGCGCCGTCTTGCCGATCCCGGCCTCGCCCCGCAGCAGCAGGGCCCCGCTGCGTCCGTCCCGTACCGCTGTCAACAGGCCGTCCACGGCGGCCTGTTCGTGTTCCCTCCCGTACAGCATGTCCCCGACCCTACCGAGCCGGCCGCCGGTACCCCACCACGAAGGCTACGTACGGCCATGCCTATACGTGACCGATTCGGCCGCGCCGTTCCGTCCATACCTTGGTTGAGCAGCGGGAACGACCCGCCGAACCACTCACCGGAACACGGGAGACAGCCATGACCGAGATCACCGCCGCCACCCTGCAGCAGCTCGCCGAGCGCTACCTCGCGGTCTGGAACGAGACCGACCCGGCGGCCCGCCGCAAGCTGATCGACGAGGTGTGGGCCGAGGACGGCCGCTACACCGACCCGCTGGCCGCCGTCGCCGGCCGGGACGCGATCGACGCGCTGATCGGCGCGGCCCAGGCGCAGTTCCCGGGGCTGGAGTTCACCCTCGGCCCGGTGGACGCGCACCACGACATCGCCCGGTTCACCTGGAACCTCGGCCCGGCCGGCGCCGAGCCGGTGGTGATCGGCTTCGACGTGCTGGCGGCCACCCCGGACGGCCGGATCGGCACCGTGTACGGCTTCCTGGACCGTGTCCCGGGCGCCTGAGCCGCAGGCACGACACCCCCGAGGGGCGCTGCCGAGCCACCCCGGCGGCGCCCCTCCCCGAAAGCCAACCCCCTTGAGGAGAGCCCGAGATGAGCACCGCCCTGGACACCCGGCGGTCGGCCGAAGCCGCGGCCGCCGCTGCGACGAAGGCAGCCGCGGCCCCCAAGGGCCTGCTGCCGGTCATCCTGACCGCCACCTTCATGACCGCCCTGGACGTCTTCGTCGTCAACGTCGCCGTCCCCTCCCTCCAGGGCGACCTGGGCGCCGGCCCCGCCGCCGTCCAGTGGGTGATGGCCGGGTTCAGCCTGGCCCTGGCGGCCGGGCTGGTCACCGCCGGCCGGCTCGGCGACCGCTACGGCCGCCGCCGGGTGTTCGCGCTCGGCCTGGCCCTGTTCACCCTCGCCTCCGCAGCCTGCGGCCTCGCCCCCACCGCCGCCGCGCTGGTCGGCTCCCGGGTCGCCCAGGGGCTGGCGGCGGCGCTGATGGGACCGCAGGTGCTGGCGATCCTGCGGACGGCCTTCAGCGGCGCGGCGCAGGCGCGGGCCTTCGCCCGGTACGGGCTGACCATGGGCGTCGGCGCGGTGTTCGG
Source organism: Kitasatospora sp. NPDC018058 (assembly GCF_044327205.1). NCBI lineage: Bacteria > Bacillati > Actinomycetota > Actinomycetes > Kitasatosporales > Streptomycetaceae > Kitasatospora > Kitasatospora sp. NPDC018058. The sequence continues at coordinate 503,675 of NZ_JBIRFA010000002.1, read as the reverse complement.
CCAGCTGATCGGCGGGCTGCTGATCCGCGCGGACCTCCTCGGCCTCGGCTGGCGCAGCTGCTTCCTGATCAACCTGCCGATCGGTCTGGCCGCCCTCGCCCTGGTCCGCCGCTGCCTGCCGGAGTCGCGCGCCCCGCGACGGCCCGGGCTGGACCCGGTCGGTGTCCTGCTGGTCACCCTGGGGCTGACCGGCCTGGTGCTGCCGCTGATCCAGGGGCCCGGGCAGGGCTGGCCGCTGTGGACCGGCCTCTGCCTCGCCGCCTCGCTCGCCCTGCTCGCCGCCTTCGCCGTCCACCAGCACCGCACCACCTCGACCTCCACCGAAAGCACCTCCGCCGAAAGCAACTCCGCCGGAAGCAACTCCGCCGGAAGCAACTCCGCCGGAAGCAACTCCGCCGCAGGCAACACAGCCCCGCTGGTCGACACCCGGCTGTTCCGCAGCCGCGCCTTCAGCGCCGGCCTGCTCGCCCAGCTCGCCTTCTGGCTCGGCCAGGCCTCCTTCTTCCTGGTGCTCGCCCTGCACCTGCAGCTCGGCCGCGGCCTGGACGCGCTCGGCGCCGGGCTGGTGTTCACCGCGATCGGCCTCGGCTACCTGCTCACCTCCAACACCACCCACCGGGTCACCGCCCGCCTCGGCGAGCCCCGCACGATCACCGTCGGCGGCCTGCTGATGGCCGCCGGGCTGGGCCTGCTCGCCCTGGCCGCCTACGGCGCGGCGGACGGCGGCGTCTGGTGGCTGGCGCCCGGGCTGTTCGTCGACGGCCTCGGCATGGGCCTGGTGATCGCCCCGGTCACCACCGTCGCCCTGGCGGCCGTCGAGCCTGGGCTGGCCGGTTCGGCGGCCGGGGTGGTGTCGACCGTGCAGCAGGTCGGCGGCGCCGTCGGGGTCGCGCTGATCGGCCTGGTCTACTACGGCGCGGGCGACGCGACCGCCGCCTTCGGCCGCAGCGTGACGGCGCTCGCGGTGCTGGAGCTGGTGCTCGTCGGACTGGTCCGGCTGCTGCCGCGGGCGTCCGGGCGGGAGGCCGGGCGTTCGTGAACACCGCAGGAACGGAACGGGCGGGTGGGTCGAACCCACCCGCCCGTTCCGTTCCCTCCCCCGGATCGGGTTGGATGGTCGGATGAGCGAGGAGAAGAGCGCCGCACCGGCGTGGGAGCAGCGGTTCAGGGCGGCCCGGGTGTCGCTGCCGGACTGGGCCGACGACGCCCCCGACCGGGCCCTGTACGTGTCCAACTCGACCGGCACCTACGAGGTCTACGCCTGGGACCGCGCCACCGGAACCCACCGCCAGGTCACCGACCGCCCGAACGGCACCACCGACGCCGAGCTGTCCCCGGACGGCGCCTGGGTCTGGTGGTTCGACGACCACGACGGCGACGAGTTCGGCGTCTGGCGCCGCCAGCCCTTCGCGGGCGGCCCGGACGAGGAGGCCGTGCCCGGCCTCGCCCCCTCCTACTCGGCCGGCCTGGCCCTCGGCCGCGACGGCACGGTGGTCGTCGGCCGCTCCACCGACGAGGACGGCACCACCCTGCACCTGCGCCGCCCCGGCGCGGCCGAGCCGGTCGAGATCTACCGGCACGAGGAGTACGGCGGCGTCGGCGACCTCAGCCACGACGGCACGCTGCTGGCCATCGACCACACCGAGCACGGCGACGCGATGCACTCCGCGATCCGCGTGGTGCGGCTCGGCGGGGACGGCGTCGAGACCGTCGCCGAGCTGGACGAGGTGACCGGCCGGGACGAGCCGCGCGGTATCGCCTGCCTGGGCTTCGCCCCGGTCGAGGGCGACACCCGTCTGCTGGTCGCCCACCAGCGCACCGGCCGCTGGGAGCCGATGATCTGGGACGTCGCCACCGGCGCCGAGACGGCCCTCCCGCTGCGCGACGAGCAGGGCCGCGAGCTGCCCGGCGACGTCTCCGCGCAGTGGCGGCCGGACGCCGGGTCGCTGCTGGTCGAGCACGAGTACGAGGCGCGCAGCGAGCTGTTCTCGTACTCGCTCACGGACGGCCGGCTGACCCGCCTGGACACCGCGCGCGGCACGGTCGGCGGCGCCACCGCCCGTCCGGACGGCACCGTGGAGTACCTGTGGTCCTCCGCCGCCGAGCCCTCGGCCGTCCGCTCCACCGCCGGTACGGTCGTGCTGCGGGCGCCCGGCCCGGTGCCGCCCGGTTCCGTCCCGGTCGAGGACGTCTGGGTGGACGGCCCCGGCGGGCGGGTGCACGCCCTGGTGCAGCGCCCGGCCGGCAGCACCCCGGCCGACGGCCCGCTGCCGACCGTCTTCGAGATCCACGGCGGCCCGACCCACCACGACAGCGACTCCTTCGCGGCCGGCCCGGCCGCCTGGCTGGACCACGGCTTCGCGGTGGTCCGGGTCAACTACCGCGGCTCGACCGGCTACGGCCAGGCCTGGACCGACGCGCTGCACGAGCGGGTCGGCCTGATCGAGCTGGAGGACATCGCGGCGGTCCGGGAGTGGGCGGTCTCCAGCGGCCTGGCCGACCCGCGGCGCCTGGTGCTCACCGGTGGCAGCTGGGGCGGCTACCTGACCCTGCTCGGCCTCGGCGTCCAGCCCGACAGCTGGTCGCTCGGCGTCGCCGCCGTGCCGGTCGCGGACTACCACACCGCGTACGCCGACGAGATGGAGGCGCTCAAGTCGCTGGACCGCACGCTCTTCGGCGGCACCCCTGAGGAGGTCCCGGAGCGCTTCACCGCCTCCTCGCCGCTGACCTACGTCGAGCGGGTGCGGGTGCCGGTCTACATCAGCGCCGGGGTGAACGACCCGCGCTGCCCGATCCGGCAGATCGACAACTACGTCGAGCGGCTGGAGCAGCTCGACAAGCCACACGAGGTGTACCGGTACGACGCCGGGCACGGCTCGCTGGTGGTGGAGGAGCGGATCAAGCAGCTGCGGCTGGAGATCGACTTCGTCCGCCGGTACCTGGGTGTTCCCGGCGGGGCCCCGGGAGGGGCGGCGTGAGGCGTCCGCTGACGCTCGCGGGGGCGGCGGTGGCCGGGGCGCTGGTGCTCACCGGCTGCTCGGGCTCGCACGGCGACGAGGCGGCCTGCCCGCCCCCGGCCGGTCCGGTGCTGCCCAGCCCCAAGGCCGCCGTGCCGACCGGGCCCGCGCTGCCGTCGCCGACGGCCTCGACGCCCCCGGCGGGCGCCGTACCCGGCGGGCCGGTCGCGACGGCGACGAAGGCGGGCGCGGCGGGGTCGGCCGGCTCACTCGTCGTCCGGGCGGCGTACCAGCCGGACGGGGACACCGTCCAGCTCGCCAAGGGGTCGAAGGGGTCGAGCGGGTCCAAGGGCTCGTCCGGCTCGAAGGGCTCGGGGTCCAAGGGCTCGTCCGGCTCGAAGGGGCGCACCGTGCACCACCACATCGACCACTACGACTCCGACGGGAACGGCAGCCGGAGCCACTGCCACAATGGGACGCCGGAGGAGGACGACGACACGTCGACGCCGTTCGGCGACGCCAGCCCGGCCGTCCCCGCCCGGACGCCGACGCCGACGCAGGCTCCCACCCCGACCCTGACGGCGGTCGCGACCCCGACCAAGCCGGTGCCGGCGCCCGGCAAGCCCACGCGGTAGGACCGGGGAGACAGGCCCCGAGGTCAGTCCAGGACCGGGTCCAGCCCGAGGGCCCGGTCCTGCGCCGCCTCCGCCTCGCGGCGCAGCAGGCGGAACCACATGAAGACCACGAAGCCCGCGAAGACGAACCACTCCAGGGTGTAGCCCAGGTTCTGGAAGGCGCGCAGGGTGAGCCCGTCGCCGCCCTGCGGCTGCACGGTCGGTACGGCGGTCAGCCCGGCGGGCACCTGGTCGGCGGCCACCCAGCCGTCGTACCAGCCGTCGTACTCCAGCACGTTCAGCAGCGCGGCCCGGTTGATCATGCCGAGCTGTCCGGCGGGCAGACCGCCGGCCACCGCGCCGTTGCTGCCCACGGCCTCGTTGGCCTGCAGCCGCCCGCTCACCGTCACCTGCCCGGTCGGCGGCGCCTCGGCCACCGCCCCGGACGGGGACCCGGGCAGCCAGCCCCGCACCACGGCGACGGCGTGTCCGTCGGCGGTGCGCAGCGGGGTGAGCACGTAGTAGCCCTGCTTGCCGTCCACCACACGGTTGGGGACGAGGAGTTGGTGCTCGGTGTCATAGCTGCCGGTCACCGTGACGGGCTTGCCGACGGTCTCGGTGGTCACCTGCGGGCCGGCCGGGGTGAGCAGGGCGTCGATCGGCTTGGCGTCACCCGAAGCGGTGAGGGCCTGCTTGGTCTCCCGGTGCGTGGTGACGCGGTCCTCGAAGCGGCCGAGCTGCCAGGAGCCCAGCCAGACGCACACCGCCACGGCCGCCACGGCCAACGCGGTGCCGCCGAGCCAGCGCGGAGTCAGGAGGAACCGGTGCACACCCCCCACGGTAACCATTCCTCACACCGTCCCGGACCACAGGGTCCGCCGGGGACGGGAGTCGCGGGAGGCGGGAGCCCCGTCGGGCGCCCCTCAGCCCGTCGTCGGCGTCCCCGACGGCTGGGCCGCCGCCCCGCCGGTGGCCTGCACCCCGCCCCGGTAGAGCGTCCCCCCGCAGGCGACCGGCAGCACGGCCGTCGCGGCCGTCGGGCTGCCCGGGGCCGGGGTGTGGGCGATGGTGGCGGTGGCCGGGGCGGTGGTGGGGTTGCCGGTCGGGGTGGCCGTCGGGCTGGGCGCCGAGGTGGGACCGGAGGTGGGCGTGGAGCTCGGTTGCGGGTTGGAGCTCGGGGCCGCGGAGTTGCCGGAGGCGGGGGCGGCCGAGGCGGCGGGGGCCTGGGTGGTCAGGGACACCTGGTTGGCCCCGGTGGGCGCGCTGGTCGCGGTGCCGCCGGAGCCGCAGCCCTGGTCGGGGATCCAGGCGAACGGCACCCGGTACCCGGCCTGCGGCGCCAGCACCGGCGGCTCGGTGTCCACGGCCGGCAGGCTGCCCGCCGGGTCGCCGGGGGCGTGGTCGGCCGTACGGACGCGGCTGCGGTCGGTGCCGCTGACCTCGGTGACGGCCACCGCGCCGGGACCGCCGAGGCGGCAGCTGTGCCCGGAGACGTTGTAGACCGTGAAGGAGCCGAGGATCCGCCCCTGCCCGTCGGCCGAGCCGACCTGCGCGGTGCCCTGCCCGAGGTCCGACCGGGTGCACAGCGGGATGATCCCGCCGTCCCCGGTGCCGGAGGCCCCGGTGGGGGTGGCGGTGCCGCCCACCCGGGTGGCGTCCGCGCCGGGGCTGGGCGAGGCGGCGGCGGTGCCCGAGGACGGCGCGGTGTCCCCGGTGCCGCTCGGGCCGGTGCGCGAGGCCGCGCCGGTGCCGCCGGCCCCGCCGGTCGTCCTGCCGCTGGGGGCCGCGGGGGCGGGGCTCTGGGCCTCGGTCGAGCCGGGTCCGCCGGAGAGCCCGAAGTGGTCCCCTTCGTGCAGGACGGGCAGCGCGATCGCGACGGCCAGCGCCAGCGCCGCCGCGCCGGTCCAGGCCCCGCGCCGGGCGGCCCGGCGCCGGGGGACGGCCTGACGGATGCGGGGCAGGGCGCCGGACTCGGGCTGGATCCCGGCCACCGCGTGGTGCATCAGCTCGCGTAGCGCCCGTTCATCGGAGGAGAGCCCCGTGAGGTCGTCGTCCCCGGGCCGCTGCCAGGCGCCGTCAGCCATGTCCGGCCTCCATCTGGGTCCGGAGGGCGGCTAGTCCGCGTGATCCGTAGGCCTTGACCGATCCGAGCGAGATGCCCAGGGTCTCGGCGACCTGCGCCTCCGTCATGTCCACGAAGTAACGCAGCACCAGAACCTCCCGCTGACGGCGTTGCAGACCACGCAGCGCGGCCTTCAACTGGTCGCGCTCCAGGGCATCGTAGGCACCTTCTTCTGCACTGGCCATGTCAGGCATGGGCTTCGGCAGGAGTCGCAGGCCGAGGATCCGGCGGCGCAGCGTGGAGCGCGACAGGTTCACCACCGTCTGCCGCAGATAGGCCAGGGTCTTCTCGGGTTCGCGCACCCGCCGCCGGGCGGCGTGCACCCGGATGAAGGCCTCCTGCACGACGTCCTCGCAGGTGGAGAGGTCGTCCAGGAGCAGCGCGGCAAGCCGCAGCAGCGAGCGGTAGTGCGCCTGGTAGGTCTCGGTGAGCAGGTCCTCGCTGGTACCCGCGTCGGTACCCGCGCCGGAGTCCGCCGCACCGGGTGCGGCCGCCGTCATCTGGTCGTCTTCCGGCCTACTCGAAGACCACGGGGCGCGCGACGGGAAGACCACCGCGGCTCTCGCCGGGATGCCCGTCCTTGCCCCCACCATCACGTTCGCCACGCCCGTTGGACACTCGATCCCCTGTCATGGTTGCCCAGCCCGGGGACCATTCTTCCGTATCGGCGGAAGAGGCCTCCAGGGGATTCCCCCGGGATTCCGGACGGATTGTGTCGAGGAGCGGACACAGGTCCGGACATCCTCGGGCACAAGGGACCCTCAGATCCCGGACTTCACGGGCCTATTCCTCCCCCGCCGTCAGCTCACGGGCCACCAGCTCGGCGATCTGCAACAGGTTCAGCGCGGCCCCCTTGCGCAGGTTGTCGCCGCAGAGGAAGAGGTCGAGGGCGTCCGGCTCGTCCAGCGCCCGGCGCACCCGCCCGACCCAGACCGGGTCGGTGCCGACCACGTCGTTGGGCGTCGGGAACTCCCCGGCCGCCGGGTCGTCGTAGAGCACCACGCCGGGCGTCTCGCGCAGGATGTCCTGCGCGTGCTCCTGGCTGACCTCGCGTTCGAAGCGGGCGTGCACGGCCAGCGCGTGGGTGCGGACCACCGGGACGCGGACGCAGGTCGCGGAGACCTTCAGGGCGGACAGGCCGAGGATCTTGCGGGCCTCGTCGCGCAGCCCGAGTTCCTGGGCGGACCAGCCGCCCTCGCGCAGGCCGCCGGTCCAGGGCACGGCGTTGAGGGCGAGCGGGGCCGCGAACGGCCCGTCGTCGGCGATCACCGCCCGCAGGTCGCCGGTCTGCCGGCCGACCTCGGTACCGGCCACCAGCGCGGTCTGCTCGCGCAGCGCCGCGACGCCCTCGCGGCCCTCGCCGCTGGCGGCCTGGTAGGTGGCGACGACCAGCTGCTCCAGCCCGTACTCGGCGTGCAGCGCGCCGACCGCCGCGACCATCGTGAGCGTGGTGCCGGCCGGGCTGGCCACGATGCCGCGCGGACGGATCCGCAGCGCCGCCGCGTTGACCTCGGGAACGACCAGCGGCACGTCCCCGGCGGTCCGGAAGGCGGCCGAGTCGTCCACCACCACGACGCCCTTGGCCGCCGCGATCGGAGCCCACTGGGCGGCCACCTGGTCGGGGACGGCGAACACGGCGATGTCGATCCCGGCGAAGGCCTCCTCCGTCAGCGGGACGACCCCGACCGCCTCCCCGCGCACGACCGGCTCGCGGCCGGCCGAACGCGGGGAGGCGACGAGTCGGATCTCGCCCCAGATGTCCTGACGGAGCGAGAGGAGCCCGAGCAGCACCTCGCCGACCGCGCCGGTGGCGCCGACGACGGCGAGGTTCGGACGCCGGGTCATCGCCCGGAGCCCCCACCCGGCTTCCGGGTCATCGCCCGGTGCCGCCGTAGACGACGGCCTCGTCCGTCTCGCTGTCCAGGCCGAAGGCGCTGTGCACGGCGCGGACCGCCTCCGGCACGTCCTCGGCGCGGGTGACCACCGAGATGCGGATCTCCGAGGTGGAGATCAGCTCGATGTTGACGCCCGCGGCGGAGAGCGCCTCGAAGAAGGTGGCGGTGACACCCGGGTTGGAGCGCATGCCGGCGCCGACCAGCGAGATCTTGCCGATCGCGTCGTCGTAGCGCAGCGACTCGTAGCCGATGCCCTCCTTGACCCGGCCCAGCGCGTCGATGGCCTTCTGGCCCTCGGTCTTGGGCAGGGTGAAGGAGATGTCGGTCAGGCCGGTCGACGCGGCGGAGACGTTCTGCACCACCATGTCGATGTTGACCTCGGCGTCGGCGATGGCGCGGAAGATGCGCGCCGCCTCGCCCGGCTTGTCGGGCACGCCGACCACCGTGACCTTGGCTTCGGAGGTGTCGTGGGCGACTCCGGAGATGATGGCCTGCTCCATCTCGCCCCCTTCGGGCTTGTTCGGGTTGTCGTTGCTGACGATCGTCCCGGGAAGACCCGAGAAGGACGAGCGTACGTGAATCGGGATGTTGTAGCGGCGGGCGTACTCCACACAGCGGTCGAGCAGCACCTTGGAACCGGACGAGGCCAGCTCCAGCATGTCCTCGTACGCGATCCAGTCGATCTTGCGGGCCTTCTTCACCACGCGCGGGTCGGCGGTGAACACGCCGTCCACGTCGGTGTAGATCTCGCAGACCTCGGCCTTGAGCGCCGCCGCGAGGGCGACGGCGGTGGTGTCCGAGCCGCCGCGGCCCAGCGTGGTGATGTCCTTGCTGCTCTGGGACACGCCCTGAAAGCCGGCCACGATCGCGATGTTGCCCTCGTCCAGGGCGGTGCGGATGCGACCCGGCGTCACGTCGATGATGCGCGCCTTGTTGTGGACGGAGTCGGTGATGACACCGGCCTGACTGCCCGTGAACGACTGGGCCTCGTGACCCAGGGATTTGATCGCCATGGCCAGCAGCGCCATGGAGATGCGCTCTCCAGCGGTCAGCAGCATGTCGAACTCACGGCCGGCAGGAAGCGGTGACACCTGCTCCGCGAGTTCGATGAGCTCGTCCGTCGTGTCGCCCATCGCGGACACCACGACGACGACCTCATGGCCGGCCTTCTTGGCGTCAACGATTCGACGGGCCACGCGCTTGATGCCTGCGGCATCCGCAACGGATGAGCCGCCGTACTTCTGCACGACAAGGCCCACGTGCGCTCCTCGACTTGTGTCGTTTTCCGGGGGCGACTGGCCCCCGTACCCCCCGGGGAGAGGGGGGTGCGGTCGGCGTCAGTCTACCGAGCAGGGGTCCCGCAACTGCTGCTTTCCATATGATGAGACGGCTGTTTCAGCACGTGAGCGGCATGACGGGCGGTACCACCGGCAGGTCTGCGGGGCGTTCGGCACGGTTCCGAAGAATCGTCGGACGAATGGACGGTGCCACGGCCGGATTTCTTTTCCGGGCGGATTACTGAGGCCTTCGTCACAATATTCGCGGCCCGCTGCCGGATCCGCAGCCCGACCGCCTTCGGATGCGACGCCCTACTGCCGTCGGATCCGCCGCCCGACTGCCGCCGTCAGCGCCCGAGACCGAGCTCGGCCGCCATCAGGTCGCCGGCCTGCTGCTCCAGCTGCTCGTCCGTGAGCCCGTCGTCGTCGGTGTCCGCGCCGTCCGGCACCGCCCCGATCGGGCTGTCCAAGCGGACGTGGGCGATCAGCGACTGCAGCGCCCGCAGCACCGCGGTGCAGGTCGTGCCCCAGTTGGAGAGGTACGAGAACTGCCACCACCACAGCGCCTCGCTGACCCGGCCCTCGCGGTAGTGGGTCAGGCCGTGCTGGAGCTCGCTGACCACGCCGGCCAGGTCGTCCGAGATCCGGAAGGCGTTCGGCTTCTCCGGCGGGCCGTACGGGTCGAAGACCTCGTGGTAGACGTCGATCGGCGCGAGCAGCGCGGCGAGGCGCTCGCGCAGCTGCTCGCCGTCCGGCTCCGGCCCGGCGTCGGGCTCGAAGCGGTCCTCAGGGACGACGTCCTCGATGGCGCCCAGCCGACCGCCGGCCAGCAGCAGCTGGGAGACCTCCAGGAGCAGCAGCGAGACCGCGCTGCCCGGTTCGTCGCCCTTGGCGACCTCGGTGACGGCGAGCACGAAGCTCTCCACCGAGTCGGCGATCTGCACGGCGAAGTCGTCCGGCTCCGAGCCGTGACCGTGGGTGTGCGGCGCGTGGGTCGTGGGCCCCTCGTGAAGCTGGGGGCCGGTGGGCTGCTGGTTGATCGTCCGGTCAGACATCGAGCAGTCGTCTCCCTTCGAAGGCGCGGCCGAGGGTGACCTCGTCCGCGTACTCCAGGTCCCCGCCGACGGGCAGTCCGCTCGCCAGGCGGGTCACCTTCAGGCCCATCGGCTTGCAGAGCCGGGCCAGATAGGTGGCGGTCGCCTCCCCCTCCAGGTTGGGGTCGGTGGCCAGGATCAGCTCGGTGACCGTGCCGTCCGCGAGGCGCGAGAGCAGCTCGCGGATGCGCAGGTCGTCCGGGCCGACGCCCTCGATGGGGCTGATCGCGCCGCCCAGCACGTGGTAGCGGCCGCGGAACTCACGGGTGCGCTCGATGGCGACGACGTCCTTGGACTCCTCGACCACGCAGATGACGCCGAGGTCGCGGCGCGGGTCCAGGCAGACCCGGCACTGCTCGGCCTCCGCGACGTTGCCGCAGACCACGCAGAAGCGGACCTTGTCCTTGACCTCCAGCAGCGCGTGCGCGAGGCGGCGCACGTCGGTCGGGTCGGCCTGCAGCACGTGGAAGGCGATCCGCTGGGCGCTCTTGGGCCCGACGCCGGGCAGCCTGCCCAGTTCGTCGATCAGGTCCTGAACCACGCCCTCGTACACGTCGCGCCTTCCCTCGGATGGTCGGTGGTGCTCCGGTGCCATCATCCAACGAATCGGGCGCCGGACACACCGCCCGACGCCCGACTCCCGCAGAAATCACACGGGTCTGTCGTATGAACTTCAGACCGTCTACTTACAAACCGGGCGCTGATCGACGCCCCGGCCTGGGCCCTGACCTGCCCCTGACCCGGCCCTGACTCGCGTCAGAACGGCAGGCCCGGGATCCCGCCGCCCAGGCCCTGGGTGAGCGGGCCCATCCGGTCGGCCTGCATCTTCTGCGCGGCCTGGCTGGCGTCCCGCACGGCCGCCAGGATCAGGTCGGCCAGGGTCTCGGTGTCCTCCGGGTCCACGGCGGCCGGCGCGATGGTCAGCGCCACCAGCTCGCCGGAACCGGTCACCGTGGCCTCGACCAGGCCGCCGCCCGCCGTACCGTTCACCTTCGCCTCGGCCAGCTCCTGCTGGGCCTTGGCGAGCTCTTCCTGCATCTTCTGCGCCTGCTTGAGCAGCTGCTGCATGTTGGGCTGACCACCACCGGGGAACACGGCTCACTCCTTGCTGTCATGCGGTTCGTCGTCCGTCGCCGCCGAGCCTACGTCTTCGCTCGATCGCCGGGAGTCGGTCGCCGGATCGGCGGAGCTCAGTCGGTGGGGCTCAGTTGCCCCGGTGGTGGATCTCCTCCAGCACCGTGGCACCCAGCTCGCGGATGATCAGCTCCTGACCGGAGAACGCCTCCTCGTTGAGGTCGGGGTCGTCCTCTTCCGGGATGTCGTCCTCCGGGGCCACCGACTGCACCGGACGGGCCTGGAGCACCACTGCGGGCGGCGGGGCCTGCACCGGCGCCGGGGCCGGGGTCTGGACCCGGGGCTGCGGCTGGACCGGGGCGGGGGCCTGCTGGACCGGGGCCGGGGCGGGGGCGGCCATCGGCGGCGCGGCGGCCGCCGGACGGGCCGGGGCTCCCCAGCCGCCGCCGGTCGGGGCCGCGCTCGGGGCCCCGCCGGCACCGCCGGACGGGTCCACGATGCACTCGATCCGCCAGTCCACTCCCAGCGCGTCGCCCAGCGCCTGGCGCAGCACGTCGTCGCTGTTGCTGCCGACGAAGCTGTCCCGGGCGCCGGCGTTGATGAACGACACCTGGAGCGTGCTGCCGTCGAACCCGGCCACCTGGCCGTTCTGGCTGAGCAGGATCCAGGTGAAGCGGCGGCGGTTCTTCACCGCCTCCAGGATCTGCGGCCACAGCTGCCGGACCTGCGCGGCGCCCTGCTGCGCGGCCGCGGACGGCTGGCCGCCGGGGGCGGCCGCCGCGGGCGTGGGCGTGGGCACGGGGGCCGGGGCCGGTGCCGCGACGGGCGCGGGGGCGGCCTGCGGCTGCGGCGCGGGAGCCACGGCGGGGGCCGGGGCGCCTCCGGCGGGCGGGAAGCTGCGCGGGATCGGCCAGGCGCCCGGCGCGGGCCCGGCGGGGGCCGGGGGCGGCGGGGCCTGCACGGGGGCGGCCTGGACGGGCGGTGCCTGGACGGGCGGTGCCGCCATCGGGGCGGCTTCGGCCACCGGGACCGGTGCCGTCACGGGCGCGGGCGCCTCCATCGACGGGACACCCACCACAGCGGCCATCGGCGCGGCCATGGGGGCCATGCCCGCGGCCGCGGCGAGCCCACCGGCCGCCGCCCGCCGCTCCAGCTTGTCCAGGCGGGCCTGCAGCGACAGCTCGTCGCTGTACGCGCCCGGCAGCATCACCCGGGCGCAGATCAGCTCCAGCTGCAGCCGGGGCGCCGCGTTGCCGCGCATCTCGGTCAGCCCGGTGTTGACGATGTCCGCCGCCCGGCTCAGCTCGGCCGCGCCGAACGCGTCCGCCTGCGCCTGCATCACCGCGACCCGGTCGGCCGGGGCGTCGATCAGCCCCTTCTCCCCCGCGTCCGGCACCGTGGCGAGGATCACCAGGTCGCGCAACCGCTCCAGCAGGTCGGTGACGAAGCGGCGCGGGTCGTGCCCGCCCTCGACCACCCGGTCGATCACCTGGAACACCGTCGCCCCGTCGTGCGCGGCGAAGGCGTCCACCACCTCGTCCAGCAGCGCGGAGTCGGTGTACCCGAGCAGCGCGGTGGCCATCTGGTACGTGACGCCCTCGTCCCCGGCGCCGGCCAGCAGCTGGTCCATGACCGACATCGAGTCACGCACCGAGCCCGCGCCGGCCCGCACTACCAGCGGGAACACCTGGTCCTCGACCTGGATGCCCTCGCGGCCGCAGACGTCCGTCAGGTAGTCGCGCAGCGTGCCGGGCGGGACCAGCCGGAACGGGTAGTGGTGGGTACGGGACCGGATCGTCCCGATCACCTTCTCCGGCTCGGTGGTCGCGAAGATGAACTTGAGGTGCTCCGGCGGCTCCTCGACCACCTTGAGCAGCGCGTTGAACCCGGCCGAGGTCACCATGTGCGCCTCGTCCAGGATGAAGATCTTGTACCGGCTGTGCACCGGCGCGAAGAAGGCCCGCTCGCGCAGCTCGCGCGCGTCGTCCACACCACCGTGCGAGGCCGCGTCGATCTCGATCACGTCGATCGAGCCGGGCCCGCCGGTCGCGAGGTCCCGACAGGACTGGCACTCCCCGCAGGGCGTCGGCGTCGGCCCCTGCGCACAGTTCAGACAGCGGGCCAGGATGCGCGCGCTCGTCGTCTTGCCACAGCCGCGCGGCCCGCTGAACAGGTACGCGTGGTTGACCCTGTTGTTGCGCAGGGCCTGCTGGAGCGGAGCGGTCACGTGCTCCTGCCCGATGACCTCCGCGAAGGTCTCGGGGCGGTAGCGGCGGTACAGGGCTAGGGACACACCACCGACGATATCGGGACGGACCGACAAACGCGCCGCCCCTTCGCTCCCGGCCCCTCACTCCGTACGACCTCGCACGGTCCCGCGCGGCCCCCGGGAACGCAAAGACCCCCCGCGCACCCGCCAGAGCCCTCCTACCCTTGCTGCCTTCCGGCCCTGGGGGGGTTCAGAGAGATAACGCCACACGAGGGGCTGACACCCACACTACCGGATCCCGGGCCCGACGATCCACAGGCCACCCCCGCCCCTCCGCCTGCGGGATAGCTGGTCGCGACCACCCCAAAACATGTACTAAGCTCTCCCTCGGAGGATTCGCCTAGAGGCCTAGGGCGCACGCTTGGAAAGCGTGTTGGGGGCAACCCCTCACGAGTTCGAATCTCGTATCCTCCGCCTTTGCCTGATAAGGCAGTTGAAGGCCCCGTCCGGGTTTCCGGGCGGGGCCTTCGTCGTGTCGTGGCCTCAGTTCCGGTCTCAGTTCCGGTCTCAGTTCCGGTCTCGGTCGCGTTTCCGGGCCTCGCCGCTGATCGGCGCCGGTGACCCGCGGTAGCCCCGGCCTGCCCGCCACCGTGGCCGCTGCCGGGCGTGAGGCGCCGACGACGGAGGCGTGCACCAGCCGGGCCGCAAGCCCCGCAGGCGGCCACGAGCGTGTCCGAAAGATCGGGTAAGTCCGTGATGTGACAGGCTGGCCGGGGCCTGCGCTCCGGGCCTCGATCGGCCGGGACGGGAGGTGCACCGTGAAAGTCCTGCGACCCACGCTGGCGAAGGTGCCGTGGATGCTCGCGGCACTGGTCCTCGTGGCCGGCCTCCTGCTGGACCATTTCGCGCCCCAGCCGTACACGGGGCTCCCGCTGCTGGCAGCCGCACCGCTCATCGCGGGCGCCACACTCTCCTTCCGCTCCGCGCTCGCCGTCGTGTGCGTCACGTCCGTGGTCTCGGTGCTGGTGGACATCCAACGCGGGCGTCCGGCGACACCACTGATCGTCGACCTCGCCGTGGTCAGCGTGATCGGCGTACTGGCTCTCGCGGTCAACCGGCTGATCGTGCGGCAAGGGCGCGATCTGGCGCTGGCCAGGGATGTCGCGGAGAGGGTCCAGCGGGCGGTGCTCCCGGAGCCACCGAGGGACGTCGGGCCGCTGACCGTGGCCGCCGGGTACACGGCGGCGCAGGCCGAGGCACGGATCGGCGGTGACTTCTTCGCCGTGCAGGAGACGCCGTTCGGGGTGCGGGTGATCATCGGCGACGTACGGGGCAAAGGCATCACGGCTGTCGCCGCCGTGGCGATCGCGATCGGAGCCTTCCGCCAGGAGGCCGAGTACGCTCCCACCCTGGTCACGCTGGGACAGCGGATGGACGAGGCGGTGGCCAGAGACACCGCCCGGAGCGGCCCGGTGCCCGCCATGGAGGGCTTCATCACCGCCGTACTGGTCGAGGTCTCCGCCGACGGCGAGACGCTGAGCCTGGTGAACCACGGGCATCCGCCCCCGTACCTGATTCACGACGGACAGCTCGCGCGGCTCGACCCGACCGTCCCACAGCTGCCCCTCGGCCTGGGACCGGTCGATCTCGCTCCCGCCGGCTCCGTGCCCGCCGATGTCGTGCGGCTGCCCCCGGGAGCCTCACTGCTGCTGGTGACCGACGGCGTCACCGAGGCGCGGGACAAGCGGGGGACCTTCTACGATCCGCTCGCCTCGGAGCGCATGCACAGCCGGTTCAGTGACCCCGATGCGGTGGTGGACACCCTCACCGAAGACGTCGGCCACTGGACCGGGGGCAAACGCGACGACGACATGGCCATCCTGGTGGTCACCCGGCGCCACCGCCCTTCCCACGTCGCCTGATCAGGAAGCGGACCTCCCACGGCGCCGCCGCGCCGCCGGTGTCGCTGCAGTGCGCCACATCGTCATCGGGGCGTGCTCAATGACGGGAGTCGCCCGTGTGGACGGCCTTTCCCAGACGGTGGCCGGGGTGCGGGGTGGGCGGGCGGTGGATGGCGACGAGCGCGGCGTCGTCGTCGAGTCGCCCGCCGACGTGGGCGAGGAGGTCGCGGCGGACGTGGTGCAGGAGCACGTCGGGAGAGCTGTCCGTCCAGCGCGCGGTCCGCTCCGCGAGAGGGTAGAAGTCGCCGTCGTGATCGCGGGCCTCGATGACGCCGTCGGTGTAGAGGAGCAGGGTGTCGCCGGCCTGGAAGGCGACCACATCGGGGGAGTGGTCCGCCGCCGTCGTCTCGGCCACGCCCAGTGGAGGCGAGGGATGCAGGCTCAGGGGGGACACGGAGTGGTCCGGCGTGAGAAGCAGGGGCGGGGGGTGTCCACAGCTGATCATCTGGGTGGCGGAGCTGCCGTCGGGGATCTCCAGCAGCAGAACGGTGGCGAAGTGCTCCCCCACGTCGCCGTCCGGTGTCGCGAACTCGGCCTGGTAGCGGCTGATGCTGTGCTCCAGGGCCGCGGCCAGCGCCGGAAGGTTCGTGTGCTGGTGCGCGGCCTCGCGGAAGGCTCCGAGGAGGATCGCGGCCTCGCCGACCGCGGGCAGGCCCTTGCCCCTGACGTCGCCGATCATCACTCGGACCCCGTCCTCGGTGCGGGTGGCCGCGTACAGGTCGCCCCCGATCCGGGCCTCTTCCTCGGCGGCCAGGTAGAGGCAGGAGATCTGCAGCGGGCCGATCTGCTCGGGCAGCGGCCACAACAGGACGTGCTGCGCGGCCTCGGACACGGACCGCACCTTGGCCAGCTGGCGTTCGCGCCGCTCGCGCACCAGACAGAAGCAGACGACCAGGACCGACAGCACGGCGAGGGTGACGATCTGCACCAGGTGGTTCGTCGTGGTCAGTCCCCCGTGGAAGACCCCGATGATCACCTGCGCTGCCAGGGCCAGCACGGCCATGGCCCCGGTCAACCGGGGACCGGCGAACGACGCGGTGATCGCGGGCGCGATGACCAGAGCCGGCCCCAGGTGGACGTCCGCGGGAGCATGAAGATCCACCACGGTGATCACCACGATGAGCACGAGCGGGATCACCAGCAGCGCGTGGCGCGACCGCCACGGCTGCCCCAGACCGGCGAAGCGCCGTCCCAGACCCACCCTTTTACTGTGCACCTCTCCCGCGTCGCCGACGACCGCGGAGCGAGGGCGGCCGTTCCGAAACGGCCGCTCCGGCGGACCGCGAAGACCCACCGCGATAGTGCGGCGATAGCGGTGCGTTGGTGCGGCTGCCTAGCCTCGTCCCCGCACCGGAGGAGGGTGGATGGACGGACATCGGCTGGTCGTGGGCATCAGTGGCGCCACCGGGATCGCGTACGGCATGTCCTCGCCCCGCTCGGTCCACTGCGCGCGGATCATCCCCAGGTGCTGGGGCGGCGGGATCAGGCAGGCCAGGCGGTTGTGGTCGACCAGCATCATGCGGTTGATCGACCAGTTGGTCCACGACCCGTCCGGTGTCTTCGCGATGTTCATCCCGAAGGACTGGATGTAGCGGCCGCCGTCGCCGTCGTAAATCAGCGGGGTGGGGAACTTCAGCAGGTCGATCGCGTCGCCCGTCATGACGTTCTGCTTGCAGGGCGCGGCGGCCCGCTGAACCACCACCGGCGGGATCGGCTCGCGCTGCCGCGCGTCGGCCAGCGCCGTGACGATCTCGACCCCCTTGGCGTCCGCTGGGAGGCCGAGGGCGCTCCGCGATGGCCTCGATCGCCTGTCCCTGCCCGGACGTCCGCCGAGCCCCGAGTCTGCGCACGAGCAGTCGATGCGAAGCGTCCGCGCTGAGCGGTGCCAGCACCAGCGCCTCGGCGCCTTCCAGCGCCACCAGGCCGCCCAGCGACCTGCGACTGGTCACCAGTGCGCGGCAGTCCTTGCCGGACGGCAGCAGCGGCCGGACCTGGGTCGCGTCGCGCACGTTGTCGAAGACCACCAGCAGCCGCTTGTTCGCGACCAGGCCCCGATAGAGCGCCGCCCGGCCCTCGGGCGTGACGGGAAGACGGGTCGCGGGGACGCCCAGGAAGTCGAGCAACGCGTCGACGGCGCCGTCGGCCGCGACGGGTCTGCCCTCGGCGGTGAAGCCGTTCAGGTCCAGGTACATCTGCCCGTCGGGAAACCGTTCGGCGATGCTGTGCGCCCAGGCCAGGGCAAGGGTCGTCTTGCCGACGCCGGCGGGCCCGACCACGGTGGCGACGCGCACGCCGGCCCCCGTCCAGTGCGCAGGTCGCGATCGGGCCGTCCCCGGTACGGGAGACGGGCGGGGCGGCTGCCGCTTCCGGCAGCGGGGCCGGTGTGGCCAGCAGCCGGGTGAGCTCCCGCAGCTCCTGCTCACGACCGACGACCAGCTGCGGCGGGCGCGGCAGCTGCGACAGCGGGAACCCGGCGGACGGTCCGCCCGGCAGGTCGCCCTGCGGCCCATCCGTCAGGCCGTCCCGCGCAGGTGCGACGAGCCCCGTCGCGGCCTTCGCCCGCGCCACGGACCGGACGCCGGAGTGGGCCAGGGCGCGCGCCTGGTCCCATACCGCCATCAGTTCGGACAGCGGTGCGTCCCGCAGTGCCAGTCCGTGCAGTTCCTGCAGGCACGGCGAGGGGTCGGCGCCGATGCCGTCCCGCAGCGCCCGCCGGGCCCTGCCGTAGCAGCTCAGTGCCTCGGCCCGGCGCCCGGTGCCGTACAGGGCCACCATGGCGCGTTCGTACATCGGCTCCAGCAGCGGGTGCACGACGGTGAGGTCCATCAGTCGCGGCAACGCCCGGTCGAAGTGGGCACCGCTGAGCAGCGCGTCCAGCCGGACCTCCTCCAGGCGCAGCTGGAGGGTGTCGAACGAGGGCGCCCAGTCGGCCCGGAGCCGCTCGCACGGCACGTCCTCCAGGGGTTCACCGCGCCACAGGGCGAGGGCCGCGTCCGCGTGCCGCTCACCGGACCGCCAGTCCCCATCGCAGACCGCCTTCCGGGCCCGGGTCTCCAGCGTCGCGGCCCGCAGGTGGTCGAGTTCGGCGTCGTCGCGGACCTCCAGCCGGTAGCCGCCGGCCGTGGTCTGCAGACGGTCGGCGACCTCCCGCAGGTTCCGGCGCAGCCGGGCCACGTAGTTGAGGATCGCCGGCTTGGCGTTCACCGGCTTGCGGTCCTGCCAGACGGCCTCCATCAGGGCGCCGGTCGAGACGGTGAGGTTGGCGTGCAGCGCCAGGCAGGCCAGGAGGGTGCGCTGCTTGGGCGCGGCGACGACGAGGCGATCTCCGGCGTCCGTCTCGACCTCAAGCGGCCCCAGCACGCCCAATCGCATTCCAAGCCCCTCCCCCGTCGGCCCTCACCACAGTAACTCTCCCTCGGAGCACCGGGTGTGATCTTGTGTCGGTTCCCGGCGGGAGCGGTCACCGTGCACCTCAGGGACCGGATCGGTGGGCACACGGCTGGGCGACGACGCGACCTCTTCGAGGTGGCCGGAGCCCGGCGGCCCCGGAGCCGCGCCTGTGCGGCAGGCAGCCGACCTCGGGGCATCATCCAGCCGACCGAGCGGGACCGCTCGGCCACCGGCCGGTCGCATGGCCTGTTCGGGTGCCATCTGTGGGCCATACCGGTCACCGGGGGCGAAGGCCTCCGAGGCGAAGGCCGCAGGCCCGTACAACCTCGTGTGGGGCGCCGGCTTCCCACCGCTTCCGGGCAGGACGGCCGAGGCCGTGGCCATCGCTCCGATTCCGCGCCGGCGAGCAGCAGAAGGAGGAGGGACGTGCCTGCGACCACGGGTGCCTGGCACCGCTGGATGGCGGCCGCGACGGTGATGGTGACGGCTGGGGCACTCGGTTCGCTCGGGGCGGGCACGTCCGCGGCGTCCGACCCGATGGGATGGGACCGTGCCCAGTGCGCGACCCGGCCCGCCCCGCCGGCGGCGAACGTACCGCCACCGATCACCTCCGGCAGCGATGTGTGGAGTTTCGTGTCCGCGCCGAAGCTGCATCCCATGCGGGTCGCCGTGACCACGCGCCGACCGGGCACGGCCCCGGGGGACGTCTTCGTCGCCCCGTACAACCTCACCCAGCCGGTCGGCCAGACCGGGGCGCTGATGCTCGAGGACTCCGGCGATCCGGTCTGGTTCCGCCCGCTTCCCGTCGCGAACCTCGAGAACGGCGACTTCCGGGTGCAGAGGTACCACAACCCCCGGACCGGCGCCACACAGCCGGTGCTGACGTTCTGGCAGGGAACCATCGCGATTCCCCCGTACTACACCGACCTGCCCGGCGGCGCCCCCGAACCCGGCGGCTGCTACTACATCTACGACGACCACTACCGCCTGCTCAGCACGGTCTTCGCGCGGCACGGCTTCTACCCGGACTTCCACGAGTTCCTCCTGACGCGCCGGGGGACCGCGCTGTTCATCGCGTCCAAGCCGGTCCCGATGGACCTCACCCCGTACGGGGGGCCGAAGAACGGCGCCATCGAGGACAGCGAGGTCCAGGAGGTCGATCTCGCGACCGGGAGACTCGTCTTCTCGTGGAACATCCTGGACCACGTGAACCCGGCGGAATCCGAGGTGTCGGCCTCCTCGGCGTCCTCGTCCGGCGGGGTGTGGGACGCCTATCACGTGAACTCGATCGACGAGGGCCCCGACGGCCAGCTGCTGATCTCGGCCCGGAACCTCTGGGCGGTCTACGACGTCGCGCGGCAGACAGGCGACATCCGCTGGCAACTCGGCGGCAAGAGAAGCGACTTCAGCTTCGACCCGAACGCGGACTTCTACTGGCAGCACCACGCCCGGTTCCGGCCGGGGAACCGGATCAGCATGTTCGACGACGGCTGCTGCAACCAGCCGGACGGCACCCCCGAACAGCAGTCACACGGCCTGATCCTCGACCTCGACCTCCCCAACCACCGCGCGACCGCGGCGCGGACCTACTACCACGCACCGGGGTTGTACGCGGCGTCCCAGGGGGACACCCAGGCGCTCACCAACGGCAACGAGTTCGTCGGGTGGGGGCAGGAGTCGTACTACTCGGAGTACAGGGGCGCCGGGAACACCGAGGGTGACGGCTCGAAGAACCTGCTCTACGACGCCATGATGCCGGGCTCCGACATCTCGTACCGGGCGTTCCGCCACGAGTGGGTCGGCAAGCCGTGGTACCCGCCCAGTGCGGCGGCGCGCGACGGCAGCGGCGGGCGGAGCACCGTCTACGCCTCCTGGAACGGTTCAACGGAGACCAGAGCGTGGCAGGTGCTCGCCGGACCGGACGCCCGTTCCCTGTCGGTGGTCGTCGACCACGCCGACCGGACCGGCTTCGAGACGGCCGTCACGACGGACGCCCCGGGACCGTACTTCCAGGTGAGGGCGCTGAACGCGAAGGGGGAGGTCATCGGGACGTCCCACGCCGTGACGCGCTCCGGTTGAGGCGGGGGTGTGATCGGCACCGGGGCGGACTCCACGGGAAGGACCGCACCCCGGGCCGTCTCCGGTGACGTCGCCCGCGACCGTCGAACAGCAGCCCCGGGCCGGTTCGAATCCCGGATCCTCCGCCTCCGCCCGCCGGGGCGAACGAAGGCCCGGACCGCTCAGGCGGTCCGGGCGCGGTCAACGGGCGGCCACGGACTCCGGGCCGGCGTCCGCCGCCCCCGCGCGTCCGCCGTCGACCCCGCGCAGCGCCTGCGCCTCGGCCAAGGCCTGCGGCGAGAGCGGCTTGCGCCCCCGGCCGTCCCGGCAGGCCGGGACCTGGGGGTGCCCCAGACGTGCCGGGCGTTCCAGGATGTTCGTTTCTGCACCGTCGGCGATGGTCCGGGCCGACCCGGGCGGCGCGAACCGGTGGCGGGCGATGACCGCGCCCGTGGGGGTCGCGATGGACAGGTACGGCTCGTCCAGCCGGTGGTGGACCGTCACCAACGCGCCGGCGAGGTCGGGCTGGACCGCGTAGAAGCTGTCCCGGTACGGCACCAGCCCCTGCGGGCCGACGACCCTGCGCGTGGACAACCGCGCGGGGAACGGGGTGATCGGCAGGGCCGGCAGCCGATGGTCGTCCTGGGTGTCCCGGCACAGTGCGAGCTGATCGAGCTCGTCCTGGGCACCGGCCAGCCAGATGTCACGCGCGACGCCGTGCCACCAGTCGCGCAGCACCGCGTCCCGGGCCTCGTCCGGCGGGTCGACGTGGTCGGCCGGACCGAGCTGGACCGCCGCGCCGTAGTAGCGGGCCACCTGGGCGAAGACCGGCTTCGGCTGGCCGGTCGCGACGGTGCACGCGACCGGCGTCCGGCCGAGCCGCCAGCATCCGGGGGTGCCACCCAACCGGCGCAGTAGCCGGTCGATCGCCTCCACCAGGTGCGGAAGGTCGTCGCCGTCGCTCAGCACGCCGCGCCAGCGACCGGAGGTGCTGAGGGTGCCGATCAGCAGCTGCGCGTGGGTACCGCACCCCCACCCCGCCGGCGGGGCGGGCAACCGGAGCCAGTCGAACCGGATCTCCTGGCCGCCTCGTGGCGCGTCCGCCGGCCCGCCCGGGTACGCACCGGGCGGGCAGTGCGCACAGGGCGGACGCAACAGCTGCCGACGCAGCGCCCGGGTGAAGGTGGAGTAGGCGCCGGGGTAGCCGAGTTCGACCACCTCCGCGAACAGCCGGGTCGCCAGGAGGTGCGGGTCATCGGCCAGCCGCTGCCGGCAGTAGGGCAGGAAGAGCAGGAACACGTCCGGCGTCGCACTGCGCACGCCCGCGACCCGGCCGCCGCCGAGATAGGACCGTACCGTTTTGCGGTCGTGCCCCAGGTGCCGGGCGATCGCCGAGATCGACCAGCCTTGGAGATGCAGCTCCCGCATCTCCAGATATTCCTTTCTGGCGAGCATTCCAGTCCCCCTGCCGAAACCGACTAGAAAATCATGCCGGGTGCATGTGGATGGCGGATCCTTCCAACGAGCCAAAGACCTTACATGAGTATCCGGAAGATGCGAAGCGGGCAGGATGTCTACACCAATGATTCGTTGAGTATTCCGGGGAGGATGCGGCATCCGCGCGCACCACCTCGCCGCGCCACCCGGGGATGATCACCAAGCAGGTGCAGCCAATTATGAACATATGACCACCATTTCGATAGTGGGGAATTTTCTTGAGCACCCTGCGAAATCTTCAATCCGTCAGGCCGGGTGGACCGACCGGGGAATTCCATGTAGCATGCCCGAAATGAGCTATTAAAGGTCGCCCGGATTGCGGACATTCGATGGGCCATCCCGGTCGTTGATCGGGGTATGAGCGTAATTCGTCAATGGCAAAATTTGCCCCCGGCCGACCGGGACCCCGTGTGCAGTGTCGGCACCTGGCTATTTGTGCCCGATCGTCGAAATGCTGCGGGGGACGTGCAGTGCGGCTACCTGTCGCGCAACGGGGAGCGCATCGTCCTGGCGCACTGCTCCCGGCTGCTGGCCGACTTTCTGCGTACGATCCGCCACCTCCAGGAGAGCCACGCCCAGCGCGCCGGCTCCTCGGCCCCGGCCGAATGCTGACCCGCGCGACTCGGCGGCGGGCGGGCAAGACAGCGGACGGCACAACGTTGGGAGTTGGCGATGTACGACCCGATGGGCGAGTCCTCCGCCTGGTTCGGGACCGGGGCCAGTGTCCTCGGCGCCCCGACCGCCGAGGAATGGGCCAGTTGGGACAGCGGGCAGCCCGGTCCGCTCCACCCCTACGCGTCACTGGACGACCTCAGCCTGCTCGACACCGTGCCGCACCAGGCGACGAGAGAGCCCGCTCCGGCCGTCCGGCACCGCCGCGAACAGCGGGTGACATCGTGGCCGTTGGTCTTCCGCAGGCTGTTCGGGGTGCTGACGGCCATGACGGTCACCGCCGTCTGCGTGCTGGACTGGCTGCTCTGCTACAACCCGCTGCGCGACCTCGCCGGGTCCCGGGTGCCGCACGGACTGGACCACCTGTGGCCGGTGATCATCTACGGGCCGTGGCTGGTGGGCAGCCTCTCGATACTGCGCAGCACGCTGGAATCACGCAGGCTGGTGCACGCGTGGGTCGTGGTGGTCGCGTTCTCCGGCATCGCGACGGGGCTGTGCTCCTTCGAGGTGTACCGGACGTCTCTCGATCCGCTCGACATCGTCGTCGCGGGACTGCCGCCGATCACCTCGGCCGTCTGTCTGCACCAGCTGGTGCGGCAGATCGCAGCGACCTCCCGTCCCCGCCGCCCATCGCCACGGCACACCACCCACCGGGTGTCGCGGCGGCGGAGGCGCTGAGCCCGGCCGAAGGCCCGTCCCCGGCGGCCCGCTCAGCCGTCGTCGCACGCCCATGACACCGACCAGCGGATACGGGAAACGCTGATGGGTCCCTGGTCGTGTTCACCGTGGTCACGCTCGGGGCGTCTCCGCGCTCTCGAGGGCCCCGACCGGGTTCCGGTCGGGGCCCTCGTCGTTCCCGCCCCAGCCCCCGGCCCAGCCCCGCGCTCGGCTCCTGGCCCAGGCCCGGGCTCGGTTCCCGGCGCGACTGCGGCGACCCCCTGTCGATCCGGGCTTCTGTCCGGCGGGTCGCGTATGTCATCATGCGATGACATCGTCTGATGACATCGCATGATGACAGTCGTCGGACACCCGATCTCCGACAAGGGAGGGCGCGTCCATGGAGACCCCTACGGGCCTGTCGACGCGACGTGAGCGGGCCCTGGTGCCCGTGCTGGTGTTCCTCAGTGCCGTGGTGGCGGTGATCAGCAGCCTCGGTGCGCCGATGATCCCGACCATCGCGGCCGTCGATCACGTGTCGCTCGCCGAGGCGCAGTGGTCGCTGACCATCACCATGCTGGTCGGGGCGGTCGCCACCCCGGTGCTCGGCCGCCTGGGCGACGGCCCGGCCCGGCGTACGGTCACCCTCACCGCCGCCGCCATGGTGGTGCTCGGCAGTGTCCTGGCCGCGCTGCCGCTCGGCTTCGGCTGGCTGATCGCGGGGCGGGCGCTGCAGGGCGTCGGGGTCGGGCTGACCCCGCTGGCCATCGCCACCGCCCGGGACGCCCTGCCCGCCGCGGCCTCCCGCTCGGCGGTCGCGCTCCTCTCCATCACCACCGTCGCCGGCGTCGGCCTCGGCTACCCGATCACCGGCCTGATCGCCCAGTCCTTCGGCATCCACGCCGGCTTCTGGTTCGGCGCCGTGATCAGCGCCCTGGCCCTGGTGCTGGCCGCCCTGGTGCTGCCCCCGACGACGGGCCGCGAGCGGCGCCCGCTGGACGCGCTCGGCGCGGTCCTGCTCGGGCTGGCGCTGGTCGGACTGCTGCTGGTGCTCAGCGAGGGCGAGACCTGGGGCTGGGGCAGCGCCCGGCTGTGGACGGTGGCGGGCGTGTCCCTGCTGCTGCTGGTCGGCTGGATCCGGCACGAACTGCGCACCGCCCACCCGCTGGTGGAGCTGCGCAGCCTGGCCAACCCCGTGGTGCTGACCGCGGACGTGGCCGGACTGGTCGCGGGCGTCGGGATGTACCTGCTGATGTCGCTGGTGATCCGCTACGCCCAGACCCCGGTCAGCACCGGCTACGGCCTGGGCGCCTCGGTCGTCGTCGCCGGCCTGGTGCTGCTGCCGTTCTCGGCGGTCAGCCTGCTGTCCAGCAAGGTGGTCCCGGGCCTCACCCGGCGCACCTCGCCCGCCCTGGTGCTGCCGCTGGGCTGCGCGGTCTCGCTGGCCTCGATGCTGTTCTTCCTGTTCGCCCGCGCCCACCTGTGGGAGCTCCTGGTGGTGATGGGGATCGCCGGACTCGGCGTCGGCTGCACCTTCGCCGTGATGCCGGGGCTGATCGTCAACGCGGTGCCCGCCGACGAGGTGGGCAGCGCGGTCAGCTTCAACCAACTCCTGCGCACCGTCGGCTACTCCACCGGCAGCGCGCTGTGCGGTGCCGTGCTCCAGGCGCGCACCGCGCCGGGACAGCTGCTGCCCGCGGACAGCGGCTACCGCGACGCCGCGCTGATCGGCTGTGCGGTGTGGGTGGTGATCGGGCTGACTACGATCATCCTGCCGCGGCTCAGTGCCGCGACCGCCGCCCGCAGGGGTGCGCGCGTGGACGAGGAGCTGATGGTGGAAGAGAGCATCGCCGACGGTGTGGCCGGCGAGTCCGAGGTGCCCGCGCTGCGGGCCGGGGCCGAGCGGTGACCGAGGCGACCCCCGGGGCCGACGGGACCACCGCCGCGGACAGCGGACGGCCGGAACCCGCGGCCCCCCGGCGCCGGGACGCCGCCCGCAGCCGGGAACTCCTGATCCGGGCGGCGCTGGAACTCTTCGCCGACCGCGGCTTCGAGCGCACCACCATCCGGGAGATCGGCGACCGGGCCGGTGTGGACCCGGCGCTGATCGCCCGCTACTTCGGCGGCAAGACCCAGCTCTACCTGGCCACCGTACGCATGGAGTTGGGCGACTCGGCACCCGCCGACCTGCTGGACGAGGACCGCCTGCGCACCCTGGTGGAGCGGCTCACCCGCCGCGGCCCCGGCCCCTCCTTCCAGGCCGCGGTCCTGCCCGGCGACAACACCGAGGTCCAGCAGGCCGCCCGCACCTACCTCCACGAGCGCCTGGTGCAGCCCCTGCACGACCGCTTCGCCGCCGAGGACGTGGACCGCCCCCAGCTGCGCGCCGAACTCGCGGCGGCCGCCTTCGCCGGAATCATCCTGGCCCGCTCCAGCGGCGCCTTCGGCGAACTCGCCAAGGCCGAGCCGGGGGAACTGCTTCCCCTCATCCACGACCTCCTGGCCGCCAGCCGCCCGACCGCATAACGGAATCCGGCCCTCCCGGGTCACGGCCGTCCTCGTCGTCGCGGCGCGCCTCGCCACCCGGGAGCACCGGAACGAGGCGCGCGAACTCGCCCAGAGTGACCCGGTGCTCGCCCATGACCTCCGCATCGGACGTCCCGACCTGCCGCGCCAGTACGTCGGCGCCGCCGCCCGGATCCGCGAGTACGCGCTCCTCCTGCCGAGGTGACCGGGTGCCGGCCGCGCCGGTGTTCGCCCGAACCGACTCAGGGCCGGTCGACCAGCAGCTGGACGCCGTCGAGGATCCGGGCGAGGCCGAACTCCAGCGGGTCGACCGGGTCGGGGGCGAAGGCGCCGGCGGCGATGGCGCGGGTGAGGGTGGGGAAGCGGTCGGCGTGGCGCTCCAGCAGCTCGCCGGTGAGTCGGTTCCACTCCTGGCTGTGCTGCTCGTCGAAGTCGAGGTCCTGCTGGACGAGCGTGCGCACCAGGCCCGCGACCAGCACGAACACCCGGTGCTGTTCGGCCGCGGTCAGCCCTGACGGCTCCAGGGCGGCGAGGGCCGCGTCGAGCCAGCCGAGCTGGTTGGGGCCCATGAGCTGGCGGCGCATGGCGGTGGCGGGCAGCAGCCAGGGGTGGGCGCGGTGGATGTCCGCGGACCGGCGGGCCCACCCGGTGATCCGCTCGCGCCAGCCGTCCCCGGCCGTCGACAGGTCGGGGACCTCGGCGAGAACGGACTCGACCATCAGCTCGACCAGTTCGGCCTTGCCGGGCACGTAGCGGTAGAGCGCCATCGCCGAGACGCCGAACTCCGCGGCGACCTTGTTCATCGAGACGGCGTCCAGCCCCTCGGTGTCGGCGATCACCACCGCGGCGGCGGCGATGCGCTGGGGGGTCAGGCTGGGCTTGGGCCCCCGGGTCGGCTGGCCCTGCTCGCCCCACAGCAGTGCGATGCCCGCGCGCAGGTCGCGTGCCTTCTCCCTGGCCATCCGACGCTCCCTCTCAGCAGCTGTTCCGCGATGCCCGTTGACACCGCCTCAGAACTGTATATACCTTAAACGCATATGCTGACGCGATAAACAGTTTGGGGGATACACCATGCTCGCCACCATCGCCACCGTTACCGCCGCCGCTCTCACCGCTCCCGTCGCCGGCCTGCTGGGCTACCGGCAGCTCAAGCGCGCCGCATTCGCCGAGCGGCTGCGGATCACCGGCCCGAACCGCATCGACGAGGCGGGCTTCGTCCGGATCGGCGGCATCGGCCAGTGGGTCTCCATCCGCGGCGAGGACCGCGGCAACCCGGTGATCCTGGAGATCCTGGGCGGCCCCGGCGCCTCCAATCTGGTGTTCATCCCCCGCACCCGCGCTTGGGAGAAGCACTTCACGATCGTGCGCTGGGACATGCGCGGCGCCGGCTTCACCTTCGCCGCCACCGGCCCGGAGGGGCAGGGCGAGCTGAGCTACGAGCGGCTGTACCGCGACGCCCTGGAGGTCACCGAGCACCTGCGGGCCCGGCTCGGCGTCGACAAGCTGCTACTGGTCGCCAACTCCTTCGGCACCGTCCTCGGCCTGCGGCTGGCCCGCAACCACCCCGAGCTGTACTCGGGTTACGTCGGCACCGACCAGAACGTCATCG
Organism: Kitasatospora sp. NPDC018058; assembly: GCF_044327205.1. Lineage (NCBI taxonomy): Bacteria > Bacillati > Actinomycetota > Actinomycetes > Kitasatosporales > Streptomycetaceae > Kitasatospora > Kitasatospora sp. NPDC018058. The sequence continues at coordinate 476,063 of NZ_JBIRFA010000002.1, read as the reverse complement.
ACGGCGGCCGGGAGCGCTCGGCCTACGACGCGCTCGTGGGCCGGCTGCGTGCGGCGGGCCGGAAGAAGGAGAAGGAGCTGGCCGCCGTCCTGGCGATGGGCGCCGACCGGTCCACGTGGACCACCGAGGACGTCGGCGAGTACAACAAGCTGGTCCTCACCACCGACCCGCTCTCCTTCGACACCATGAAGACCGTGGTGGTGCGCTCGCTCTGGTTCTCACCCCTGCACACGCTGCGCGGCCTGCGGTCGTACATGAAGGCCATGGAGTTCTCCGAGCGCCTCCAGCTGGAGGCCGCGACCTTCGACGAGCGGGCCGAGGGGACGGAGTTCCGGATCCCGTTCTTCGTCTTCCAGGGCGACGGCGACGTCCTCACCCCGCCGCAGCCGGCCGAGCGCTTCTTCGACGAGGTCACCGCGCCGGTCAAGGAGTTCGCCCTGATCCGGAACGCCAGCCACTTCGCGAGCTTCCGCCACCCCGACCAGTTCCTCGACCTGATGCTCACCAAGGTCCGCCCGGCGATCACCGCCCAGCCGATCGCCTGCTGACCTCGGCGACGCCCGTCGCCCGTCACCCGTCGCCCGTCACCGGTCAACCGGTCAACCGGTCAACCGGTCAACCGGCGACGACGGTTATCTCATGGACGGCGTTCCGGTCACCGGTGAGCGGCTGGACCCGCCCGGCCGAGTCGGTGGCCCGGCAGCGGACGCGGTGCGGGCCCGGGGCGAGGTCGTACCGGAACCGGAAGCGCTGCCAGCTGGGGTCCGGACCGCGCCGGTCCAGCTCGGCGGGCTGCCAGTCGGCGTCGTCCACGGCGACCTCGACGGCCACCACCTCGGTGGAACTCCAGGCGTAGCCCGCCAGTTCACAGACTCCGACCGGGACGTGCCGCCCGTCGCGCGGGGTGAGCAGCTTGCTGCTGACGTCCTTCTCGCGGACCGGCCGGGACTCGCTCTCGCCGGGCAGGACGCGGGTGTACAGCCGGGTGGTGAAGAGGTGCTCGGGGCGCTCGGCGGCCAGCACGATCCGGGTCAGCCACTTGACCGAGTTGGTGCCGAACATCCGGGGCGCCACAGCACGCACCGGGTACCCGTGGTCGGGGCGCAGCGGTTCGCCGTTCATGGTGTGCGCGAGGACGACCTCGGCGCCCGCCTGGTCGAGCGGCAGGTCCTTGAGGTAGCCCACGCCGCTCTCCCCCGCGAAGTCTCCGCGGTCGGCGCCCTCCAGCCAGACGTGCCGGGCCTCCGGGCGCGGGCCGGCCGGCTCCAGCACGGCGGCGAGCGGGACGCCGGCCCACTCCAGGTTGGTGACGGCACGGGTCGGCACCTCGGGGCGCAGCGGGTTGCCGAAGCACTCGTGGACGGCGGTGAAGCGGGTCTGCGGCAGGCCCTGGAAGGTCCGGAAGTCCAGCCGCAGGGGCCGCTCCACCAGGCCCTCGACGGTGAGTGACCAGGTGTCGGGGTCGAGCCGCGGGTGCGGTCCGAGGTGGTTGCGGATGAAGACGTCCTCGACCGGAGTGAGGTAGAGGTCCGGTGTCTCCGGGTCCGTCCTGATCATTCGCCACACCCCCGTGCAGTGATCACTGTTCCGCGATCGACAGTACAAGGAGCGACTGACAGCGGGCCTTTCCGGTCGCCGCTCAGGCCCTGAAGGCCCGCGCCTGCGCCATGAGTTCGGCCACGGTCGCGGCCTTGTGCTCGGAGTAGGCGAGCAGCTGCCCGGCGGCCAGAGCGGCGTCCCGCTTGGCGCGGGCGTAGCGGGCGGCCGCCTCCGGGTGGCCCCGCAAGTGGTCGCGGAACAGCAGGTTGTCGGTCCACAACTGCCCGCGCAGCCCGACCACATGGACGTTGGCGGGCCGCTCCGAGCGCCGCCGCAGGTACTCCCGGCCCGGGACGCCCGCCTCGCCCAGGTGCTCGAACCCGAGCCCGCGGACGTACCCGACCACCGCGTCGACGTCCCCTGCCGCACAGCCGATCTGGACGTCGAGCAGCGGCTTGGCGTCCAGCCCGGGGACGGAGGTCGAGCCGATGTGCTCGACCTCGGCGTGCACGCCGAGGTCCCCCAGCCCGGCGGTGAGCCGCTCCACCAGGGCCCGGCCGCGGACCGCCCAGGCCGGGTCGTACGGGGCGAGGTGGACCGGTTCGTCGAGGTCAGGCGCGGTGGACATGTCCGCGAGGGTAGCGGCCACCGGCCCGGGTCGGCCGGACCGGATGTCCGATTCCTTCAAGACCGCCCGCCCGCACCCCGTCTAGCGTGGCGACCATGAACAGCGCACCCGCGCCGCAGCTCGCCTTCTTCGGCCTCGCCGTCTCCGACATGGCCGCCTCGGTCGCCTTCTACCGGCGGCTGGGGATCGTCTTCCCCGAGGGCTCCGAGCAGGAGCCGCACGTCGAGGCCGAGCTGCCCGGCGGGCTGCTCCTGGTGCTCGACGCGGAGTCCACCATCCGTTCCTTCCACCCCCACTGGCGGCCGCCGACCGGCAACGGCCGGGCCGCGCTGGCGTTCCGCTGCCAGAGCCCGGCGCACGTGGACGCGGTGTACGAGGAGCTGACCGGCGCCGGGCACCACGGGGAGCTGAAGCCCTGGGACGCCTTCTGGGGCCAGCGGTACGCGACCGTGCACGACCCGGACGGCAACGGGGTCGACCTGCTCGCACCGCTGGCCCGGTGAGTAACCCAGGGCGCTCGCAGCCCTGGGCATCCGACAACTCCCGCCGGGCACGCGACGCGTATGGTCGGAAACGCCCTAGGAGACCAGCAGCGACGTCACCGACTGCCCGGCCAACTCCCGCACCTCGCGCGCCAGATGCGCCTGATCGGCGTAGCCCGTCCGAGCCGCCGTCTCGGCGAGCGGGACGCCGGAGCGGGCCAGCCCGAGGGCACGCTGCAGGCGCAGGATCCGGGCGAGCGTCTTGGGGCCGTAGCCGAAGGCGGCCAGCGAGCGGCGATGCAGCTGCCGGACGCCGAGCCCGACCACCTCGGCCGTCGCCGCGACGCTCCGCCCCGCCGCGAGCGCGCCGGCCACCGCCCGGACCAGCGGGTCCTCCGGCTGGGCCGCGGCCGCCAGGCGCAGCGCCAGCTGCTCCAGCGCGGCGGCCGGGTCGGGCGCCGCGTCGATCCGTTCGGTCAGCCGCCGCACCTCGCCGTCGGGGCGCAGGTCGGCCAGGTCGACCCGCCGGTCCCGCAGTTCGGAGGCCGGCACCCCGAGCAGCGACGGAGCGGCCCCGGGCCGGAACCGGACACCCGCCCACGGCCCGCGCAGCCCGGGACCGGGCCGGAACGCCCGGGTGTCGGGACCGGCGACCAGCAGCCGGCCCTCCGTCCACAGCAGGTCCATGCACCCGTCCGGCAGCACCGGAGCGCCCGCGCCACCGCCCGTACGGTCGGCGCCCTTCGTCCACACCACCGCCCCGGGCAGCCGGGACGCGCGCTCCGCGTAGTCGGTGGACATGCCTCGAAGGCTACGCCCCGGGCGGACCGCCAGGCCCCGGATGGACCGACGGCCCCGGCTGCACGTCGCAGCCGGGGCCGGTGGGGGCGACGCCGGTGGGGGCTCAGCCCACCGCCTCGACGGCGGGCTCGGCGGGCTCGGTGGACCCGGTGGTGGTCTCCTGGCCGGTCTCCTGCCCAGCCGTCTGACCGCCCTCGCCGCGGTCGCGCATCAGCACCAGGGTCAGCACCGCGGCCGCCAGGACGGCGAAGCCGCCGGCCGTGAAGGTGGTCGAGGTCGCGGTGTTGAAGGCCTCGCGGGCCGCGCTCGACAGGGCCCCGTCGCCGGTGGTGGCGGAGAGGGCGAGCGCGTCGGTGATGGCGTGCCGGGCGGGGGCCGGGGCGCCGGTCGGCATCGAGTCGGTGTAGGTGCTGGACAGCACGGTGCCGAGGATGGCCACGCCGAGCGCGGCGCCGGACTGCTGGATGGTGTCGTTGAGCGCGGAGCCGACGCCCGCGTGCTCGCCGGGGATGGAGCCCATCAGGGCGTTGGCGGCGGCCGGCATGCCGAGGCCGGAGCCGATGCCCAGCACCAGCATGGCCAGGGCGACCTTGGTGAAGCCGTCGTCGACCGACAGGGTGGCCAGCAGGGCGAAGCCGCCCGCGATGATCACCATGCCGATCGAGGTCAGCACCCGCGGCTGGAGCTTCTTGCCGAGCGCCGCGCCGATCGCGTTGAAGGCGAGCGAGGCGATGGCCAGCGGGATGAAGGCCAGGCCGGTGTCGGTGGGCGAGAACTCCAGGACGAACTGCAGGTACTGGGTGAGCACCAGCATCAGGCCGCCGGTGGCGAAGGTCAGCAGGACCAGCGAGAAGCTGGCGCCGGTGAAGACCCGGTTGCGGAACAGCGTGAGCGGGACCATCGGCGAGTCGGTGCGGACCTGACGGACGCCGAAGCCGGTCAGCGCGGCGACCGCGACGGCGAGCGAGCCGAGGGTGCCGGGGGCGGTGAAGCCGTCCCGGGGCAGCACGATGATCGACCAGACCAGGGCCGTCATGCCGACCATCGAGAGCAGCATCCCGGGGAAATCGGGCCGACGCCACGGCCCCTTGGACTCCGGCATCAGCACGATCGCCGCGAGGATCGCCACCGCCGCCACCGGCACGTTGATCAGGAACACCGCGCCCCACCAGAAGTGCGCGATCAGCGCGCCGCCCAGCACCGGGCCGCCGATCAGGCCGACCATGGCCACCGCGCTCCAGGCGGCGATCGCCTTGGGCCGCTCCTCGTTGTCGAAGACGGTGATCAGGATGGACAGCGTGCTGGGCATGACCAGCGCGCCGCCGACACCCATCAGGACGCGTCCGGCGATCAGCTGGCCGGGGCTGGTGGCGACCGCCGCGACCAGTGAGGCCGCACCGAACAGCGCCAGGCCGATGATCATCACTTTTCGCCGTCCGAAGCGGTCGGAGAGGCTGCCCGAGGTCAGCAGCAGCCCGGCGAAGACCAGGATGTACGAGTCGATGATCCACTGGATGTCCTGCGCCCCGGCCTTGAGGTCCTCCGCGATCGGCGGGATGGACACCGTGAGCACCATGTTGTCGATCACCAGCACCAGGCTGCTGAGACAGAGCACGACCAGGATGAGCCAGCGACGCGGGTGACGATCCACCGCGATCCCCCTTCGGTATCGGCGCGCCGACCGCAGCCGCGCACAAGTCCTCGCATCGGCGACAGCCGCGCGGAAGTCCGCGTGGGCACGCCGTCCGCCGTCCCCAGCCGTACGGCGTGCGCCACACCGAACACTGTACGGTCGCCGTACAGTGTTCGCAACGCCGTACAGCGTGCGGCGCGGCTTATGCTGAACCGGAAGAACCCGGACCGAGAGCGAGGAGGGCCGATGGCGGCCAGGTCAGAGGACACATCGTCGGACGGTCGACCGGGCCCGGCCGGCTTCCAGTCGCCGTGGAACCGCCCGCCGCGACGGCGGGACCAGCCCGCCCTCAGCCGCGAGCAGATCGTCACCGAGGCGCTCGCACTGCTGGACTCCGACGGCATCGAGGCGCTGAGCATGCGCAAGCTCGGCGCCCGCCTCAACGCCGGCGCCACCTCGCTCTACACCCACGTCGCCAACAAGGACGAACTGCTCGCCCTGGTCGTCGACCAGGTCTTCGGCGAGCTCCCGATGCCGACGGCCGAGGGCGCCGAGGACCCCGAGGTCTGGCGCGCGGCCGTCGTCGACTGCGCCGACAGCATGCGGGCGGCCATCATGCGCCACCCGTGGATGGTCTCGGTGATCGGCGACGTCGGGATGGTCTACCTCGGCCCCAACTGGATGCGGCTCTCCGAATCCCTCCTGGCCCTGATGGAGACCGCCGGTTTCGAACTCGTCGAGGCCAACGAAGCGATGAGCGCGGTCATGGGCTACACCATCGGAACCGCCTGCGTGGAGGCCGCCTGGCTGAGCGCGCTGACCAAGAGCGGCCAGGACGAGCGGGTGTGGATGGAGCAGCTGTTGCCCGCCGTCCTGGAGGCCACCAAGAGCCATCCTCGACTGCACCGGCTGTACGCCACCCAGGTGCAGCAGGAGGTCAACGAGGGCAGCCGGGACAACAGCTTCATCCGTGGCATCGGGGTGATCCTGGACGGCATCGAGGCGACCCGGGCCGCACAGGGCAAGGGCTGAGCCCCACCACCACGGCCCGGGCGGTGCACCGCGAACGCCCGGGCCGTCGATCACCGCCGAGCAGCGCCGAGCAGCGCTCAACTCCCGCTCAGCGCCTGCACATCGGCGTACCCCGGCACCGGACCGACCGCTCCGCCCGAGGCGACGGCGGCCGCCGTGGCCACCGCCGCCGCCAGCGCCGCGCGGTACAGCAGCGAGCCCAGACTGACCCGGGCCACCCCGAGCTCGGCCAGCTCGGCGAGGCCCGGGCCGGTCGGCGTCAGCAGGATGTTGAGCGGGACGGCGACCCTCCCGACCAGCCGGGCGATCGCCTCCGGTTCGGCCAGACCGGGGACGAACACCCCGTCCGCGCCCGCCCGCTGGTAGTGCTCCAGCCGCCGGACGGCCTCCGGCTCCGGGTCCTCGTGCCCGCACCAGTAGGTGTCGGTGCGGGCGTTCACGAACAGCTCCGGCACGGCCGCCTTCACCGCCGCGACCTTCGCCGCGTGAACGGCGGCCGGCGCCAGCGTGCCGTCCGCCCGACCGTCCTCCAGGTTGATGCCGGCCACGCCGGCCTGCGCCAACTCCACGGCCAGTGCGGCGACTTCGTCCGGGTCGTCGCTGAAGCCGGACTCCACGTCGACGCTGAGCAGGAAGCCGTCCCGCCCGAGCCGGCGGGCCAGCCGGACGGTCTCCGCCCGGGTGGCGGCGGCGCCGTCGGGCAGCCCGGCGGCGGCCGCCACGCCCAGGCTGGTGGTGCCGATCGCCGGGTAGCCCTCGGCGGCGAGGGCGACGGCCGAGGCGTGGTCCCAGGCGTTCGGGAGCAGCAGCGGGCGGCCGGGGCGGTGGTGCAGTGCGGCGAACGGGGTCATCGGGCCACCTCCGGGGCCAACTTCCCGACCGAGTCGGCGTAGTAGCCGGACCCACCCAGGTGACAGACGATCTGACGGAAGCTCCAGCCCCGACCCGGCGAGTCGTCCAGGCACCCCTCCGGCAGTGCGGCGACCCGCTGGGCCCAGATCCGCCCGAGCCGGGTGAGCCGGCTGCGGGCCTCGTCCAGGTCGACGGCGGTGAACGGCGCGAGGTCGGCCGGGGTGGTGACGTTGGAGGCGTGCCAGTGATCGGGCTCGGTCGGCTGGCCGGCCAATCGGGCCTCCAACTCGGCCAGGTGATCGAGGAGATGATCGGCCACCCGGCGAACCGCCTTGTGCGGGGTGTAGGTTCGGCCGTCGGCGTTGACGATGGGGCGGCCGTCCCAGGCCGTCCACGTGGCGGCGAGATCGAGCCCATGATCCACCATCTCCGGTACCAATGCGGCGAGTTCGTCCCTGCCGATGTCCCGCGAGGACGGTACGGAGGCGTCCGCCGGGTCCGAGGCGCCGTACAGGATGCCCCCGGCGAGGACCAGCGCGTGCGAGCGGCCCGGGCAGAGCCGGGGCTCGGCGCCGAAGGCCAGCGGCTCGCGGCCCGGCTGCCGGGCGGCTGCGACGTCCAGCAGCACCTGCGCCCCGGCGGGTACGGCGACCCCGCCGACCTCGGTCGCCCGGGCGGCGAACCGGCGCATCACCCGTACCGGAGGGTCCTCCCGCAGGGCGCCGACCAGGCCGTCGGGATGCCGCCGGGCATGCTCGACCAGGGTGGCCGTGGCATCGCAGGCCTGCACGAGCAGGCCGATCCGGTTCGCCGCCGTCTCCTCGTCGGCGTCCCCCATCGCGGGCAGCAGCCGGGCCACCGCCGCATCGGCCTCCGGGTCGTCCGGCGCCGGCTCGAAGTACGCCCGGGACACCGCCTTCACGTCCCGCGCGACGGCCTCCGGCTCGGCCAGCCCGAGCGCCGCCGCCAGCACCCGGACCACCCGCAACCGGACGTCCGTCCCGTAGCCGCCCGCCGCCGCGACCCGCAGCCCGGCCGGGTCCAGCCGCTCCAGGTCGGCCAGCACCAGCGCCCGCCGCCGGGCGTGCGGCTCACCCGCGCTGAACCGGGCGACTGCGGCCCGCAGCCAGGCCACCGTGCCGTACCGGCCGGGCGTCGCGGGCGGCGGGACCAGCGCCGGGTCGGCCAGGGCCGCGATCACGTCCTCGTACCGGGAGAAATGGAGCCGGATCTCCGTCGGGTCACCCATGCGCCCACCTCTCCCCCAGCCTCCGGCCGGGGTACCCCCATCGCTCACTCATGCCGCCATCGTGGCCCCGACTCGTTTCGGCCCCGGCCGAACTGTGCCGGGGCGACCATGGCGGCATGCCCGACCATGGACGCATGCCGCTGGACCACCGGGGCTCCTCGCTCGCCTCCCTCGCCGCCCTGCTCGCCGACCCCACCCGCGCCGAGTTCTGCTCCGCGCTGCTCGACGGCCGCGCCTGGACCGCCGGCGAGCTGGCCCGGTCGGCGGGCGTCGCGCCGTCCACGGCCAGCGAGCACCTGTCCCGGCTGATCGCGGGCGGCCTGCTGACCGAGGAACGGCAGGGCCGGCACCGGTACGTCCGGCTGGCCGGCCCGGCCGTCGCCACTCTGATCGAGGACCTCACCGTCTTCGCCGAGGCCGGCGGCAAGCCCGACCGGGCACCCACCACCCTCCGCGAGGCCACCCGGCAGAGCGCCGAGGCCCGCGCCCGGACCTGCTACGACCACCTGGCCGGCCGCCTCGGCGTGGCCGTCGCCGACGCGCTGCTCGACCGCGGCCTGGTCAGCGACGACGCCGGACTCGCCGTCACCGAGCGCGGCCACGCCTGGCTGGCCGCGCAGGCGATCGAGCTGCCGCCGCGCGCCGGCCGCCCGGGCGCGCGCCCGGTGGTGCGCAGCTGCCTGGACTGGACGGAGCGCCGCAGCCACCTCGGCGGTGCGCTGGGCGCGGCGCTCTGCCGCACCGCCCTGGACCGCGCCTGGGTGGAGCGGATCGGCTCCGGCCGCGCCCTGCGGGTCACCCCGGGTGGCTGCCGGGCGCTGCGCGAACTCCTCGGCGTCGAGGTGTCCGTCGAGGTGTCCTGAGCCCGCTCATCGCGTCCCGGGCCCGCTCAGCCCATCGACTTCGCCCCGTCCAACGACTCCCGGATGATGTCCGCGTGCCCGGCGTGCTGCGCGGTCTCGGCGATCAGGTGCAACAGCACCCGCCGTGCCGACCAGCTCGCCCCCGGCTCGAACCAGGGCGCGGGCGGCAGCGGGTGGGCGAGGTCCAGGTCGGGCAGGCTGCGGACCAGCTCGTCCGTGCCGCGCGCGACCGCCTCGTACGCGTCGAGCAGCCCGGCGAGCGTCTCGCCCTCCGCCATCCGGAACTGGGCCTCCCAGTCCCCGTCGCCGCTGCGCATCGCCTCCGCCCCGCCCGTGATGAACCGCGCCCAGCGCGCCTCGACCGCGGCCACGTGCTTGATCAGGCCGCCCAGGCACAACTCGCTGGCCGTGGTGCGCCGGGCCGCCTGCTCGTCGGTGAGGTCGCCGACGGTGCGGCGCAGCAGGCCGCGGTGCTTGTCCAGGGTCTCGACGAGGTCCTCGCGCTCCCCCATCAGACGTCCACGGTCTTCGGCTGCTCGCCCACGGTCCGGCCGAGGTCGATCAGCCCGAAGGCCGTGCCCTGCTGGTCGCCGACCGCCGCGAACCGGCCGAACGGGCTGTCCATCGGCCCGAAGTACACCGTGCCGCCGCGCGCCGTCAGCCGCTGGATCGTGGCATCGGTGTCGTTCACGGCGAAGTAGACGCTCACGTACGAGGGCGCCTCGGGCGGCAGGAGGCCGCCCTCCGCCCCCATCCGGCCCAGCACCGGCCGGTCGCCGACCTGGAACATCCGGTAGTCGAACTCCGGGGAGTCCATCTTCCTCACGCCGTACGGGAAGACCGCCGGGAAGAAGGCGTCGGCCTTCGCGGGCTCGCGGGTGATGATCTCGGCCCAGCTGTACGCGCCGGGCTCGCCCTGTTTCTCGAAGCCCTCGTGGGTTCCGCCCTGCCAGACGCCGAACACGACCCCGCCCGGGTCCTCGGCGATCACCATCGTGCCGAAGTCGCCGATCGCCATCGGGCCGATGACCACCTTGCCGCCGTTGGCGCGGATCCGCTCGGCGGTGGCGGCGGCGTCCGGGGAGGCGAGGTACAGGCACCAGGCGGACTGCGCCTGGTGGCCGGGCATCGGCGGCACGATCGCGGCCACCGCTCTGCCGTCCGAGTACGCCTGGGTGTAGGTGCCGTACTCCGACGCGCCCTCGCCGAAGGTCCAGCCGAGGACATCGCCGTAGAAGGCCTTGGCGCCCTCCAGGTCGGTGAACGTCACGTCGGCCCAACAGGGTGTGCCCTCAGGTAGCGCAGCCATCTCTCAGCCCTCGTGTGTGGCGATGCGGGCGCGCGTCGGAAGGCGCGCGGCCCCCGACTCGTCAGCGTAGCCACGACGCGGCGCACCCGCGCGGGATGGCCCGCGCGGGTGCGCCTCGGGTGCGCCTCGGGCGTCCCGCCTCAGTTCGCCGGGACCGCCCCGGTCAGCGGCGGGCGCAGCGAGGTCGTGCCGAGGCCGGTCGGGCCGAGCGGTACCGCGCCGGTCACCGCGGCGGCGCTCGGCTCGGGGGCCTGCGCGGCGGGTAGGGGGACCGGCACCGGCGGGACGGGGGCGGCCGGGACGACCGGGGTCGCCGGTGCCTCGGGCGCCTCAGGGGCCGCCGCCCGCGCCCGGACCGCGTTCGCGAGGTCCCGCTCGGCACCGAAGTGCCGCTCCAGGTCCTCCGTGCGGTAGCGGCGGCAGTCCTGGTGCCACTTCAGGACGCCCGCGAGCCAGTTCTCCAGCTCCGTGACGTACCCGGCGAGCAGCTTCCGGGCGGCCGGGTCCAGCCCGAGGTCCTCGAACATCACCGGGAGTTCCTGCTGCGAGACGTGCTGGAACTGCTCCAGCCGCGAGTGCATCAGGTCGTCGACGATCCGGACCGCCGCCGGATAGTCGCAGTTGAAGAAGTTCTGCACCACCAGCACGATGTTGTGCAGCTCGCCCTCGTACTCGACCTCCTTCTGGTACGAGAACACGTCGTTGATCATGCACCCGTAGTCCATGGCGGAGTTCTCCAGCGCGCGCATCGAGCCGTGCCGGTACACCTCCTCCGGCACGGTCCGCCCGTGCGACAGCCGGCTGAGGCCCGTGGTGAGCTCGGAGCCGAAGGTGGTGCGGCGCATCTCCAGGTAGTCGACCGGGTCCGGGATCCGGTTCTGGATCTGGTTGCTGAGCTCCCAGATCCAGCTGGCCGTCATCACCTCGACCGATTCGCGGAACCGGCCCCGGGCCTCGACGGTCATCGCGCCGGTGGTCCGCTCCCAGATGTCGGCGAGGGCGCGCTCCAGTGCGTTGGCCGGCTCGGGCACCGGGCCGCCGTCCACCGGCATGAACAGCGACAGCCGCGCGTTGGCGGCCTTGGCACCGGCCAGGTCGCGGGCGCGTCCGAAGACCTTCGGATAGTAGTCGTCGGCCCAGGTGCCCCAGGCCAACCACGCTGAGGAGATGTCGAGTTGGTCGGCGGTGGCGTCCGGGAAGATGCCGGCCGCGCAGAGCGGGAGGTCGTAGTCGCGCATCGACTCGGCGTCCCAGATGCCGGATCCGGGGATGTCGGGGTGAGCCGACAGCAGGCCCATCCGCTCGGCCCACTCGATCACCCGCTCCCGGGCGCCGTCCAGGTGCGGGCTCAGGGAGAGACTGAACGGCAGCTTGAACTCCGGCAGTCGGGACGGGCCGACGGTCTGGAACGGCACATGCCCGTGCGAGCGCGCCCGCCGCTCGGTGGACGCGGCGTGGGGCGCCGGGGTCGCCGGGGGAGCGCCCGTCACCGCACCGCTGCGAAGGATGTCCAGCGCCGAGGTGCCGATGCCGCCGATCGCGTACCGGTCCCACCAGTTGCCGGAACCGGACAGCCCGGGCAGCCCGCCGCCGGTGCCGGGAGCCACCTCGCCGGCCGAACCCGACGCCGCGCCACCGCCGTTCCCGCCGCTTCCGTTCATGTACCGACTGGAGCGCATGTGCCACTCGTGCCCGCCGGACTGCCAGTCCTGCAGGCCCTTGACGTACACCATCACCCGGGCGCGGCCCCCGGCGTCGAGCCCGGTCTCCGCGAACAGCACCGGCAGTTCGGTGAACACGGTGTTCTCGAACTGCTGGAGCCGCGAGGTGAGCAGGTCGTTGACCGCCTCGGCGGCGGCCTGGGTGGAGCACTCCAGGAAGCGCTCCAGCACCAGGATGCCGTTGCTCAGCTCGCCCTCGTCCTCGACCTCGCGCTGGTACGAGAAGATGTCGTTGCGCAGGTGCACCCCGTCGGAGAAGGCGTCCATCAGCACCCGCAGCGCACGCGAGCCCGACACCTCCTGCGGCACCTCGGCGCCGGCCGCGTACTCGACCAGCTGGGCGGACCACGGCGCGCCGCCGACCTTGCGCCGCATCTCGATGTACTCGACCGGGTTGGCCACCCGGCCGGCGTTGATGTTGGAGAGCTCCCACAGCGATTCGTCGAGCAGGTTGCGGGTGCTCTCGGCGAACCGGACCCTCCAGTCCTCGCCCATCGCCGGCACGGTGCGCCGCCACAGGTCGGCCAGCCCCGCCTCGACCGGGTTCTCCGGCTCGGGCATCGGAGTGGTCGGGTCGGCCGGCATGAACAGCGGCAGCCGGTCGAGGTGCGCCTTGCCGGCCTCACGGTCGTTGGTGCGCTTGTACATGTCGAGGAAGTGGTCGTCGAAGAAGAAGACCCAGACGTACCAGTCGGTGACCAGCGACAGCGCCTCGACGGAGGCGTCGGGGTGGGTGTAGGCGCAGAGCAGGCCGTAGTCGTGGGCGGCCAGGTCGGCCTGGTCCCAGATGCCCGATCCCTCCAGCATGCCCATCTCCCGGGCCCAGTCGGTGGAGTGGGCCCGGGCCTCGTCCAGATGGGGGTTGAGGCGTGCCGGGTGCGGCACGTAGAAGGACGGCAGTTCGAACGGCTGGGTCACGGCGGGCGAGCCTTTCTGGACGCGTCGATTGGACCAAGAATGACCCGCCGTCAGGTCGCCGCACCGGCACAACAGGAACAGTCATATGAGATGACCCACCCGCTCGAATCCCCTCTCGAACTCCCGCCCGAACTCCAGCCCGAACGATCGGTCGCCCCCGGATCGCCCGTGCGAGGCTCGGATCGCCACCCCCACCGGTGACTTCACCCCGCACCCACGCCACCACGACCACCCGGCCGGCCGAGCGCCCACCCCTCCCACGCCCCGCCCGCACCCCCTCCCACGCCCCCGACTCCCCACGGAAGCACCACGGCAGGGGCGGATCACCGAAGTGATCCGCCCCTGCCGCAGTCGGCCCCGGTCAGGCCGCGATCCCCAGGACGAGGGAGGCGACGGCCGGTGCCATGTAGATCAGCGGGAAGGGGATGTGGGCGTAGGCACGGGCGCGGGCGACGGTGGCGACGGCGCCGAGGAAGTAGAGGACGATGCCGACGGCGGCGGCGTAGCCGAGGGCCGGGACGGCGAGGCCGACCAGGAGGCCGAGGGCGCCGGCGGCCTTGGCGACGCCGAGCCAGGTCCACCAGGCGCGCGGGACGCCGTACTCGGCGAGGGGGCCCACGACGTACTCGGCCTTGGCGAAGACGGAGTAGGCCGAGAAGCCGACCATGAGGGCGCCGAGGACGGTGACGATGATGTAGGCGACGGACATTGTGTGCTCCCCGTTTCAGTGGCTGGTCGGTCGGACACAGCACTGACCCGTCACGCGTCACGGATGTGACAGGCGCGGACAAAAATTTTTCCGCGCCCCTCCGAAGAGCCCCCAACAACCGTTCCGCCAACGAACAATACAAGCCCGGCAAGGCCGGGGCACCAAGACTTCCCCCGATGCGGGCGTGTTGACGGCGTCCGCCCACGCCGCGTCCATAAGACTGGGCGCCGACCCGACGTCAACTCCGAGAAGGGCACACCCCATGAACGTCACCGTCCGGCTCGCCCAGCAGCCCGAGGCCGACGAACTGCTCGGACGGAGTGCGCTCGCCGCGCTCGTCGGCATGCTGCTGGACCAACAGGTGCCGATGGAATGGGCGTTCACCGGCCCGCTGACCATCGCCCAGCGCCTCGGCCGGGACGACCTCGACGCCCACGAGATCGCCACCTACAACCCGGCGGAGTTCGTCGCCCTGCTCTCCGCGAAACCGGCCGTCCACCGCTACCCGGCCGCGATGGCCAAACGGGTGCAGCAGCTGTGCCAGTTCCTCGTCGCGCAGCACGACGGCAATGCCGCCGCGCTGTGGAAGGACGCCCGCACCGGCAAGGAGCTGCTCAGCCGCCTCAACGCCCTCCCCGGCTTCGGCAAGCAGAAGTCGCAGATCTTCCTGGCCCTGCTCGGCAAGCAGTACGGCGTGCGGCCGGAGGGCTGGCGCGAGGCGGCCGGCGCGTACGGCGAGGAGGGCGCGCACCGCTCGGTCGCCGACATCACCGGCCCCGAATCACTCACCCTGGTAAGGGAGTTCAAGCAGGAGATGAAGCGCGTCGCGAAGGAGGCGAAAGCCGCCGCCAAGCCCCGCACCACGTCCCGGACGACCGCCGCGGCCGCGACCGGCAGCTGCTGAGCCGGCCGCGGGACGACGGCGTCGAAAACCGATTGCCCGGCCCCGCCCCACCGGGCGACGCTTCCGGCATGACCGCATCCGCCTCCGCCTCCGCACGCCACAGCGTGTCCGCGCTCTTCACCCCCGACGGGCGCCTGACCGCCATCCCCCGCAAGGCGGCCCGCCGGGAGCGGCTGCTGGCCCATCTCGCCGAGACCCTGTTCGAGCCGGGCCGCAGCTACACCGAGGCCGAGGTCAACGACGCCCTGCGCACCGTGCACGACGACGCCCCCGCCCTGCGCCGCGACCTGGTCGAGGCAGGCCACCTGGCCCGCCCCAGGGACGGCAGCAGCTACCAGCGGGTCCCGGCACCCGGACACCCGTAGCGGGCGGCACGGCCCGCGGTGCACCGAGGGCCCCGGCCGCAGAAGCGCGACCGAGGCCCTCGTCGGGAACCGCGTCAGGACCCGGGTCAGACCAGTACGGTCTCCCGCTCCTCCGCCGCGTCCTCGGCCGCGGCGACGACCCCCGCCGCCGCCCGCTTGCGCGGCAGCGCGAACATCAGCAGGAACACCACCAGCAGCACCCCGGCGACCCACCACAGCGCGTTGGTGAACGCCCCGCCGAAGGCCGCCCCGACCGCGTCCGGCGCGACCACGTCGTCCATCGCCCCGAAGAAGGCCACCGACACCAACCCGAGCCCGAGCGCGTTGCCCACCTGCTGCACGGTGTTGATCAGACCCGAGGCCGACCCGGCGTGCCGGCGCGGCACCTCGGACAGCACCGCGTCGGTGATCGGCGCGACGATCAGCCCCATCCCGAGGCCCATCACCACCAGCGGCAGCGCCATCTGCCAGGGCGCGATCGACGTCCCGTACCGGTCCGCCTCCCAGATGTAGGTGAGCACACCCGCCGCCATCACCAGCGCGCCCGCCTGGAGCACCTTCCGCCCGAACCGCGGCACCAGCTTCTGCACCGACAGCCCGGCCGCCGTGGAGACCGCGAGCGAGAACGGGATGCCGGTCGCCCCGGCCTTGAGCGGGCTCCAGCCCAGTCCGACCTGCATGTAGAGCGTCCAGACCAGGAAGAAGATGCCGAGCGCCACGCCGAAGGCCAGCTGCACGCAGATCCCGGCCGCGAAGCTCTTCACCCGGAACAGCGACAGCTCCACCAGCGGCGAGCCGTCCCGCCGGGTCTTGGCCTTCTCGTACACCACGAACAGCACGAACACCGGCAGGCTCCCGGCCATCGACGCATAACCCCAGAGCGGCCAGCCGGCCTCCCGGCCGTGGGTCAGCGGGTAGATCAGCATCAGCAGGCCGAGGCTGGCCAGCACCACGCCGACCAGGTCCAGCTTCAGCGCGTGCTCGGCCTTGGACTCGTCGATGAAGCGGCGGCCGAGCAGCAGCCCGGCGATGCCGACCGGCAGGTTGATCAGGAAGATCGGCCGCCAGGCCAGGCCCAGCAGGTCCCACTCGGTGAGCAGCGCGCCGATCATCGGACCGGAGACCGCGCCCAGCCCGACCACTGCGCCGAACATGCCGAACACCTTGCCGCGCTCCTCCGCCGGGAAGGTCGCGTGGATGATCGACAGCACCTGCGGCACCATCAGCGCCGCCGTACCGCCCTGCAGCAGCCGCATCCCGACCAGCATCTCCGGGCCGGAGGCCAGCCCGCACAGCGCGGAGGCCAGGGTGAAGCCGCCGATCCCGATCAGGAACAGCCGCTTGCGGCCGTGGATGTCGCCCAGCCGGCCGCCGGTGATCAGGCCGATCGCGAAGGCCAGCGCATAGCCGCCGGTGACCCACTGGATGGCGCTGAACGAGGCGCCGGTGTCCTGCTGGATGCTCGGGATGGCGATGTTGACGATGGTCACGTCCACCAGGTCCATGAAGGAGGCGACCATCACGATCGCCAGCGCGATCCACCTCCGCCGGTCGGCTCCCGCCGTGGTCATTGCGTACTCCTCGCTCGTCTGCTGCACGTCCACGACAGTACGGGCCATGTAGGTCAGAATCTGTCCCAGTTCATCCGGCATGCTGGACGGCATGAGCGAGCGCAGCGAGCGAATCGATCAGAGGCGCGCGTGGGCGAATGCCCCCGCCGAGCGAAGCGAGGAGGGCGCATGAGCGAGCGCAGCGAGCGAATCGATCAGAGGCGCGCGTGGGCGAATGCCCCCGCCGAGCGAAGCGAGGAGGGCGCATGAGCGACACCCCGGCCCGACTGCTGAACCTGCTGTCCCTGCTGCAGACCCCCCGCGAGTGGCCCGGCAGCGAACTCGCCGAACGGCTCGGCGTCAGCCCCCGCACCATCCGGCGCGACATCGACCGGCTGCGCGACCTCGGCTACCCGGTGCAGGCCACCATGGGCGCGGACGGCGGCTACCGGCTGGTGGCAGGCACCGCGATGCCGCCGCTGCTGCTGGACGACGAGGAGGCGGTGGCCATCGCGGTCGGGCTCCGCGCGGCCGCCGGACACGCGGTGGTCGGCATCGAGGAGGCCTCGGTACGGGCCCTCGGCAAGCTGCTCCAGGTGTTGCCCAGCCGGCTGCGGCACCGGGTCGGCACCCTCAACACCGCCACCATGCCGCTGCTCACCGGGGACGGCCCGACCGTCGACCCGGAGGACCTCACCGTGCTCGCCCGCGCCGTCACCGCCCGGGAGCGGCTGCGCTTCGCCTACCGGGCCTACGACGGCACCGAGACCAGACGGCAGGTCGAACCCGAGCGGCTGGTCTCGGCCGGCCGCCGCTGGTACCTGGTCGGCTACGACCTGGACCGCGACGACTGGCGGCTCTTCCGGGTCGACCGGATCGCCGACCCGTTCGCCACCGGCGCCCGCTTCACCCCGCGCCCGCTCCCCGCCGAGGACGCCGCCGCGTACGTGGCGAGCAAGCTGCGCCGCCCGTCCCCCGTCGTCACCGTGGTCGCCACCGTGCACGCCCCGCTCGCGACCGTCCGGAGCCGCTTCAAGCCCAACGACTCCGAGATCGAACCGATCGACGCCACCACCTGCCGGCTGCGCTCCAACGCCGACTCCCTGGAGTGGACGGCGATGCGGCTGCTGATGCTGGACTGCGCCTTCGAGGTGCACGAGCCGCCGGAGCTGCGCAAGCACCTGCGCATCCTCGCGGAACGGGCCAACCTGGCGGCGGAAAGCGGTAGCTAGAGCGCGGCCGGACGTTCGGGCGCCAAGGCGCTCAGACCCCGTACTCGCCCGTCAGCAGCGCCCGCCCCAGCGTGTGGAAGGTCAGGTTGAAGCCCACCTGGGCCGGCGGGGTGTCGGCGGTGACGTCGAGCTTCTCCACGTCCAGCGCGTGCACCGCGAACACGTACCGGTGCGGGGCGCCGGGCGGCGGGGCGGCGCCGTCGTACTTGTTGCCCGGGAAGTCGTTGCGCCCGTGGAAGGAGGCGGCGCCCGGCAGGCTCTCGTCCGACGAACCGGCGCCGCGCGGCAGTTCAGTGGTGTCGGCGGGCAGGTTGAGGGCGAGCCAGTGCCACCAGCCGGAGCCGGTCGGGGCGTCGGGGTCGTAGCAGGTGACCGCGATGCTCTTGGTGCCCTCAGGCAGGCCCGACCAGGCCAGCTGCGGCGAGAGGTTGCCGCCGGCGTAGATGAACTCCTGGCCCAGCGTGGCGCCTTCGGTGATGTCCTGGCTGCTCAGCGGGAAGGACGGCACCTGCGGCAGGAACTCGTAAGGCAGCGGCGGACGAACACTCATGGGGTGGTCACCTCTCAACGGGCCCGTGACGGCCACGGACTGACCGTCACGAATCACTGTAATGGGGTGCACGTCCGATTCCGCCGCCCCTAAAGTCGAGGTCATGGCCTCGGAGCACCGCAACAGCACGGCAAGCACGCTCGACCCCGTCCAGATGATCGCGGACGCCCGGCGGGCGCTCTTCACCATGGTCGGAGTGCTGGCGGCGATCTGGTCGATCCAGTTGGTGAACTGGATGGACGACTACGAACTCGGCAAGCGCTTCGGGATCATCCCGCAGGATCCGGGCCGGCTGCCGAACATCGTCACCGCGCCGTTCCTGCACTGGAACTGGGCCCACCTGGAGGCCAACTCCGGCCCGCTGTTCGTCTTCGGCTTCCTGGCGGCCTACCGCGGGGTCAAGAAGTTCCTCGGCCTGACCCTGCTGGTCGCCCTGACCAGCGAGTTGACCTCCTGGGTCTTCGACAGCCCGAACCGGATCGGCGCCGGCGCCAGCGGCGTGGTGTTCGGCTACTTCGGCTACGTGGTGCTGCGCGGGATCTTCGACCGCAACCTGATCGACACCCTGATCGGCGTGGTGCTCGGTGCCTCCTACGCCTACATGGTCACCAGCGCCCTGCCCGGCGTCGCCCCGGGCATCAGCTGGTCGGCCCACCTGGGCGGCCTGGTCGGCGGTCTCGCCGGCGCCTGGATCTTCCGTAACCGCACGCCCCGCCCCACCCCCGCGCCCAAGTCCAACGCCAAGGCCGGTCCCACCACCGACCCGAGCAGCCCCAACGCCGCCCTGCTCAAGGAACTCGACGACCTCGGCCTGTAGGCCACCCGGGGAGCCCGGCGGGCCAGGTATAGACCATTCCCAACTCCTGCGACTAGCGTGAACAGCGCATCCGCCCCCAGCTCCGGAGCCGCACCGTGGAGTCGTCCGTCCTCGCCTTCGCCACCGACCTGCTCGACGAGGGCGCCGACACCTTCTTCGGCAACCTCACCGACCGCGCCGGGGTCGGCGGCGTCACCCTGGCCTCGGTCTACCACGAGGCGCGCGACGTCTTCCCGCACAACCCCCGCCGGGTGATCCGCTACCTGGAGCCGGGCGCGGCCTACTTCCGCCCCGACCCGGCCCGCTGGCGGGGCCGCCGCCTGGCGCCCGTCCCGTCCACCGCGATCAGCGACCGCGACCCCTTCGCCGAGGCCGCCGCCGAGGCCGGTCGGCGCGGCCTGAAGCTGCACGCCTGGACGGTGTTCTGCCACAACGACCGGCTCGGCTTCGCCCACCCCGACTGCGCCCCGGCCAACGCCTTCGGCGACCGCCACCTCACCGAGCTCTGCCCGGCCGCCCCGGAGGTCCGCGAGTACGCGCTGACCCTGGTCGCCGAACTGGCCCGGTACGGCGTAGACGCGATCCGCGCCGAGTCCCTGCACTTCCACGGCCTGCGCCACGGCTACCACCACGAGCGCTACCTCGAGGAGCTGGGCCCGACCGCCGAGGCCCTGCTCGGCGTCTGCTTCTGCCCGCACTGCCGCGCCGCCGCCACCCGCGCCGGTGTCCCGGCCGAACAGGCCGCCGAGGCGGTACGGACCGAGCTGCGCCGCCGGCTGGCCGACCAGGAGGCCGCCGCCGAGCCCGCCGACCTGAGCGCCCTCGCCGACGGCGCCTTCGCCGCCTACGTGGACGCCTCCGCCGCCACCGTCACCGCCCTCGCCGCCGACCTCACCGAACAGGCCCGCCGGCACGGCATGCGGCTGAGCTTCATGGACGGCGACGGCCCCGGCAAGGGCTGGCTGTCCGGCATCGACCTGCCCGCCCTCGTCGAGGTCACCGACCAGATCGAGACCCTCGGCTACGCCAGGACTCCGGAGGCCGTCCGGGAGAAACTCTCCGCCTTCGCCCTGCACGGCGTCCGCCCGCAGCGGATGGCGGTGATCCTGCGCCCGACGGCCTCGGACTGCGACGGCCCGGAGAACCTCGCCGCCAAGATCGCCATCCTGCGCGAACTCGGCGTCCCCGAGGTCGAGTTCTACAACTACGGCCTGATGCGGCTGTCCTCGCTCGACCGGATCGGCGCCGCGCTCTCCGACTGAGGGCCCTCCGGGCGGGAACCCTCCGGCCGGGGCTCACCGCCGCCGCTCGGACGTTCCGAACAGACTGCGCGAGATCTCCTGCCCGAGCCGCCGCCCGGCCGAGCGCGTGGAACTCGGCCGGGCAGCCCTGCGGCGTCCACTGCTGCCCGACCTCGGCGGCACGCGAGCCGGTGCGCTCGCCCGGCGGGGTGAGGGCGGCGAACACCGGTGCACACTCCTGGGCGGATCGGGACGCGGGACCGGAACGCTTCGGATTCAGGACCGGAAACCGATCGGAACCGAGCTGATGTTCGCGACATTTCCCACCAAACAGCCGCATTCGTCCATCCGCAGTTCACACCCGTGCGCGTGGCGGCGCCGCGGCTGCTGCGCCATCCGCCGCCCAAACGGTAGGCTTTCCGTGTGATCTTCAAGCGCATCGGCAACGGGCGGCCGTACCCGGATCACGGCCGGACGAGCACCCGCCAGTGGGCTGACGTCGCCCCACGTCCGGTGCGGCTCGACCAGCTGGTGACCACCAAGGGCCAACTCGATCTGGAAACCCTGCTGGCCGAGGACTCGACCTTCTACGGGGACCTCTTCGCCCACGTGGTGAAGTGGCGCGGAGACCTCTACCTGGAGGACGGGCTGCACCGGGCCGTACGGGCCGCGCTGCAACAGCGCCAGGTGCTGCACGCCCGCGTCCTCGAAATGGACTGACGGCGCCCCACCCCGGGACACCCACCCAGGACATCCACGCAGACTTCACGGACCGCCCCCTCGCCATCCGGCGGAGGGCGGTCCACGCGTACCCGGGTACCCCCTTTCGGGTACTGGAGTACTCCAGATGATGATCGTTTAGTACCTTCACGGCTGTACGGCACTAATCTGCTGACTACGGCCGCGACCAGGGGATCCGCCCGCACCGGGGGGCACCTCTACCCGGCCCACCCGTCATCCCGACCCCGCCCTGGCACGAGGGGGAGACAAACCGTGAGCATGTTGACTCCCCAAGGTCTCAAGGGGAAGCAGTACCGCATCACCGGCAACGCCTACCCACGGCTGGGCCGGCCCCCGAAGAAGAGCCGCAAGATCATCGCGGCGCTCGCCGGCCTGCTCGCGCTGGCCCTGATCGCCCTCGGCGGCGTGCAGCTCTACGACATCTTCAGCGGCAGGAACAAGCACACCTC
The DNA here is from genome assembly GCF_044327205.1 of Kitasatospora sp. NPDC018058. Lineage (NCBI taxonomy): Bacteria > Bacillati > Actinomycetota > Actinomycetes > Kitasatosporales > Streptomycetaceae > Kitasatospora > Kitasatospora sp. NPDC018058. The sequence continues at coordinate 454,478 of NZ_JBIRFA010000002.1, read as the reverse complement.
CGCACAGGCCTGCGCGACCCCGTCCGGCAAGCCGCTGGCCGCCCCGGCGCCGGGTGCCACCCCAGGCACCCCGGCGACCTCCGGCGCCCCGGCCGCCTCCGGCGCGCCGGCCGCGCAGGGCGGCGACCCGCACACCATCCCGCCGGCCACGGCGGTCACGGTGAACATCTACAACGCCACCACCAAGGCCGGTCTGGCCGGGCGGACCGCCGAGGAGTTCAAGAAGCGCGGCTTCGTCATCGGCAAGGTCGGCAACGCCCCAGCCGAGCTGGACAAGAAGGTGCCCGGCACCGCCCAGGTGATCGCCGGCCCGTCCGGTGCCGGGGCCGGCACCCTGGTGGGCTCGCAGATCGCCGGGGCCACCGTCACCGCCGACGCCCGCACCGACGCCAGCGTGGACTTCGTGATCGGCGACAGCTACAACGCCCTGCTGGACGAGACCCAGGCGGCCGCCGCCCTCGCCCTGGCCATCAAGCCCTCCCCCACCCCGAGCGCCACCGGCAGCTGCTGACGCCCGACGGACACGGAAGAGCCCCCGGCAGACGCAGTGCCGGGGGCTCTCGGTCGTTCGGAATCGTGCGTCGGATCAGCCGCACGTGAAGGGGACTCAGCCCGCGGTGCCGTACAGCCGGTCGCCCGCGTCGCCGAGGCCGGGGACGATGTAGCCGTTCTCGTTCAGCCGCTCGTCCAGGGCGGCGGTGACCACGGTGACCGGCAGGTCGGCCAGCTCGCGGCGCATCACCTCGACGCCCTCCGGCGCGGCCAGCAGCACCACGGCGGTGACGTCGGTGGCGCCGCGCTCGATCAGCATCTTGATCGCGGCGACCAGGGTGCCGCCGGTGGCCAGCATCGGGTCGAGCACGTAGACCTGGCGGCCGGAGAGGTCGTCGGGCATCCGGGTGGCGTACGTGGAGGCCTCCAGGGTCTCCTCGTTGCGCACCATGCCGAGGAAGCCCACCTCGGCGGTGGGCAGCAGGCGGGTCATCCCGTCCAGCATGCCGAGGCCCGCCCGCAGGATCGGCACGACCAGCGGACGCGGGTAGCTGAGCCGGGTACCGAGGGTGACCGCCACGGGCGTGGTGATCTCCACCTCGTCGGTGCGGACGTCCCGGGTGGCCTCGTAGGCGAGGAGGGTCACCAGCTCGTCGGTCAGGCGACGGAAGGTCGGCGAGTCGGTGCGCTCGTCGCGCAGGGTGGAGAGCTTGTGGGCGACCAGGGGGTGGTCGACGACGTGGAGACGCATGTATCGAGGTTAGCCCGGTCCTGGACGCCTGTACGACACGCCGTGCCACGGCTCCCGTCGACCGGCGCCACAAGGCCGTGACACGCCGTGACGCACCGCGGATGTCCGGACGGAACCGGCCGCTGTGGTATCAACCCGCCCGTTCTGGGAATGTCCTGTCTTATGACGAGCAACCCGAAAGCCGGGGACGGCTCGGCGGACGAGCCCGTCGGCGGGGCGGCCCTTGGCGCCGGCCCGCCGTACGACCCTCCCGAGACCGAGGCGGAGCGCCGCAGGCGGCGAGCCGTCTTTCTGCGCGAGCTCGCCGAGGCCCGCGAGCTGAGGGAGCGGGTCCAGCCCCGTCGGACCAAGGAACGACGGATGCGCGAAGCGATGCGTATGCGAACATTCCGGATCTGACGCGGGTCTGACACGGGTCCGATACGGACCGGAGACGGGCCGGACGCGGGCCTGACCGGGTTCCGGGACGGGTCGGACGCCGGTCCGCGGCAGCAGCCGAGTCGGCCCGACCCGACCCCGACGGGCGTTCGGACCAAATTTCGACCGGAGCAGGCCCCTCCCGGCCCGACTCCGCCGTCCGCCACCCGGCCCTTCCGACACGACCTGCAAAGACGCGCTGCCGAACACCCCCCGCAAGGGCGGGCTTTCTGTCACGATTCCGATGGGACGGTCCGAACAAGCGGACCGCCTCTGGCGCGGGGGCGGCCAGATTTCCGCGTTGCCCGAGCGCGCCGACAGCCGAGACCGATGATCTTGGGAGTGTCCCTGGTGGCGTACTTCGCTGCAGTGCTTGCTCGCACCGAGGACGGGTGGGATGTAAGCGAGACGGAACTCGACGACGTCGAAACCCTGGCCGACCTGGCCGACCTGGCCCGTGACTCCGCGCAGGACGACGACAGCGTCCTGATCTTCATCGAACAGGAGGACGCCTGGTTCGCCATCGTCCGGGTGGACGGTGAGGAGGACCCGCGGATCTTCGTGTCGGACGGCGCCGCCGCCGCCCGCAGCTCCTACGGCTCCGTCCTCACCGACGAGCTGGTCGACCAGGCCGGCGAGAGCGAGTTCGGAGACCTGGACCACCTGCTGGACGAGGCCGAGGAGGCGCAGGACCAGGACGACGAGGACGCCGACGCCCGCGGCGGCGTCCCGGTCGGCCCGCTCGGCGACGCCCACCTGCTCACCGAGTTCGGTCTGACCTCCGAGGAGCTGCTCGCCCTCAGCGGTGAGGGCGCGGTGCCGGGCGACGCCCTGGAGGAGATCGCCGAGGCCCTGGGCTGCGGCGAGGTCCTGGAGGCGGTCCGGTAGCGGACCGATGCCCGACACTGGATGCCATGCAGCCCGCATCCACCCCGCTGACCGTCCCGCACATCCCCCCGCTGCCGGCCCCCGTCCGCCCCGACCCGGTCCGTGACCGCTGGGCGGCGCCGATGCGCCTCGCCATCGCCGAGGCCGCCCTGGCGCCGGCCACCGGAGACGTCCCGGTCGGGGCGCTCGTCCTGGGCCCGGACGGCGAGGTGATCGGCCGCGGCCACAACGAGCGCGAGGCGGTCGGCGACCCGACCGCGCACGCCGAGGTGGTGGCGATCCGGCAGGCGGCCGAGAAGACCGGGGAGTGGCGGCTGAGCGGCTGCACCCTGGTGGTCACCCTGGAACCCTGCACGATGTGCGCCGGCGCCATCGTGCTGTCCCGGATCGACCGGGTGGTCTACGGCGCCCTCGACGAGAAGGCCGGCGCGGCCGGCTCCCTCTTCGACGTGATGCGCGACCGCCGGCTCAACCACCGCCCCGAGGTGATCTGGGGCGTCCTCGCCGAGGAGTGCGGCGAGCAGCTGCGCGCCTTCTTCGACACCCACCGCTGAGGCCCCCCGGTGACGGCCTTCCCGATACGGATTTCGTGACCGCGCCACCCGTCCGGTAGAGTTCCCCTCGGTAGCGTGTCCGAGCGGCCAAAGGAGCACGCCTCGAAAGCGTGTGTGGGGGCAACTCCACCGTGGGTTCGAATCCCACCGCTACCGCTGGAAAGCCCGAGGGCCCGTCCGATCCGGACGGGCCCTCGGCGTTTCCGCGCACCCTCGAACGCGGAAAGGGCTCCGCACCTCCGGGCCGACGACCACCACTGCCCGGCCCGTACGGAGCCTGGAGGAGGAGGGGGAGCGGCTCGGGGGACTGACCGCTCCCCCGGCGGAGTCCCACAACCGGCGCCGCGTCGGGGAAAAGCCGCGGCGCCCGGTCCCACAGCGGGGAGCTCCGGATCCACGCACCGGAGATTCCTGCCAGATCCCGGTACGTCATCCATCCTGCCGCCCGGTCCTCGTCCGGGCACCCGGAGAAAGGCCCCCCTTGCGAGGACCTTCGTCCCGCCGGACGAACGCGTCGCACACTTGATAGCCCGTCCGGTGGATAAGCTGCCCTGCAGGGCCGCTCGGGGACCCGAATGGCGGCGGCCCACCGCAGGGAGGAAGGTCACGATGGCGCAGGCGAAGAAGATCGGCATGATCCTCCTGCTCATCTTCGTGCTCTACTCGATCATCACCTCGCCCGCCCGCTCCGCCGAACTGGTCCAGCTCGGCTTCGAGGGCATCTCCAATGCGGCCAAGGCGGTCGGCACCTTCATGACCGGCCTGATCAAGTAGCGGTCCGCCCGAGCCGCGACCGGCCCCGGCACACCCGCTACCGTGGGCGGGACCCTCTACCCCCGTCCGCGAGGAGCGGTAATCGTGATCCGGCATCTGGTCCTGTTCAAGCTCAATGAAGGCGTCACCAAGGACGAAGAGCGCGTGCTCGCCGGCGCCAAGGCGTTCGAAGAGCTCGGCTCGCTGATCCCCGAGCTGCGCGAGTGGGAGTGCGGCTGGAACACCACCGAGCGCGACATCGCGTACGACTACGCGATCAACAGCCTGGTGGAGGACCGCGAGACCCTGCAGGCCTACCTGACCCACCCGGCCCACCAGGCCGCCGCGGGCCAGTGGCGCGAGTTCGCCACCTGGGTGATCGCCGACATCGAGGTCTGATCCCCGCCGGCCCGTCCCCCGGACGGACCGCCCCGCCCCGTCCGACTCCGGGCGGGGCGTCTTGATCTGTCCGGGAACGATCCTTGCGGCGCTTCGCCCGCCGGGCCGGTGAAGGCCGAACGCCCTATCAACACACCTCCGTCGGGTGCTTGCCCGACCTGCGCCCACCTTGTGATGCTATGACCGGTTTTGCCGGACATGGCGAAGTGACGAACCAGCCGCGACACCCGATCCGCAGGGCCCGCCGTTGTCGACTTTGGGAGGGGTGACGTGTCCGTGGACGAGGTGCTGGCTGCGATCATCAGCCCGGCCGGCGAGCTCCGCCCGGACGGGCTGCGCGGCACCGGCGGCCGGCCCGCCGTGGACGTCCGGACGCTGACCCGGGTGCTGTTCGAGCGGCTCACCGAGCTACCCCCGGACGCCCCCGAGCGGGAGCGGGTCCGGGCCGCCCTGATCGAGGTGAACATCCCGCTGGTCCGCTACGCGGCCACCCGCTTCCGCAGCCGCAGCGAACCGATGGAGGACGTCGTCCAGGTCGGCACCATCGGCCTGATCAACGCGATCGACCGCTTCGACCCCAGCCGCGGCGTCCAGTTCCCCACCTACGCGCTGCCGACCATCCTGGGCGAGATCAAGCGCTACTTCCGGGACAACGTCCGCACCATGCACGTCCCGCGCCGACTCCAGGAGCTGTGGGTCCAGGTCAGCGGCGCCATGGAGGAGCTGACGGTGCTGCACGGCCGGGCTCCCAAGGTGCCCGAGATCGCCGCCAGCCTACGGATCCCCGAGGAGGACGTCCGGGCCTGCCTGGACGCCGGACGGGCCTACAACGCGGCCTCCCTGGAGGCCGCCCAGGAGCACGAGGGCGGGCTCGCGCTGCTGGACCGGCTGGGATACGAGGACTCCGCCCTGGCCGAGGTCGAACACCGCGACATGGTCCGCCACCTGCTCGTCCAACTCCCCGAACGGGAGCGGCGGATCGTGATGCTGCGGTTCTTCGCCAACCTCACCCAGTCGCAGATCAGCACCGAGTTGGGGATGTCCCAGATGCACGTCTCCCGGCTGCTCTCGCGGATCCTGACGAGGCTTCGCACCGGCAACTCCTGGGAAGATTGAGATTGCAGCGCGTTACCCGGACGTGACATCTTGCGACGTTCGGGTTTGCCGTGCGCCGTGTTCCGGTATGGAGGGGGTTGGGCCCTCGCCGGGAACCTCCGCGCGTCGGCCCCCGTTCAATCGTCAGTCACAAGGGGGTGGGTGCATGTCCGGAGAGCTGGGCACTGCGGAGATCCACGCTGGTCAGGCCAAGGGCACGGTGGTCGCCGAGGACCGGATCCCGCAGCAGCGGGCCACGGCTCTCGAACGGCCCGTCCCCGAGACGCCCGGCGCCGGAGCTCCGCCCGAGACGCCGCCCGGCTCCGGGCTGGACACCCGGACGCTCTCCCGCTCGTTGTTCCTGCGGCTCGCCGCACTGGAGCCGGGCAGTGAGGAGCACACCTACGTCCGCGACACGCTGATCGAGCTCAACCTGCCGCTGGTCCGGTACGCCTCGGCGCGTTTCCGCAGCCGCAACGAGCCGATGGAGGACATCGTCCAGGTCGGCACCATCGGCCTGATCAAGGCGATCGACCGCTTCGACCCGGAGCGCGGGGTGGAGTTCCCCACCTTCGCGATGCCGACCGTGGTCGGCGAGATCAAGCGCTTCTTCCGGGACACCAGCTGGTCGGTCCGGGTGCCCAGGCGGCTTCAGGAGCTGCGGCTGGCGCTCACCAAGGCCGGGGACGAGCTGTCCCAGCGGCTGGACCGCTCCCCCACCGTCGCCGAGTTGGCCGTCTGCCTGGGGGTCAGCGAGGAGGACGTGGTCGAGGGCCTCGCGGTGGGCAACGCCTACACCGCGAGCTCGCTGGACTCCAGCCCCGGCGAGGAGGACAGCGAGGGGCCGCTGGCCGAGCGGCTCGGCTACGAGGACCTCGCGCTGGAGGGCGTGGAGTACCGGGAGTCGCTCAAGCCGCTGCTGGCCAAGCTGCCGCCGCGCGAGCGCCGGATCATCATGCTGCGCTTCTTCGGCAACCTCACCCAGTCGCAGATCGGCGAGGAGATCGGCATCTCCCAGATGCACGTCTCCCGGCTGCTCACCAGGACGCTCACCCAGCTCCGCGAGGGGCTGATCAGCGAGGGCTGATCGGCCCGCTCAACTCCTGCCGCCGTCCAGCAGGTTGGCGCGCAGTCCGGCCAGCACGTCGTCATCCAGCCCGAGCCCCTCCCGCCAGAACGCGTCGAAGCCGCTCCAGCCGGCCTCGACCTCCGCGAATGCCGCGTCCAGATAGGCGCGGTCGGCCCGGAAGACCGGCAGGAGGAGCTCGGGCTCGCGCATCAGGCCGCGGCTGCCGAAGTCGTCCAGCACCCTCGTCACCACCGGGGCCGAGCGCTCATTGGTGAGCAGGTAGTCGGCGAGCACGGTCTCGCGGTCCACGCCCAGGGCGGTCAGCACCACCGCGGCGGCCCAACCGGTGCGGTCCTTGCCCGCCGAGCAGTGGAACAGCAGCGGCACCCCGTCCGGCTCGGCCAGCAGCCGCAGCAGGGCGGCGAAGCGCTCGCGGGCCTGCGCGTCGGTGACGAACCAGCGGTAGAGGCCCGTCATCATGGCGGCCGCCCGACCGCCGCCGAGCAGGGCGCGCTGCTTGCGCGCGCTGCGGTCGGCCAGCGCGCTGCGCAGCGTCCCGTGGATGTCGAAGCCCGTTGCCAGCAGCGGAAGATGGTGCAGGGTGACGCTGTCCGGCAGGCGATCCGGGCCGGCCTCGCGGACCTCCTCGGAACTGCGCAGGTCCACCACCCCGCGCAGGCCGAGCGCGCCCAGCGGGCCGAGGTCCTCGGCGGTGACATGGTTCAGGCCATCACTGCGCAGGACCACACCGGCGCGAACCGACCGCCCGTCAGACGTCCGATAACCGCCCAGATCCCGGGCATTGACCGCACCGCGCAGGCCGAGACTGCGCCCGACGAGCACCGCTGCGTCGGGCTCCGGGAGCGCATTCCGCATGTCTCCGATTCGCTCGGACTCGATCTGCTGATCGGCCACCCGTGCGCCTCCATTGCATATTCGGACTGTCACATGGCACAGGGGTGCCCGATATTGCATGAACCTGCCCGTCGAACCGGCAAGATGTGCAAGAGTGTCATGCGCAACGACGACAGTGTAGGTGCCCTGCGGAACCACCCGAGCCGCACACTCGGTAACCAGGCGTAGCACTCGGCTTCCGTTTTTTCATTTTCAATTCATTATTTGCGCGGGCGGTCCGGTTGCGGTCACAATCAGCGCCTCCATGGCTTCGCCATGAACGTTGGTAACAGGTTCGCTGCACTCTCGCCCAATTGGTCCCTCGCACCGCCGACCCTCGACCAGGATGGGCGCCGGGCAGCCTGCTGCCTGCGAACAGCTACACGGGCGGGCGAGCGCAGAGCAGCGCTGCGCCGGCCCCAAGGGGAGGATCAACCATGGGTCGAGCGACCCGAAGAGTTGCCGCTTGCGCAGCGGCAGTTCTGCTGGCCAGCGGCCTGCAGACCACCCTGGCCCACGGCGACACCACGCCGCCCAGGATCGACCTCGCCGTCCTGGTCATCGACGACGGGGGTCCGTCCGTCGCGGCGATCACCGCCGAACTGAAGAGCCAGGGGACGCCGTACAAGGTCGTCAGCCTCAATGACCCCAACCGCCCTGTCATCAACTCCGCTTTCCTGAGCGACACGGTGAACGGGCAGCCCCGGGGGAAGTACCAGGGCATCGTGCTGCCCAACGAAAACCCCTTCCCCAACAGCGCCGCCGAGATGACGGCGATCGCGACGTACGAAGCCGCTTTCAACGTTCGACAGATTGACGCGTACACCTGGGCCAGCCCGGCCGTCGGTCTGAACTACGCCCAGAATCCGGGATTCGTCGGCACCCTCGACGGATTCCAGGCCGCCACCACCACGGCCGGAATCTCGGGTCCGTTCGGGTACCTCAAGGGCAGCGTGCCGTTCGAGGACAACGACCCCAACGTCAGCGAGAGCTACGGCTACCTGGCGACCCCGCTCGCCAATCTGCCGTCCGGCGCCTCCTTCGTCCCGCTGGTCGACGCGCCGATACCCAACTCGACCACCCGCGGTTCGCTGGTCGGCGAGTACACCCACGACGGCCGCAAGGAACTGGTCGTCACCTTCGTCTACAACCAGTACCAGCAGCAGTACCGCCTGCTGGCCCGCGGCATGGTCGACTGGATCACCCAGGGCGTCCACCTCGGCTACGACCGGAACTACTTCGCCACCCACATCGACGATGTCTTCCTGGCCGACGACCGCTGGGACACGGCGCTCAAGTGCACCCCCGGCGACGTCACCTGCCCGCCCGGCACCCCGGACACGACCAACCCGATCCGGATGACCCAGGCCGACGCGCAGTACGCCAAGCAGTGGGAGGCCACCAACAACTTCACCCTCGACATGCTGTTCAACGGCAACGGCAGCGAGGACTGGAAGGCCGACCACCAGACCACGGTGGACCCGACCGCCAGCCAGATGATCGCCGACCAGAACAGCTACCGCTGGGTCAACCACACCTACAGCCACCCGTACCTGGGCTGCGTCCAGGACGTCACCGTGGTGCCGTGGCGCTGCACCAAGGACGCCTCGGGCAACACCGTCTGGGTCGACCAGAACACCATCTCCACCCAGATCAAGAACAACTTCGACTGGGCCACCAAGAACGGCCTCAACGTCGACCCGCAGGTGCTCGTCACCGGCGAGCACTCCGGTCTGCTGACCGCCCCGCAGGAGACCAGCGACAACCCGAACCTGGCGCCGGCGCTGGCCGCCAACGGCATCAAGTTCACCGGCAGCGACGCCTCCCGCGAGTCCGCCCAGCGGCCCGTCGGCTCCTCCACGCTGACCGTGCCGCGGTACCCGATGAACGTCTTCTACAACGCCGGTACGGCGCAGGAGGAGACCGACGAGTACAACTGGATCTACACCAGCAAGGCCAACGGCGGCAGCGGCGTCTGCGAGAACAACGCCAACTCCACCTGCCTGCCCCAGCCGCTGGACACCACCACCGGCTACCAGTCGTACATCGTGCCGCTGGAGGCCCGGATCGACCTCGGCCACGTGCTGAACAACGACCCGCGGCCGCACTTCATCCACCAGTCGAACCTCTCCGAGGGCCGGATCGCTTACCCGGTGCTGGAGAAGATCCTCGGCACCTACCGCTCGCTGCACGCCGACAACACCCCGATCGTGAACCTCAGCGAGCGCGAGATCGGCCTGGAGTTCCAGCGCCGCGCGGCCTGGAACGCGGCCCTCGCCTCCGGCCAGGTGACCGCGTACAAGGTCGGCAACACCGTCACGGTCAACGCGCCGGCCGGTGTTCAGGTCCAGGCCACCATGCCGACCGGAACTGCTCAGAAGCTGGCCATCGGTTCGACCGCCTTCGGTTCGGCCTACGCCGGTACGCTCTCCGGCTGGGTGTCCCCGGGCGCCCTGCAAAGCAGCGTCGTCCTGCAGCTCGCCTCCGGCAGCGCGCCGGCCGCCCCGGCCGCCGTCGCGCCGAGCGTCGCGGCCAAGTCCGTCCCGGCCCCGGCCCCGGCGGACAAGAAGGTCGTGCCGCAGGGCGTCGCCACCCCGGTCCCGGTGGGCCCGAGCGACACCACCCGCGAGCCCGCCAAGTCGCTCGTCCCCGGCAGCGGAACCCCGGTGCCCGGCAAGGGCGTCGCCACCGGCAATGACGCCGGTGCGAACAGCACGAAGAGCAACCAGTCCGGCAAGGCCTCTGGGGGGACGGCCTCGCACGGCACCACCACCGGACGCTCCGGCACCCGGTAACCCGTACCACCCGTCAGCGGGGTCGGACCGGACCACCGGCCCGACCCCGCCACGGCGCCCGCTCCGGCCACCCAGGCCGGACAACCGACGCAAGAACAGGAGGGGGGACAGGAGATGCGCGTCACCCTGCTCACCGAGGGGACGTATCCGCACCAGCACGGCGGCGTGAGCGTCTGGTGCGACCAGCTCGTTCAAGGCATGCCGGACGTCGACTTCGACGTCATCGCCGTCACCGGAACCGGTCAGGAGTCACTGACCTGGGAACTGCCCGCCAACGTGCGGTCGGTCACCACCGCACCGCTGTGGGGCCCGGCCTCGGAGGCCCGGCCGCCGCGCGGCAAGGAGATGCGGCGCTTCCTCAACGCGTACGAGCGCTTCCTCCACTCCATCCTCGACCCGGTCTACACCACGCACTTCGGGACGGAGCTGTACGGCTTCGCCGACCTCGCCCGGCGCGGGCTGCTCAGCCCCGCGCTGCGCAGCGAGCGCGCCCTGCGCACCCTCCAGCACGTGTGGACCCGCGACTACCTGCCCACCGCCGTCTCCCGGCCCACCCTGCACGACGCACTGAACGCCACCGACCTGCTGGAGCACGCCCTGCGGCCGCTCTCGGTCAACCCGCCCACCGACGGCGTCGCCCACGCGGCCAGCGGCGGTCTGGCCACCCTGCCCGGGCTGATCGCCGCCCAGCAGTTCGGCGTACCGTTCCTGCTCACCGAGCACGGCATCTACCTGCGCGAGCGTTACCTCGGCTACCGCACCGGCCCGTACCGCTGGCCGGTCAAGGCGCTGCTGCTCGGCTTCTACCGGATGCTCGCCGAGGAGAGCTACCGGCAGGCCGCGCTGGTCACCCCCGGCAACCGGTACAACCGGCGCTGGGAGGAGCGCGGCGGCACGCCGTCCGCGCACATCCGCACCGTCTACAACGGGGTGGACCCGGCCGCCTTCCCACCGGCCGGTCCCGAGCCCGAGACGCCGACCCTCAGCTGGGCCGGCCGGGTCGACCCGATCAAGGACCTGGAGACGCTGATCCGGGCCTTCGCCATCGTCCACCGTGAGATCCCCGAGGCGCGGCTGCGGCTCTTCGGGGGCACTCCCAAGGGCGGCGAGGCGTACCGGGACGGCTGCATAGCCCTGGCCGCCGAGCTCGGCATCGCCGACTCGGTGGCCTTCGAGGGCCGCGTCGCCGACATCACCGACGCGTACGCGGCGGGCAACGTGGTGATGCTCTCCAGCATCAGCGAGGGCTTCCCCTTCACCCTGATCGAGGCGATGTCCTGCGGCCGCGCGACCGTCTCGACCGACGTCGGCGGGGTGCGCGAGGCCGTCGGGGACACCGGCCTGGTCGTCCCGCCGCGCGAGCCCGAGCCGATGGCGGCCGCCGCGATCGAGCTGCTGCGCGACCCCGAACGGCGCGCCCGGCTCGGCGAGGGCGCCCGGCTGCGGGTCATCGAGCAGTTCACGCTCCGCCAGAACATCGACGGTTTCCGGGGCATCTACACCGAACTCCTCGGCACCGCCCGCTGGATGCCCGGCGGCATGGTGGCCGTCACCGACGAGGTCCCCAGCCCCGACTGGGACCAGCAGCTGGCCGCCGCCCAGCCCCAGCCGAGCGAGGTGGGCGCGTGAGCGAGCGAAGCATGGGGGTCCCCCCGGCCGAAGGCTGGGGGAGAACCGTCAAGAGGTGCGTGTACCGCGAAGCGGCTGCCGAGCGCAGCGAGGTGGGCGCATGAGCGGTCCCATTCGTCTGGTTCCGGACGAGGGCGGCGCCGAGCGGACGATGCAGCTGCGCACCCTGCCGCTGAAGCGCCGCCGCCCCGCCCCGCCCGTCGAGCCCGAACCCGTGGAGCAGCTCGGCCTCTCCGCCGACCCGCTGGACGAGCTCGCCGAGCGCCTGCGCGACATCTGCGCCGACGCCGTCCACCCGTACGAGATCGCGGCCTTCCTGGAGTCCGACGGCCTCTCCGACGAGCAGGCGGCCCTGCTGTACGGCCGGCCCGACGCGTTCACCGTCGCCGAGGAGCTGTTCGAGAAGGTCCAGCGCCGCTACCCCGGCCCGAGCTCCGAGTTCGCCAACCCCTGGCGGGCCGACCCCTGGCGCTGCGTGGTGCGCGGCCTGGTGTTCGCCCTGCCCGGGCTCGGCTACCTGCTCGGCGCCAACCTGTTCGCGACCACCAGGATGCGCTTCGGGCTGCCCTCGGGCATGCTCGCGCTGTCCATCGCCACGCTGGTCAGCTGGGGCTTCAACCAGGCGCTGGCGCACCGCGCGTACCGCTGGCTGAGCCGGCTGCGCCGCCGGGACGCCGCGGTCTGCCTGGCCGTCGGGGCACCGGTCGGCGCGCTGTTCGGCGCCGCCGCGGCGTACCTGGTCGGCGGGCCGCTGGGCGCGCTGTGGTTCGCCGCCGGGCAGTCGCTCTACCTGGGCGCGGCCACCGTGCTGCTGGTGCTCGGCCGGGAGAAGTTCCTGCTGGTGGCGCTGGCCCCGGCCTCGGTCGGCGCGGGTGCGGTGCTGGCGGCGGACGTCCCGCAGCCGGTCCGTACGGTGGTGCTGCTGGCCTCGCTGGCGCTGGCCGTCGGGCTGGCCGTCCGGGAGTTGCTGGTCGCCGTCCGCGGCGGCGAACGGGACGGCGTGGAGCTGAAGCTGCCGATCCGCCAGGAGGTCCCCCACCTCCTGTTCGGCCTGGCCTGCGGCGCGCTGACGCTGATCGCCGGCCTCGGCGAGACCATCCACCAGGCGGTGCGCGCCTCCTCCCACGCCGCGCACACCGCGGCCCACAGCCTGCACGGCCACCCCGTGCACGAGCTGAAGACCACCCCCACCGGTCCGGCCATGATCGCGCTGACGCTCAGTCTCGGCCTCGCCGAGTGGCTGCTGTTCCGCTACCGGGCGATGGCCGTCGCCGCGTTGCGCACCAGCCACACCACCGGGCAGTTCACCCGCCGCACCGGCGGGATCCTGCTCGGCTGCCTGTTCATCTACCTCACCACCGTGGCCGCACTGGACGCAGCCGCGACCGTGCTGTGGCCGGGCGCCCCCTCGCTCGGTGTGCCGCAGCTCGGCGCGATCCTGCTCCTGGGCGGCTCGCTCTGGCTGGCGCTGCTGCTGAACGCCTTCGGGTTCAGCTGGAGCACCGCCCTCATCTGTCTGGCCGCCGCGGTCGCCGAGAGCGCCGGGCTGCTGACCGGTGCGGACCCGATCGTCCTGCAGCTGATCGGCTGCGGGGCGGCCGCACTCGTCCTCACCGCCATCGCCGGGCCCGCGCTCGGCCGCACCACCCAACACCGCTGACTCCTCAGCATCGCTGAAGGGCCCAGCCTCAACCGAGACACCACCGGCCGGCCACCACAGAGCGCCCGGCCGTCCCCCGAAATCGAGAAAGCGAATCCCGCATGAGCAGCGTCGCGGTTACCGGAGCCGAGGGCTTCATCGGCTCCCACCTCGTCGAGACCCTGGTCGCCGACGGGCACCACGTCCGCGCGATGGTCCAGTACAACTCCTTCTCCTCCTTCGGCTGGCTGGAGACCCTGTCCGAGGAGGTGCTGGACTCGGTCGAGATCGTCCTCGGCGACGTCCGGGACCCGGGCTCGGTCAACGGCCTGGTCAAGGGCACCGAGGCGGTCTACCACCTGGCCGCCCTGATCGCGATCCCGTACTCCTACCGCGCGCCGCACTCGTACGTGGACACCAATGTCACCGGCACCCTGAACGTGCTGGAGGCGGTGCGCCACCTGGAGATCCCCCGCCTGGTGCACACCTCCACCAGCGAGACCTACGGCACCGCGCAGACCGTGCCGATCACCGAGGACCACCCGATCAACACCCAGTCCCCGTACGCCGCCTCCAAGGCCGGCGGGGACCGGCTGGCCGACAGCTACCACGCCAGCTTCGAGACCCCGGTCGTCACCCTGCGCCCGTTCAACACCTTCGGCCCGCGCCAGTCGATGCGCGCCGTCATCCCCACCGTGATCGCCCAGGTCGCGGCCGGCCAGACCGAGATCACCCTCGGCGACCTGCGCCCGACCCGTGACTTCATGTTCGTGAAGGACACCGCCAACGCCTTCCGCACGGTGGGCACGGCGCCCGCCGAGGCCGTGGTCGGCCGGACCTTCAACGCCGGCACCGGCGGCGAGATCTCGGTCGGCGACCTGGTCACCCTGGTCGGCAAGCTGATGGGCGTGGACCTGGTGGTGAAGGAGGACGAGCAGCGCATCCGTCCGACCAACTCGGAGGTCATGCGCCTGGTCGCGGACGCCACCCGACTGCGCGAGGCCACCAGCTGGGCGCCGCGGTTCACGCTGGAGCAGGGGCTGGAGCAGACCATCGAGTTCTTCCGCGACCCGGCCAACCTGGCCCGCTACAAGACCGACATCTACAACGTCTGAGCGCCTTACCGATCTTGCCCGTCCTGGTTCCAAGGTTCGTGTCCTGCACATCCTTTTCCGTGGGGGAAAAACCATGCATGCAGTGATCCTGGCCGGCGGTAAGGGCGTCCGTCTCCGCCCGTACACCACCGCGCTTCCCAAGCCGCTCGTCCCGATCGGCGACCAGCACGCGATCCTGGAGATCGTGATGCGCCAGCTCGCCGCCGCGGGCTTCAAGACCGTCACCCTGGCCATCGGCCACCTCGGCCACATCATCCGCGCCTACGTCGGCAACGGCTCCCAGTGGGGCCTGCGGGTCGGCTACGCCGTCGAGGACAGCCCGCTCGGCACCATGGGCCCGCTGCTCACCATGCAGGACCGCCTGCCCGAGCACTTCCTGGTGATGAACGGCGACATCCTCACCGACCTGGACTTCGCCGGGGTGCTCAAGCACCACGAGGCGTCCGGGGCTCCGCTGACCATCGCCACCTACGCCCGCCAGGTGAAGATCGACTTCGGTGTGCTGACCACCGACTCCGGCTCCATCACCGGCTTCCAGGAGAAGCCCAGCATCGACTACCGCGTCTCGATGGGCGTGTACGGCGTCTCGCGCTCGGCGCTCGCCAAGTACACCCCCGGCCTGCCGCTGGGCTTCGACGAGCTGGTGCTCGACCTGCTGGCCGCCGACACCCCGCCGGCCGCCTACGACTTCGGCGGCTACTGGCTGGACATCGGACGCCCGGACGACTACGACCGGGCCAACGCCGAGTTCGCCGGCATCCGCCCGGTGCTGATGCCCTTCGAGTCGACCGGCGCCGGGTCGGGCCTCGCGGAGCTGCCGATCCCGGCCGTCCGCACCGCCCCGGACGCCACGGTCGAGCAGCCCGCCGCCGCGGGCGCCGAGAGCGACGGACGGGCCGCGTGAGGATACTGCTGCTCGGCGGCGACGGCTTCCTCGGCCGTCACGCCTCCGCCGTCCTGCGGTCACTGCCCGGGGCCACCGTGCTGACCGCGGGCCGGCGGCCCGCTCACGACCTCCGGCTGGACCTGGGCACCGCCCAGGCCGGCCCGCTCGGCGAGGAACTGGCCGCGCTGGCCCCCGACGTGGTGGTCAACTTCGCCGGCGCGGTGGCCGGCAGCGCGGTCAAACTCGCCGAGGTGAACGCCCGCGGCCCGGCGGTGCTCTGCGAGGCGCTGCAGCTCGGCGCCCCCGAGTCCCGTCTGGTGCACATCGGTTCGGCCGGCGAGTACGGCGTCTGCGCCGAGGGCGACTCGCTCTCCGAGCAGGCCGACGCCCGCCCGGTCGGTGTGTACGGCGCGACCAAGCTGGCCGGCTCCCTCGCGGTGGCCGGCTCGCCGCTGGACGCGGTGGTGCTGCGGGTGTTCAACCCGGTCGGCCCGGGTGCCCCGGCGGGCTCGCTGCCCGGCCGGCTGGCCGACGAGCTGCGCCGGGTAGCACCCGAGGGCACCGACGGTGTGATCACGGTCGGGGACCTCTCCGCCTATCGCGACTTCGTGGACGCCCGGGACATCGCCACGGCGGTCGGCCTGGCGGTCACCGCCGACGGCCCGCTCCCCCGGGTGCTCAACCTCGCCTCCGGGCGGGCCCGTCAGGTCCGGGCGATCGCCGACGGCCTGGTCGCGGCGGCCGGCTTCACCGGCCGGATCGACGAGAGCGGGGCCGGCTCCGAACGCTCGGCCGCGGTCTCCTGGCAGCAGGCCGACGTGTCGGCCGCCGCCCGGGAGCTCGGCTGGCACCCGGAGACGGACCTCGCCGACACCCTGCGCGACCTGTGGCTCAGCACCGCCGAGCCCACCCCGACCCCGGTGGTCGCATGACCACCGGGACCACCCCCGACGGCCGCCTGCTGGTGCCGCTGTACGTCCACCCCGCGGTGGACCCGGCGGCCTGGCGGGCGGTCGCCGCCGCCGACCCCGCCCGGATCGCCGCCGTGGTGCTCAACCTCGCGGACGGTCCGGGCGAGGTCCCGGACGACGTCTTCGCCGAGGCCGCCGACGAACTCCGCGCGGCCGGCCTGCCGTTGGTCGGCTACGCCGACACCGACTACGGCCGCAGACCGCACGCGGCCGTGGTGGCCGACATCCTGACGTACCGCCAGCGCCATGGCATCACCGGCGTGTACCTCGACCAAGTCGCCACCCACCCGGGCGCGTTGGCCCACTACCGGCGGCTGGCCACGGCCGCCCGGGCAGCCGGCTGCGGCACCGTGGTGTTCGGCCACGGCGAGCACCCGGACCCGGGCTACGCCGAGGTCGGCCTGGCCGACCTGCTGGTCACCTTCGAGGGCGACTGGGACACCTACCGCGCCATGACGCTGCCGCTGTGGACCGGCCGCCACGCGGCCTCCCGCTTCTGCCACCTGGTCTACGACGTCCCGGCCGACGCCGCCCAGGACGCCTCCGCACTGATCACCGCCCGGCGCGCCGGCGTCGGCTGCGCCGTCCCGGGCGCCGGCGAGAACCCCTGGTGCACCCTGCCGTACGGTCTGACCGCCGCTGAACTGACCTGACCTGATCCGGAGTCCGACTACCGTGAACCGCCGTACCCGGCTACTACCGGCCGCCCTGGCCCTCGCCACCGTCACCGCCTTGCTGGTCACCTCGTGCAGCAGCTCGGGCTCGGAGGACGACCAGGACTCGGCCGACGGCAGCCCGAGCAACTCGCCCGCGGCCACCGCGCCCAGCACCCCCGGCACCCCGTCCGCCCCGGGCACCACCAGCACCGCGCCCGCCACCCCGGGCACGCCGAGCGGCACCACCGCTCCCGCCACCCCACCGGGCGGCAGCACGCCGCCCGGCGCGACCGCCCCGCCCTCGGCCGGCGCCCGCTGGCAACCCACCCCGGGCCTCGCCTGGCAGTGGCAGCTCGGCGGCACCGTGGACCAGTCGGTGGACGTCCCGGTCTACGACATCGACGGCTTCGAGAACGACTCCTCGGTGGTGGCCGCACTGCACGCCAAGGGCCGCAAGGTGATCTGCTACATCAACGCCGGCTCCTGGGAGGACTTCCGCCCCGACTCCAACGCCTTCGCCAAGGCCCTGCAGGGCTCGGACACCGGCTGGAAGGGCGAGAAGTGGTTCGACATCCGCAAGCTCGACCAGCTGAAGCCGCTGATGGCCGCCCGCTTCGACATGTGCAAGAGCAAGGGCTTCGACGCCATCGAGCCGGACACCATCGAGGCCTACAACCAGAACAGCGGCTTCCCGCTGACCCCCGATGACCAGCTCGCGTACAACCGGATGCTGGCCCAGCTCGCGCACGAGCGCGGCCTGGCCATCGGCCTGAAGAACGACCTGGACCAGATCCCCGCGCTGCTGCCGGACTTCGACTTCGCGGTCAACGAGGAGTGCTCGCAGTTCGACGAGTGCGACCGGGTCTCCCCCTTCGTCAAGGCGGGCAAGGCGGTGTTCCACGTCGAGTACAAGCTCGACACGGACCAGTTCTGCGCCAAGGCCAAGTCGCTGGGCTTCAGCTCGATGCAGAAGAAACTCGACCTCAACGCCTGGCGCAAGCCCTGCTAGTGCCCCGGCGTCGCCCCGCAGGCGGGAGTTCGAGGACGGGCCCTGCCGCCGGTGCCACCTGTCACGCGGGTGACCCTGACCGGGGTCACCCGCGTGAGGGTCACTTGGCCGCGAGCCAGATGACCGCGCCCAGGACGGCCAGGGCGACGACGGCGACCAGCGCGATCACGCCGGTGCGACTGCCGTTGCTGCTGTTGCCGTAGGTGGAGACGGAGCCCGGTGCCTGAGGCGCCGGGGTCTCGTCGACGAACGCCCGGAACATCTGGGTGCTACCGGCGGGGTCGTAGTCGTTGTCAGCCATGGCACGGACTCTAACGAATCAGCCCACCTCAGGCACACCCCGGACCCATCCCCCGACGGACGAACCGCCCCGACCTGCGACGGGTGTGTGAACGGTTCGCGACTCCCGGAATGCGTTCCCACACAATCGGGTTGACTGCGGACATGACCGGAAATCCCAGCCGGGTCCGCCTCGGCAACTCCGACCTGTCCGTCTACCCGCTGTCCCTCGGCGGCAACGTCTTCGGTTGGACGGCCGACGAACAGCAGTCCTTCGCCGTGCTGGACGCCTACGCGGCCGCCGGCGGCAACTTCGTCGACACCGCCGACGTCTACTCCGCCTGGGCCCCGGGCAACACCGGCGGCGAGTCCGAGACCGTCCTCGGCGACTGGCTGCGCAGCCGCGGCAACCGCGAGGACATCGTGATCGCCACCAAGGTCGGCATGCACCCCGAGGCGAAGGGCCTGGGCGCGGCCAACATCAAGGCCTCCGCCGAGGCCTCGCTACGCCGCCTGGGCGTGGAGTCGATCGACCTCTACTACACCCACCGGGACGACGACACCCCGGTCGAGGAGTTCGTCACCGCGCTGGACGGACTGGTCCGCGAGGGCAAGGTCCGCGCGGTCGCCGCCTCCAACATCTCCGCCGAGCGGCTGGCCGAGGCGCTGGCCTTCGCCGAGCGCGAGGGCCTGGCCGAGTACGTCGCGGTCCAGCCGCACTACAACCTGGTTTCCCGTGGAACATTCGAGGGCCCGCTGGCCGACGTGGTCGCCGAGCACGGCCTCGCCACCGTGCCGTACTACGCCCTCGCCTCCGGCTTCCTGACCGGCAAGTACCGCCCCGGCGGCCCGGAGGTGGACAGCGCCCGCGCCGAGGGCGCCGCCCGCTACCTGGCCGAGCCGCGCGGCCCCAAGGTGCTGGAGGCGCTGGACTCGGTCGCCGCCGAGCACGACGTCACGCCGGCCGCCGTCGCCCTGGCCTGGCTCGCCGCCCGCCCGACGGTCGCCGCCCCGATCGCCAGCGCCCGCACCGTCGACCAGCTGACGCCGCTGCTGGCCGCCACCGCGCTGAGGCTCACCCCGGAGCAGACCGCCCTGCTGGACGCCGCCTCCGAGTGAGCACACGACCGGGCCCCGACGGCGGAGCGCTGTCGCGGGCCCGATGTCGTCTTCCGGTGCTACGGCCGCCCGAAGTGGGTCGGGTAGTAGCCCGAGGTGAGCGTCGATATCCGCACGGTCTTGCCCGGCCGGGGCGCCTCCACGAACCGGCCGCCGCCCAGATAGATCCCCACGTGGTGGATCCCCGAGGCCCGGCCGCTGTCCGACCAGAACACCAGGTCACCGCGGCGCAGCTGCCCCGCGCCGATCGACGTGGTCGCCGCGTACTGGTCGTCGGCCACCCGCGGCAGGCTTATCCCGCTGCGCCGGTAGGCCTGCTGGACCAGCCCGGAGCAGTCGTAGCCGGACGGCCCGTCGCCGCCCCAGACGTACGGCTTGCCCAGCTGGGCGAGCGCGTAGTCGACCGCCGCCTCTGTGCTCCCGGCGGACGACGTGGCGTCCGAGGACGGACGGCTGCCGCCCTGGTCGGGAGCCGGGGCCGAACCTCCGCCGGACTGCCCGGTGCGGCTGACGTAGACGTCGTAGTGGCTGGTCCAGCGCCACTCACCGCTGCTGTTCTTGAACCAGTACCTCGAACCGTCCCAGCCCTGCCGGGCGGCCGCGGCGTGCGCGGACCCGGCACCGGCCGTCAGGCCGACCACGCCGGCGCCCGCCAGCACGGTGGCGGCCAGACAGGTAGTTCGCACGGCGCGGTTTATTCGGCCGCTACCGGTTATTCGGCTGCTACCGCGCGCCGCCGCACCGCGCGCTGTGCGCGGCCGGGCCGCGCAGTTCGGGCAGCCGCACCCCGCCATCGCGGGGATGCTGCCGAGGCGCTCCTCGAAGCCGATCAGACCGGAGTCTGCGTCGGGGCCGATGCCGGGGTCGGCGTACGCGCCGGTGGCTATCCTCATGCGGGTCGTCCTTCCTTCCGCCCGGCCCGGGCGGCCGGGTGCGGTACCGAGGCGGCCACTCCGGCCGGGGCGACGAAGGCGACCAGCAGCTGCTCCATCAGCGCGCTGCGGGCGGCCTCGTCCAGTTCGTGCGCGGTCGCCCGCTCCAGTCGGCGGACGGCCAGCGCCGCGGCCTCCACGGCGTCGTCGACCAGCATGGTCCGCAGGCCCGCGTCCAGGTCGGCGAGCCGGCGGCGGCGCATCGACTCGACGACCTCGGGCGCGTAGTCCAGCGCCAGCGGCTGCACCGAGTAGACCTCCAGGCCGGCCGGGGCGGCCTCGGCCGCCAGCGCACGGGTCATCTCGTCGGCGAACCACTGCCCGTCGCGCAGCGCGGGCCCGGGCGCCGCGTTGCTGTCGCACGGCAGGGTGGACGCGGTGCGGGTGAGAACCGCCTGGACCTGCTCGCGCAGGTAGCTCTCGTGGTCCTCGATCGCCAGCACCGCCCGCGCGGTGTCCTTGACCCGCCAGACGACCAGCAGCCGGACCACGATCGGGGTGCCGGTGCGGTCGACCACCTTGACCGGCTCGCTGCGCCAGTGCCGCAGCCGCACGTCCACCCGGCGACGGCGCAGCAGCGGGTTGACCCAGACCAGCCCGGTCCTGCGCACCGTGCCCCGGTAGCGGCCCCAGCGGGTCAGCACCCGGGTCTCGCCGCCCGCGTTCGCCAGCAGACCGGCCAGCGTGAGCACCACCAGCAGACCGGCCGCGCTGACCGCGGCGACCGCCCAGGCGTCCACCTCGGCCCGGCCGCTCTCCTGCGCGGCGGCGCCGCGCAGTTCGGGCAGCGCTTCCCAGTGCGGGATGACACCGGTGCACAGCAGCACGTACCCCACACCGGCCAGGCTCAGCAGCACCACCAGCAGGGCGGCCCAACCCGGCAGCGCGGTGGCGGTGTGCTCACGCAGCGCCTGGTCGGCGCGCGGGGGGCGGCGCGAGCCGACGGTGGCGGAAGCGCCGACGGTGGCGGAAGCGCCGACGGTGGCGGAAGCGCCGACGGTGGCGGAAGCGCCGACGACGGGGAGTTCGACGGTCACCGGAGCGGCCGTCTCCAGCGGGTCCCGCAGGTCGACGGGGCTGGCGGGGGACTGGCCGGGGACGACGGCCAGCGGCGCGGTCGCCGGGCCGCTGTCGGCCGGCTTGGCGGCCTTGGCCGCCTTCACGGTCGAGACCTCGGTCAGCGGGCTGGCATCGAAGGCGGAACGTTCCGGCAGAGCTGGAAGGAGCGCCTCGGGCAGGCTGTCGGGTCGCTGCGAAGAGTCGCGGGTGACGTCCATGCACGGATCCTCTGGGTCGGTGTGTCGCGCAACGGGCGGCCCGGATCTGACGGGCAGTGCCGGGAGTCAAGCTAAGTTCATACGTCATCAAATGCGACATTTGAGCTGAGGTGTGTCGACATTTACTGATGAGTCATCCAAAGCCGGACCTGACGCGCAGACACATGAGTGAGCGGAGTGAGCGAGTCATCGAAAGGTGCGTGTGGGCGAATGCCCCTGGCGAGCGGTGGGGGTACCCCCGGCCGGAGGCTGGGGGAGAGCCGAGCGCGCAAGCGGATGGTCGGGACGGTTCGGCACAGGTCAGCGCCGTCGGGCACCGGGTCCACGGTCGAACACCAGGCGGGTGATCAGCCCGAATCCGGTGAGCACCAGCAGCACCCCGGCAAGCGCGCCGGGCCAGCGGGCTTCCCGGGGCTGACCGGCGAGACCCCGCACCGCCTCGGCCGACTCCGTCTCGGCGGGCGGCACGGGCAGCGGCCGGGCACTGGGCCGGTCCGCCTCCGATCCGCCCTGGTCAGCGGCCGACGCGGACAGGCGGCCGCCGGGCGGGGATGCGCTCCGGGTCGGCGGGGCGGAGACGGCGGGTATGGCCGGGGCCGTCGGGCGGGCCGAGGGGGTTGCCGGGGTCGCGGGGGTCGGGCTCGGCGACCCGGTGGCACCCGCCGCTGCAAGCACGGAGGGGGGCGCGGACGCGGGTGCGGACGTGGCCGTGACGGTGGCCGTGGGTCTCGGCGACGACGGCACCGTCACACTCGGGCTCGGCACAACGGACGCCACCGGACCGGGCGTTGCGGATCCGGGCCCGGCCGGAGCCGACACCGTCGGGCCCGGCGCCGCAGGGCTCGCAGCGGCCGAGCTCGCGGCCGTCGGACCCGGCGCCGCGGCATCCGTCGCCACCGGGCCCGGCACCGCAGCGGCGACCCGCACCCGCACCGGGTCCGCCGAAGTCCCCTTCCCCGCCAGGTCGGTCGTCGTGAGGGTCAGCCGCTGCTCCCCGTCCGTCAGATCCCGGTTGGCGGTGCAGGTCCAACTCCCGTCCAGTGCCACGGCCGCCCCGCACAGCACCGTGCGCTCTCCCGCCCCCGCAGCCCCCGCCCGCGCCGTGACCAGCACGTTGGAGCCCGGCTCGGCCCGCCCGCCGACGCCGTCCTGGATCTCCACCGAGGCCCCGGTCACCGCGCCCTCGCCGCGGATCTCCGGGCGGGCGCCGGCCAGCACGGTGCCGTCGACCGGTGCGGCGATCTCGGGCCGCGCGGCGCCGACGGTCAGTTTGATCCGCTGGTCGGAAACCTGCCCGGAGTCGGCGAAGCCGCCCGAGGCGAGGAGTTGGCCGGTGTCGCGGCCGATCCGCAGCCGGGCCCAGGTCTCGCCCGAGGCGGCGCCGGAGGGGACGGTCCACTCCAGGGTCGCGGTATCGGCACCCGCCGGGATCTCGGTCTGCACCCGGCCGGCGGGGTCGAACCGGCCGCTGTGGTCGAAGTCGATCCAGCCGGCCAGGGTCGCGGGCTGGTCGCTCACCGCGACCGGGACGGTGACCCGGTAGTAGTGGCCGATCGCGGCCTCGGTGGGGAAGGTGATCGACGGGTCGGCGCCCTGGTACTCGTCGCGCCCGGGCTGCAGTTCGGGCGGCGGCGGGCTGGCGTACGGGCTGGCGAAGGGGTTGGCGCGCCGGGCCTCCCCGTGGTCGAGCCGGACCATCGGCTCCCCGTCCGTCGCGGTGGTGGCGGTCCGACCGCGGGCGCGCCGGGACGGGGTGGCCGCGTCGGCGCCGAGGAAGAGGTCGGAGACCACGTGCGAGGCGTTGCCGTAGGCCTGCGGCGCGGTGCCGAGGTCCTCGTCCACGGTGACGGTGTGGGCCTGGCGCAGCACGGGCGGGGCGGTGGCGCTCCCGGCCCGGGCGGTGGAGCGCTGCTCGACCCGGAACACCGCGCTGCGGACGGTCCCGGTGAGCTCCAGGGTGCCCTCGGCGGCGGAGCCGGCCGCGCCGTCGGAGGCCCCGTCGGCGCCGCTCGGGGCGAGGGAGCCGGCGTCGACCGTCCAGCCGGGCCAGTCGGTGCGGCCGACCAGGGTGGGGGCGGCGGGCGAGCCGCCGGTGAGGGTCAGCCGGGCCGCGGTGGTGGCGGTGCCGGTTCTCCCGGTGGCGACCGCGGCCAGCCCGCTGAGGTGCAGCCGGGGATTGCGGACCGGTCGGGAGAAACTCAGCCGGAGGGTTCCGACGGTGCGCCAGGAACCGTCCGTCTGCGGACGGTCCTGGGTGAGGCTGAAGGTCTGCGCCGGGCTCCCCGGGCGCATTCCGTCCGCGTACACCGTGGCGGAATACCCCCCTCCGGAACGGTCGGCCAATTGTCCCGGCTCGGCGGTGACGCTCACACCGGGCGAGGCCGAGAAATCGAACTGGACGGAGAGCCCGGACGGCAGGACCGCCCGGTGCTCGCCCGACCAGGCATCGGGGAACTGCCGGGCCACCGAGAGCGGGGCGTTCAAACCGGTCAGCAGCCCGGCCGCGAGAACGGCCAGGGCGGCAGCTGTGCGGGGGAACTGTCGGCTCATCCGGCTCTCCTTCACGGTCGGCTGCCGGGTGGCGGGCAGTCCGGGCACAAGATCCGACAAAACGGAATCACGACCCCGGACCAGCCATACTGCGACACCTGCGCTTTCGGCTGTGTCCCACCCGTTTGGCGGTTATCCGGGCGGCAGGACGGGATGCACCCGAAACGGCTGCTTTCAGCCATGAGGCGGCACTGGATCCCACCCGAACGGACTAACCCGTCCGAACGAGCGGAATGGAAGATCCCGGCCGGTCCGGTGGACGCAGACGTCCGGTACCTGACCATTCATCGGGGAACTCTGTTCGAATTACCCACCCGCTCAGTAGAGTCGGGCCCCGTGACTATGGACCCCGTACTCGTCAAGCGCAGTTTCGCGGTCGTCGAACCGCACGGCCCGGCCGTCGCCGAATACTTCTACCGGCATCTGTTCGAGCACGCTCCCGGTGTCCGCGGCCTCTTCGCCGAGCACCTGGACGAGCAGCAGGACCGGCTGTTCGCCGCGCTCGGCGCGCTCGTCACCCACCTGGAGGACACCGACACCGTGCTCGGGCTGCTCCGCGACCTGGGCTCGCGGCACGCCGGGTACGGCGCGCTGGCGGAGCACTTCCCGGCCGTCGGCGCGAGCCTGCTCGCCACCCTGGCCCACTACGCCGGGGACGAGTGGACCGAGGAGACCGAGGCCGCCTGGACCGCCGTCTACGCGGTGGTCGGCGACACCATGGGCACGGCGCTCACCGAAACCCGGTCGGCCTAACAGGGGAGCGGCGCGGTGCCCTTCGACCCCGCGGTCATCCGCGCCAGCTTCGCCGTGGTCGAGCGCCGCGCCGACCACCTCACCACCTTCTTCTACGCCCACCTGTTCAGCCACAACCCCGGACTGCGCTCGCTCTTCCCGGCCCAGCTGCACGAACAGCGGGACCGGCTGTTCGCCGCGCTCACCCGGATCGTGCTGCGGCTGGACGAGCCCGAACGGCTCACCGAGTACCTGCGGGCGCTCGGGCGCGACCACCGCAAGTTCCAGGCCGCGCCCGAGCACTACCCGGCCGTCGGGGCCAGCCTGATCGCCGCGCTGCGGCAGTGTTCCGGCCATTCCTGGACACCGGAGACCGAGAAGGCCTGGACCGAGGCCTACACCGTGATCGCCCAGGTGATGACCGGGGCCGCCACCGACCTCCCGGAGCACCACCCGGTCTGGTGGGAGGTCGAGGTCGCCTCCCGCCGCCGGGCCGCGGCCGACCTGGTCGTGCTCACCCTCGCCCCGATGCGCCCGTACCCCTTCACCGCCGGCCAGTACGTCACGCTCAGCAGCCCCCGGACGCCCCGGGTCTGGCGGCCGTACTCGCTGGCCAACGCGCCGCGCCCGGACGGCAGCCTGGAAGTGCACGTACGGCGGGTGCCCGGCGGGCTGCTGAGCCCCGTCCT
Source organism: Kitasatospora sp. NPDC018058 (assembly GCF_044327205.1). Lineage (NCBI taxonomy): Bacteria > Bacillati > Actinomycetota > Actinomycetes > Kitasatosporales > Streptomycetaceae > Kitasatospora > Kitasatospora sp. NPDC018058. The sequence goes on along the minus strand of NZ_JBIRFA010000002.1, from coordinate 428,888 downwards.
GGTGGAGGACGTGATGCCCGGCGAGCTGCTACGGCTCGGGCCGCCGCTCGGCGACGCGGTGCTCGCCCCCGCCTCGGACCGGCCGCTGCTGCTGGTGGCCGGGGGCAGCGGCTGGGGGCAGACCAAGGCGCTGCTGGAGCAGCTCACCGCCGAACAGCCGGAGCGGCCGGCCACCGTGCTGCTGGCGGCCCGGTCGGCGGCCGGGCAGTACGACCTGGACACGGTACGACGGCTGCTCGCCCGCAATCCCCGGCTGCGGGTGCTGACGGCCGCCCCGGACCACCCCGCGGGCCCGCCGGGGGCCACCGCGCTGCTGCGGGAGACGCTGCTCGGGCACGGCGACTTCACCGACTGGGAGGTCCACCTCAGCGGCCCGCCGGAGCTGGTCGCCGAGCTCACCGAACTGTTGCTCGCCCTGGGCGCCGACCCCTGGCTGGTCAAGCACGACCCGACGCCGGCGACCTTCAACCGGAACCGGCCGCTGACCAGCTCCGACTGGTTCCTGGACCACCGGGACGTGCCGTGGATCAACCGGACCGAGCTGGAGTGACCGGCGCCGTGAACGAAGAAGCCCCCGGCCGGTGGCCGGGGGCTTCTCGATGGTGCGCTCAGCAGGATTCGAACCTGCAACCTCTTGATCCGTAGTCAAGTGCTCTATCCGTTGAGCTATGAGCGCAAGGAACGGGCGAACCCGATCTTGCGGATTGTGGTGCGCTCAGCAGGATTCGAACCTGCAACCTCTTGATCCGTAGTCAAGTGCTCTATCCGTTGAGCTATGAGCGCTCGCCCCGGTGAACGTTGGCCCCCGGGGCGTTGCGTGGACAACATTACATGACCTGCGACGTAGGACGAAATCGATTGATCCGACCCCTCCGGGCCGGCCGATGATCACGCCCCGGACATGCGAAGAGCCCCGCCGACAAGATCGTCGACGGGGCTCCCGGCTGCGGAGGCTGAGGGATTTGAACCCTCGATCAGGAATAACCCCGAAACCGCATTAGCAGTGCGGCGCCATAGACCGGACTAGGCGAAGCCTCCCCACATGGACCATGCCCGCGCGAGCGGACCCGTTCCGTGTGTCAGTGATGATGCCACAACCCGGGGGCTCGGCACCAACCACCGCCCACGTTACTAGGCGGGTCGTCCCCGCCGCAAAGAAGAATGAGATACTGCCGATTCCGGAGGAGCTGCCCTGAGCCGAGGAGACCTGTCGACGTGAGCAGCAGGCCGATCCGAGGCGCTGCTCGCCTCGCCGCCATACTCGACGCCCTGCCCGACGCGTTGTTGCTGGTGAACAGCAACGGCACCGTCGTGGACGCCAACAGCGCGGCCGTCCAGGCGCTGCAGGCGCCGGGCACCTCACTGGTCGGCATGGGCGTACTGGGGCTCCTGCCCGAGTTCGACCCCAGCCGGATCCCCGGTTCGATGCGCCCGGCCACCCGCGACGGCGACACCCTGGACCGCCCGGTCCGGATGACCGCCCACCGCACCGACGGCACCACCTTCCCGGTCGAGGTCTCCGGCAACGACTTCGCCGACGACGACGGCTACTCGCGCTCCCCGCTCGCGCCGTACGACCCGTACGGCGAGGGCTCGCGCCCGCCGTCCTCATCCGACCTGCTCCTGCTGCTGGTCCGCGACCTGTCCGGCCGGCTCGGCGTCGAGGCCGAGCTGCGCCGTCAGCACAAGCAGACCGAGATGATCCTGCGGGCCGCCGCCGAGGGCGTGCTCGGCGTGGACCTCGAAGGCCGCTGCGTGCTGGTCAACCCGGCCGCCGCGCACATCCTGGAGTACCGGGCGAGCGAGCTGGGCGGGCGCGAGCTGCACCCGCTGATCCAGCACTCCCGGGCCGACGGCACCCCGCTGGCGCTGGAGGAGTCCGCGCTGCTGGACACCCTGACCTCCGGGCGCAAGCACCGGGTGCGCGGCACCGTGCTCTGGCGCAAGGACGGCCGTCCGGTCACCGTCGACCTCACCACCGCCCCGGTCCGGGACGGCGACCAACTGGTCGGCGCGGTGATGACCTTCACCGACCGCAGCCGCGAGCTCGCCCTGATCGCCCGCAACGAGCACCTCACCGCCGTCCTGGAGAGCGAGCTCGGCAGCGCGCTGACCGCGCTCAACCAGCGGCTGGACGCGCTCGCCGCCGACCCGGCCGGGCAGCTCTGGCCGGAGGCCAACTGGACTCTGCGCCGACTCGCCGAGGAGTGCCGCCGGTTCGGGAAGCTGATCGACGGCGTGCTCGAACACCAGCGCTCCGAGGCCGGCGAGAGCGGCCCGGCGGGGGGCAAGAACAGCGAGGGTGACAAGGACGGCAAGGTCGGGCGCAAGCCCGCCAAGCAGGTGCCGGTCGCCCTGGACAAGGTGGTCCGCCGGGCCGTCGAGGAGGCCGGCGCCCTGGTCGGCCCCGGCCGGGTGCGCTTCTCGGTGCACGCAGCCGCGGTCGAGGTGATCGCCGACGAGCGGCGGCTCGCCCAGGCGCTCGCACACCTGGTCGCCGACGTCAGCGGCGTCGGCCTCTCGCTGGACGCCCCCACCGGCACCTCTCCCGGCCTCGGCGTCCCCGGACTGTCCGTCCCCGGGCTGGGCAACCCGCCCGCGCCGCCCACGCCCGCCGAACCGCCGACCGTGGTGCTGGCCGCCGCCCAGCGCGGCGAGGTCGCCCGGGTCGAGATCCGCGGCCCCGGCATCGGCGGCAGCCCCGTCCACCTGCCGATAGCCCGCACGGTGGTCGAGCGCCACGGTGGCGTGCTCCAGCCCCACGAGCTGCCCGGCAAGGCCGGGACGACGTACGTGGTCGAGCTGCCGCTGGACCCGGCCGCCGCGAAGGCCGCCGCCGAGCGCGCGGCCGCCGAGGGCCGCTCGGACCGGCCCAAGGAGAGCGACAGCGCCGTCCTGCCCGAGCTGCCGGGCATCCCGCAACTGCCCACCAGCGGCGAGCCGGCCGAGGCCGCCACCGCATCCGAGCAGCCCGGCGGCAAGGCCCCGAAGCCCGAGCAGGCTCCCGCCGAGGAGCCCCCGGCCGAGCGGCGCGGCCGCCGCGGCAAGCCCGCCGCCGGGGAGCAGGCCCCCGCGGCCACCACCGCCCCGGCCGTCCAGTCCGACCAGTGGCCGAACGCCCCCGCCCGGGTCGAACGGGCCGTCCCCGAGCAGTGGAACGGCACCGGCAACGACCCCGCGTACGGCCGCCAGGGCCTGGCCGGCCCGGACGGGGCGCAGAGCGACCCCTGGGGCAAGGACGACGGCCGCTCCGGCCCCGCCTACGCCGTGCCCGTCGAGGGCGGGCGCCCGCAGCAGAACCGGCCCGGCGGCCGGGAGCCGCTCGCGCTCGGCCCCGCGCCCTCCGACGCCTCCGCTCAGCCCGCCGACGCGCCCGCCGAGGACGGCGGCGAGGCCAAGCCGCGCCGGCGGCGCGCCCTGCCCTCCGCCGAGGACTCCTCGGGCGGCTTCGCGCTGCCCGGGCTGCCCGAGGCCCCGGTGTACCCAGGCCTGGAGCACGCCCTGCCGGCCGGTCCGGCGCCCGCCTTGCCCGAACCGGCCGCCGCGCCGACCGGCCGCCGTCGTCGGCTCTCGGTGCCGCCCGGCCCCGGGCCGGACGCGCCGGCCGGACCGGACTCCCCAGGTGCTCCGGGCCCCGGCACCGCGCTGGCGCCCGCCCGGCCCGCGCTGCCCGCCGCCGAGGAGCAGAGCGCCCCGCGCCCGGTCGGCAGCGGTCTCGCCGAGCTCGCCCCGCCGCGCCCGCTCGGCACCCCGCCGGTGCCCGCCGTACCGCCGCAGCCGCCCGTACCGGCCGAGGCGCGGACCGCGCCGCGCCCGCTGGCCGAGCTGCCGCCCGCCGACGGACCGTCCCCGGCCGAGCAGCCGCAGGCCGCGGTCGGCGAGCTGGCCCATGCCCGTCGCCTGCTGGTCTGGCCCGAGCCCGATCCGGCCACCAACCAGGCCCTCCAGGCCCGCGGCTACCAGCCGGTGATCGTCCGCTCCCGCGAGGAGGTGGACGCCCAGGTCGCCGGCTTCCCCGCAGCCCTCTTCGTCGACCCGCTGACCGGCCCGATCACCCGCACCGCGCTGCAGTCGCTGCGCACCGCAGCGCTCAACAACCGGGTCCCGGTGCTGGTCACCGCCGGTCTCGGCCAGGCCACCCGGGACGCCGCCTACGGCGCCGACCCGGCCGTGCTGCTGCGTGCCCTCGCGCCGCGCGACGGCGAGCACCACGCCCCGCGCGTCCTGCTGGTCGAGGGCGATCCGGACATCGCCGCCGCCATGATCAGCAGTCTGGAGCGGCGCGGCATGCACGTCGAGCACGCGACGGACGAGAACGACGCGGTCGCCCGGGCCGCCAGCGTGCAGCCCAACCTGGTGGTGATGGACCTGTTCCGGATCCGCCGCCGCCGGGTCGGCCTGCTGGACTGGCTGCGCGCCAACGACCGGCTGCACCGCACCCCACTGGTGGTCTACACCTCGGTGGACCTCGACCCGCGCGAACTGCCCCGGCTGCGCACCGGCGAGACGGTGCTGTTCCTCGCCGAGCGCTCGAACAGCGAGGACGTCCAGTCCCGGATCGTCGACCTGCTCGGGCGGATCGGCGCGATGGGCGAGGCGGGCGTCGCCGCCGCGGGCTGAGCACGGCACAGGGCCGGTCACCCCGATCGGGGTGACCGGCCCTCGCCGCCCCTCCGCTACGCCTTGCCGAGCACCGTGACATCCAGCTCGTCGGCCGCGTAGCTGGCCCGGATCACCTTCTTGTCGAACTTGCCGACCGAGGTCTTCGGCACCGACTCGACGATCGCCCAGCGCTCCGGCAGCTGCCAGGAGGCGACCCGCTCGGCCAGGAAGGCCCGCAGCTCCTCCAGCCCGGCGGTCGCGCCCGGGCGCAGCACCACGGTGGCCAGCGGGCGCTCGCCCCACTTCTCGTCCGGGACGGCGACCACGGCGGCCTCGGCCACCTCGGGGTGGGCCATCAACTGGTTCTCCAGGTCCACCGAGGAGATCCACTCGCCGCCGGACTTGATGACGTCCTTGGCCCGGTCGGTGAGGGTCAGGTAGCCGTCGGCGGTGATGGTGCCGACGTCGCCGGTGCGCAGCCAGCCGTCCTCGGAGAACTTGTCGTCCGGGCGGAGCGGGTCCTGCCCGGCGCCGCCGTAGTACGCACCGGCGATCCACGGGCCGCGCACCTCCAGCTCGCCGGCGGAGACGCCGTCGTGCGGCATCCGCTCGCCGCCCGGGCCGATCAGCCGGGCCTCGACCGAGGCCGGGAAGAGGCCCTGGGTGATCCGGTACGGCCACTCCTCCTCGGGGGTGAGGCCGCCCGGCGGCTGGGCGAAGGAGCCGAGCGGGGAGGTCTCGGTCATGCCCCAGGCGTGCAGCACCCGGATGCCGTGGCGCTCCTCGAAGGCCTTCATCAGCGAGGGCGGGCAGGCGCTGCCGCCGATGACCACCATGCGCAGGCTGGAGGTGTCGTAGTCGCCCGCGTCCAGCTCGTCCAGCAGGCCGCTCCAGATGGTGGGGACGGCGGCGCTGACGGTGGGGCGGACGGCGGCGATCATCTCGGCCATCGGCTTGGGCTGGAGGAAACGATCCGGCATCAGCAGGTTGGCGCCGGACATGAACGAGGCGTGCGGGATGCCCCAGGCGTTCACGTGGAACATCGGGACCACCGGCAGCGCGGTGTCGCGCGGGGTGAAGGCGAAGTTGTCGCCGGTGTTGACCTGCATGCAGTGCAGGTAGATCGAGCGGTGGCTGTAGAGCACGCCCTTCGGGTCCCCGGTGGTGCCGGAGGTGTAGCAGAGCACGGCGGCCTGGCGCTCGTCGATGTCCCGCTGCCACGGGTAGTCGGTGGGCCGGTCGGCGATCAGCTCCTCGTAGTCGTGCACGCCGCCCGCGAAGCCGGCCAGCAGCGAGCGGTCGCCGGGGCCGGCCACCACGATGTGCTTGAGCGTCGGCGCGAGCTCCGGCAGCACGGCGGCGAGCAGCGGCAGCACGCTGCCGTTGACGATGATCACGCGGTCGGCGGCGTGGTTGACGATGAACGACAGCTGCCGGCCCGGCAGCCGCAGGTTGAGCGTGTGCAGCACGGCCCCCATCGCGGGGACGGTGAGGTACGCCTCCAGGTGCTCCGTGTTGTTCCACATCAGGGTCGCGACCCGGTCGTCCCCGGTCACCCCGAGCTCGTCCCGCAGCGCGTACGCGAGCTGCGCGGCCCGGGCGCCCACCTCGGCGTAGCTGCGGACGACCGGCCCGGTGCCGTCCCAGGTGGTGACGGTGGAACGGGCGTGGATCGTCGACCCGTGCTCCAGGATCCGGGTGACGGTGAGCGGTACGTCCTGCATCGTGCTGAACACGGGTCCTCCTCGACCTGGCGGCACTGGCGGCGCCTGCGGCACACCTACCGGTCGGTAATGCGCGCGGACGTGCCCGATTGTGCCGTTCCGTCCGCCCGCTGTCAGCACCCCGACCCCGTTGCACTGATCACTGGTTCGCCCCGGTTTCTCCCCACAAGCGCTCCCGCACCCCTCCGGCGACGCGGCGCCCTGCCCGCGCTGCCGGGCCGACCGCGGCTCAGCGGTGGTCGGGACGGCAGAGCCGGAGCGAGTTGACGGGGTCGGGGGTGTAGGCGGGGTCGAGAGTCCAGCCCTGTTCGGCGGCGATGCGCAGGGCCTGGTGGGCGCCGGCGCCGCGGTAGGTGGCGCGGTGGAGCTGGACGCGGCGCAGGAAGGTGCCGTCGGGGGCGACGAGCCGGCCGTAGCTGTCGGCGGTGCGGCCGAGTTCACGGGTGGTGTCGCGCTTGAGGATGCGCCGGATGTGGCGGTCCCAGGCGGCCGGGCTGTCGGTGAACTCGGCCCGGAAGGCGCGCGGGCCGACCGTCCACCGGGCTCCCCAGCACGACCAGTGATCGGGATCGGGGCGGTCGATCCAGAAGGTGAGCAGGCCGTACACCGGGATGTAGACGATCTGGAGCAGGAAGATGACGGGCAGCAGCGGCGCGAAGCGGGTCGGCTGCGGGCCCCACGGGGTGCCGGGGGCGGCGGGCGGGTCCTGCGGGGACGGGGCGTTCGGGGCGGGCGGTGCGGGGAAGCGGCGGACGAGCCGGACCCGCTCGGCATCGGTACCTGACGACGCCCCCTGCCAGCCGAGCCGCTCGGCGACCCGGACCACGCCGTCGGCGCCGAGGCCCCGGTAGAGGCGCGCGGCGAGCGCGATCGACATCTCGCGACTGAGGTCGACCTGCACCTGGCCGCCGCCGGCGGCATGCGCCACCTCGGCGACGGCGATGCGGCGCTTGAGCACCGGGGTGACGTAGCGCTCCCAGTCCTCCGGGCGGCCGGTGAGCTCGGCCCGGAGGCGGCGCGGCGGGATGAAGCTGCGGTTGACCTTCAGCCAGCCGTCGGAGCTGGGGCCGCTCCCGCTGTAGTCGGAGAGGATGACGAGCGCGATGACGACCACCAGCCCGATGATCCAGAGCGGGGCGTAGATCCACTGGAGGAGGAACTGGAGCAGGACGACGAGGCGGTTGCGGCGCGGCGCCGGGCCGGGGAAGCCGGCGGGCCGTGCCGGGGTTTCGAACTGGGCGGCGGCGTGGGGCTGTCGGGCTGCGGGCGACGGCTGGGCGGCGGTCTGCGGCTGGCCGACGGCCTGCGGCTGCGCACCGTACGGCTGCTGGGGCGGGTACGACTGCGGGGCCGCGTACGGCTGCTGCGGCGGGACCGGCTGTTGCGGCGCGTACGGGTTCTGCTGCGGTGCGTACGACTGCTGCGACGGGACGGGCTGCGCGTACGGGTTCTGCCCGTACTGCCCCTGCGCGTACGGGTTCTGCTGCGGCGAGGAGCCGTACCCGTGCGCGCCTCCGTAGTCCTGGCCGTTCGACATGTCGCCCCCTCGTGCTGCTTGAGGGGACACCCTATCGACGGATGATCATCCGGCGGTCGGGGCGGAGGCCCCGGCGTTCACGCCCGCCCTGTCGGTGGCCGGCAGGAGCGCGGGGGAGGCGGCGAGGAGGGCCGCGGGGCGGAGATGGCGCACCCGGCCTTGATGCTGACGGACCATCGGACGAGCGCGTCAGCCACGCGGCGGGCCCCATGCGAGTCCGCCCTTTCGGGCGTACCCGTCCGCATCCGTCCCGATTCTTGTAACGAGCTTGCTGCTTTATCACTCCTTACGGCAAACTCGTCAGCATGCCCACCTCCCATACCGGCGAAACCACTGCCCCCACCTCGGCCGCCGCCGTCGCCGAGGCCCTTGCCACGCCGCCCGCCCCCAAGGGCGAGCCCGCCGGCGAGCGGGGCAGCTGGCGACGAGGTGGGGAGCCCGGCCCCGCGGCACCCCCCGGGGTGCACCCCGGCCGAACCAGCGGCCGGTTCGGCAAGGTCCTGCGGCGCCCGATGGGGGACCCCCCAACCGAAGGCCGGGGGAGGATCCCGGCGCCGCTTCTCTGTCTGGCCGCGATGTTCCTGGTGCAGACCGGCATCGCGCTGTCCAAGCCGCTCTTCGGCCCGCTCGGGGTCAGCGGCACGACCTTCCTGCGACTCGGCTTCGCCGCCGTCATCCTGCTCGCCGTGACCCGGCCCAAGCTGCGCGACAAGCGCCCGCGCGACCTCGCCGCGGCCGCGCTGCTCGGCATGGCCTCGGCCGGGATGACCTACCTGTTCGCCGGGGCGATCGACCGGCTGCCGATGGGCACCGCCGCGACCATCGAGTTCCTCGGCCCGCTCGCGGTCGCCCTGGTCTTCGCCCGGCGCGCCAGCCACCTGCTCTGGGCGTTGCTCGCGGCGGCCGGCGTGGTGCTGCTGACCCTGCTCGGCGAGGGCGACGGCGGCGGCTCGCTCGACCCGGTCGGCCTGCTGTACGCCTTCGGCGCGGCCGCCTGCTACTCGGCGTACATCCTGTTCACCGACAAGGTCGGCGCCAGCTTCCAGGGGTTCCAGGGCCTGGCGGTGTCGATGACGGTCGGCGCGCTGACCCTGGCGCCGTTCGGGCTCGGCGAGGCCTGGGACGGGCTGACCGCGCCCGGCGCCTCGCCACCGGTGCTGCTCGCCTCGGTGGCCGGGGTGTCACTGCTGCTGCCGGTGATCCCGTACGCGCTGGAGATGACCGCGCTGCGGCGGATGCCGCAGCGGGTGTTCAGCGTGCTGGTCAGCCTGGAGCCGGCGGTCAGCGCGCTGGTCGGGCTGGTGGTGCTCGGCCAGTTGCTGGGCGCGCCGCAGCTGGCCGGGATCGGCTGCGTGGTGGCGGCCAGCGTGGGGGCCACGCTGGCCGGACGGCGATAGGACGTTAGGGCGTTAGGGCCAGAGCAGGGTGCGCGACCACTCCGGGCTGCGGACCGGGCCGGTGCGGGTGTAGCGCAGCCGGACGTGCCGGCGCTGGGCGTCGCCCTGCCAGAACTCCACCTCGTGCGCCCACAGGGTGTAGACCGCGTGCCCCGGCGCGACCGCGTCCGGGGTGGCCTCCAGCCGGCGACGGGCGACCGTCACCGCCTCGTCGTACTCGGCGAGCGCGCCCAGCGGCTCGCTCTGCCGCCCGACCAGCGCGCCGACCCGGGCAGCGGGCGAGCGGGTGGCGAACTCGGCGGCGGCGACCAGGTCGGCGGCCCGCTCGACGGTGCCGCGGACCCGAACCTGGCGGCCCAGCTGCGGCCAGTAGACGGACAGCGCGGCGGCCGGGTGGTCGGCGAGCTGACGGCCCTTCGGGCTGTCGGCGGCGGCGGAGAAGTTCCAGCCGGTGCCGGCCGCGTCGACGTCGCGCAGCACCAGCACCCGGGCGTCCGGCACGCCGTCCGCGTCGACCGTGGAGAGGGTGAAGGCCTGCGGGTCCAGCACCCCGGCGTCCAGAGCGGTGGCGAGCCAGTCCACGAACAGCGGGCCGGGCTCGGCGGGGGCGGCCTCGTGGTCGAAGGAGGGCAGCGGGCGGGCCATCGGCGGGCGGCCGAGCAGCAGCTCGGGGACGGACCTCGGCTCGGGCCGGTGCTCGTCCGGCGGCGCCGGGCGTGCCTCCGGCTCCGGTGCGGGCCTGGCCCCCTCCGGACCGGTCAGGTCCTCGTCCTCCGCCGCCATCGCGCGCCCTTCCTTCCGGTTGCCGCGGTCGTCGCGCCGGCCGGGCCGTCCGTTCCGGGCCCGGGCACGTGGTGCGCTGTCGGAGCGCAACCGTACCGCCGTGGACCGACGGCTCCGGGCGCGGGCCCTCGGTGAACGGATCCGGGCCGCTCGGACGGGCCGGGGGCCTCGTACGGGCAGGCGACTTGTACGAACCAGCAGCTCCGTACGGACCAGGGGCTTCGTACGCCGGACCGGGCACTTCGCACGCCGGACCGGGGACTCCGTAGGCCGGGCCGGGTTCTTCGTACCGCCCCGGGGCTTCCCGCCGACCGGTCGCCGAACGCACTCGTGGGCGGTGCCGATGACGGCACCGCCCACGAGGCCGGTTTCGCGGCGACCCTTTCCGCTTGGCCGGTCGAAGCACTTGTCCGATCCGCACCCGGACGAAAGCCCGCCCGGGACCGCTTCGAGCCCCTCCACGGATGCTCAGCTCACCTGCGGCCGTCCACCTCCGGCGCCCCCGCCGTCGGTGGTGCCCGAGGCGGTCAGCGGAAGATCGGGGCGAAGATGACGTTGATGTTCTTGTTGCCCTGGCCGGCCAGGACGTTGCCCGCGTTGTCCTTCACCGCGAGGGTGTTGTCCTGGTTCGAGGCACCGGCACCGGTGGCCGTCTGCTGGGTGGACACGTAGTTGCCGTCGACCCCGCCGAACACGTTGCCGGTACCCGTGTTGGACACCACGCCGGCGTTGGAGCCGGCCACGGCACCCGCGCCGTTGTCGGCGGCCGCGGCACCGGCGCCCGCCAGCAGCAGGCCGGCCGCCAGTGGGGCGGCGAGCAGGAACCCGACCGCCCGCCGGGTATGGATGCGAGCCATGTGAGCCTCCAAGAAGCTGTTAATCGAGCACTGTCGAGCACGGGGTGCGGGAGTTCGCCGGCCAGACGAACCCCTGCAGGCTGCGACGCCGGGAGACAGACTTCCGCAACAAATCGACAAAGCACTAGTCGACGGGGCGATTTTCGCCCGTTAGCGTGATATCCACCCGCGCTGCGCATAACGGCAGTCGATCCGGACAGCGCGCCGACGCGCCACCGCTGACCTGGCACTTCGTCCGAACGGGAGGCTGCTCGACGACCTCCGGGAAACGGCGCTTCGACGCCGCGCGAACCACTAGGCGCACCACCCCGGCGCAGCCCACCTGTGAACGCGCCCCCGAAAAGTTCGACCACCCTTCCCTATCGACTTTTTCAGCCATTCATAGACCATCTGAAAGTCGTACTGAAAATACCGACAACAGGGAGCAACGCCAGAGCGAGCCGCGGGTGTGGAGAATCAGACCATCTTGCCCGGGTTGAGGATTCCCAGCGGGTCGAAGACCGCCTTCAGCTGCCGCTGCAGGTCCAGCGCGACCGGCCCCAACTCGCGGGCCAGCCAGTCCCGCTTGAGCAGCCCCACCCCGTGCTCCCCCGTGATCGTGCCGCCCAGCTCCAGCCCGAGCGCCATGATCTCGTCGAAGGAGCGCTGGGCCCGTACCGCCTGCTCCTCGTCCGCGGCATCGAAGATCACGATCGGATGGGTGTTGCCGTCCCCGGCGTGGCTGACCACCCCGATGGTCAGCGCGTGCCGCTCGGCGATCTCCGCGACGCCGTTGAGCATCTCGGCCAACCGGGAGCGCGGCACCACGACGTCGTCGATCATCGTGGTGCCCAGCCGGTCCATCGCGGGCAGCGCCAGCCGACGGGCCGCCAGCAGCAGGTCGGACTCCGCCTGGTCCTCGGCCGGCACCACCTCGGTCGCCCCGGCCGCCCGGCACAGCTCGGCGACCTTCGCCAACTCGGCCTCCCGGTCCGGCCCGTCGAAGGCCACCAGCAGCAGGGCCCGGGTCGACTCCGGCAGCCCCATCTGCCCCAGCTCGTTGACGGCCCGCACCGCGACCGCGTCCATCAGCTCCATCAGCGACGGGGTCAGCCCGCGCGCCATCACCTCGCAGACCGCCGCGCCGGCCGTGTCGGCGCTCGGGAACTCCGCCGCCAGCGCCAGCTGCGGGGCCGGCACCGGCCGCAGCGCCAGCACCGCCCGCACCACCACCCCGAGCGTGCCCTCCGAACCGACCAGCAACCGGGTCAGGTCGTACCCGGCCACTCCCTTGGCCGTCCGGCGCCCGGTGGACAGCAGCCGCCCGTCCGCCAGCACCACGTCCAGCCCGAGCACGTACTCACCGGTGACGCCGTACTTCACGCAGCAGAGCCCGCCCGCGCCGGTGCCGATGTTGCCGCCGATCGTGCAGGACTCCCAGCTGGACGGGTCCGGCGGGTAGTACAGCCCCACCTCCTCCACAGCCCGCGAGAGTTCGGCGTTCACCACACCGGGCTCCACGACCGCGATGCGGTTCACCGGATCGATCTCCAGGATCCGGTTCAGCTTCACCAGGGACAGCACGACGCACCCGTCCACGGCGTTCGCCGCGCCCGACAGCCCGGTCCGCGCCCCCTGCGGCACCACCGGCACCCGCAGTTCGGTGGCGGTGCGCAGCACATGCCGCACCTGCTCCACCGTCTCCGGGAACACCACCACGGCGGGCACACCGGCGGCGCAGAAGCCCGCCATGTCATGGCTGTAGGCGGCGGTCACATCGGGGTCCACCACGACGGCCTCCGCCGGGAGGCCCTGCACCAGCCGGTCCATCAGATCGCTCATCGCCGCCTCCACTCGATGGCCACCCGCCTCCACCTCCGCACTCTGCCCGGAGGGGAGGGGGCGGGCAAGTGGGCCTCGGGGATGTCGGCGCACGCGGGGTACCCCTGGACAAGACCAGGGGCACGCCCGGGGTCAGGCGCGGCGCCAGGGCCCTCGACCTGGTCGAGGGCCCACACGCCCTAGCGGCGGGTCACCGGTTCCTGGAGTTCGACGACCCAGCCGGACGGGTCCTCCGGGCACTCCAGGTAGCGCTCGCGGGCATAGCCGGCCGAGCGGTAGCCGTTCTCCTCGATGAAGCGGGCCAGGGCCTGGAAGCTGGCCATGGAGTCGTCCATCGGCCCGCGGTGGACGATGGCCGCGGCCTCCTCGACCGGCGGGAGGTCGGCCACCTCGAAGTCGCACCCGTCGGGCCGCACCGACGGCCCGACCGGCACGGCGACCAGGATCAGCACCGAGCCGTCACCCTCCGGGGCGTCCTCGTAACGGGCGACGGCCGGGCCGGCCTCCTCGATGCCGGCCGCGGCCATCCGGCGGCACAGCTCGTCGAACAGCGGGCCGATCACCGGCGTGATGTCCTCCGGCTGGTAACTCCTTGCCACGCCGGTCAGTTGGGCCACCCGGACGGATGGGACGGGCTTCACCACGACATCGTGCTCGGACATGTTCCCCTCGCTCTCGATCGTCCGGAGCCTCGCCTCCACCCGGGCCAGCCGCCGCTCGTCCGCCGCGATCGCCGCGGCGAGCTGGGCCCGCCGCAACCGCAGCATCCCGCGCAGTTCGGCCGCGTCCACCTGTTCGTCCAGGACGGCCCGCACCTGCTGCAGCGTGAAGCCGAGGTCCTTGAGCGCGATCACCCGGTTGAGCCGGGCGAGTTGGCCCGCCCCGTACGAGCGGTACCCGGTGACCGGGTCCACCCGGGCGGGCCGCAGCAGTCCGATCGCGTCGTAGTGGCGCAGCATCCGCACCGACACCCGGCCGTGGTTGGCGAAGTCTCCGATGTTCAACATGGTGCTCCCACTCCACCGCCTCCCACGGTGTCAGGGTCAACCCCGGCCGTCGGACCGCCCCGAACCGCCCCGACGAACACCGAGGGCGGGTGCCGAGTGGTCTCGGCACCCGCCCTGAGCAGGTGGTTCTCCTACCAGCGGAGAGCGTGGGATTCGAACCCACGGTGACGGGTCACGCCACGACAGTTTTCAAGACTGTTCCCTTAGGCCGCTCGGGCAGCTCTCCAGGCGGAGGTCAGCCTAACGGTTCCGGCGGGGTTCGGCGCACACGATTCCGCGCACCCGGGGGTCACTGGTCGCCGACGCGCTCGGCCAGGGTGACCTTGGTGCTGAACGGCTGGCCGTTGCGGGTGTACTCGACGTCCACGGTCTCGCCCGGCTTGTGCGTCCAGATCCGGCTGACCAGGGCGGGGCCGTTGTCGATCGGAACGCCGCCGAGCTTGGTGATCACGTCGCCCGGCTTGAGGCCGGCCTTGTCGGCCGCGCCGCCGGGGGTGACGGCCGACTGGCCCTGGATGTCGCGGGTCTGGATCTGCGCGCCGTCGCCCTTGTAGTCGTCGTTGCGCAGCACGTCGAGCTTGGCGTAGACCGGCTTGCCGGTCTTGATCAGGGTGTCCGCGACCCACCTGGCCTGGTTGATCGGGATGGCGAAGCCCAGGCCGATGCTGCCGGCCCGGCCGTTGGCGGAGGCGTTGGACTGGATCGCCGAGTTGATGCCCATCACCGCGCCGCTGGAGTCGAGCAGCGGGCCGCCGGAGTTGCCGGGGTTGATCGAGGCGTCGGTCTGCAGGGCGTTCATGTACGAGGCCTGCGAGCCGGTCTCGTCGCCGGAGGCGACCGGACGGTCCTTGGCGCTGACGATGCCGCTGGTGACGGTGGACTCCAGGCCGTACGGCGCACCGATCGCGATGGTGGCGTCGCCGACGTTGACCTTGTCGGAGTCGGCCAGCGGCAGCGGCGCCAGCTTGCCCTTCGGCGGGTTGTCGATCTTTACCACGGCGACGTCGTAGCCCTCGGCGTGCCCCAGCACCGAGGCGCTGTAGGACGTGCCGTCGGCGAACTTGACGGTCAGTTTGCCGCCGTTGAGGGTCGGCGCGACCACGTGGTTGTTGGTGAGGATGTGGCCCTCGGTGTCGAAGACGAAGCCGGTGCCGGTGCCCGACTCGCCGTTGCCCTGCGCCTTGATGGTGACGACGCTGGGCAGCGCCTTCTGCGCGATGGCGGCGATCGACCCGGGGGCGGGCTCGTTCTTCTGGGTGTTGCTGGCCTGGACGGTGGTGCTGCGGTGGTCGTCCACCGAGCTGCTGCTGCTGGTGTGGCCGGTGGCGACCACGCCGATCGCACCGCCGGCCACACCGGCGACCAGCGCGACGGCCGCGAGCAGGGCCACCAGGCCGCCGCGCTTCTTGCGCGGGCCGCCGGGGCCGTTCGGGCCGCCGGAGTAGTCGGCCGGGTAGCCGAGCGGGCCGCCGGGGCCGCCGGGGTAGCCCGCGCCGCCCGAGGTGGCGTCGTGGCCGGCGCCCCAACCGCCGAGCGGCTGGCCGGCACCGAACGGGTGGTGGTCGTGGGCGGCGGGCGCACCGGCGGGCGCGGCGCCGTAGGGCTCCTGGCCGGCGGCGGCCGGAGCGCCGTACGGCTCCTGGGCAGCCGCGGCGGGAGCGCCGTACGGGTCCTGCGCACCGGCGGCGGGCACGCCGTGGGACGGGGTCGCGTACGGGTTGGCAGCCGGCGGCAGGGCCGGGGCGGCCGGGGCCGGGGCCGGGGCCGGCGCAGCAGCCGGCACGGCGGGGGCCGCCGCGGCGGGCGCAGCGGGCGCGACGGGGGGCGCGGGCGGCAGCACCGGCGGCGGGGCGTCGATGTAGCCGGTGACCGGGTCGACCGCGGGCTTCTCGGCGGGCGCCGCCGGGGCCTCCGGCGCCGGGACCTTGGTGAAGGCCACGGTGGGCTTGTGCCCGCCCTCGGCGGGAGCGGCCTCGGCGGCCGGAGCCTCCGGGGCGGCCTCGGCCGCAGCCGGCTCGGGCTTGGCCTCCGGCTCCGGGACCCGGCTGAACGCCATCGTCGGCTTGTGCCCGCCGTCGCCCGGAGCGCCGTCGGCCGGCGCCGCGTCAGCGGCCTCCGGCTTGGCCTCGGGCTCGGGTACCCGGCTGAACGCCATCGTCGGCTTGTGGCCGCCCTGAGCGGTGCCGTCGGAAGCGGAGCCAGCCGCCTCCTGGGGACCCGCGGGCTGCTCCCCCTGCGGCCCGGTGGGCCCAACCTCGCGCTCGGTGCTCACGGACGACCTCCATAGCTGACAGAACCAAGGACCATAGTTTTTCGCACTGCCGATTCGATTGCCGTAAGGACCCCTCTGAAGAACTCATAAGAATCCTTAGCCGGCACCGACGACAGTGACGACGGGTGACCGTCGAGGGCTCCCCTCCCCCACCCGGACGGTCCGCGATGCGGACCGCGCACCCCGTGGCCTTTGGCGTTCGTACCCGTGCCGGTTAGCCTGTCGCTCCAAACTGACACGCGGGAGCTTGGACCGACCAGGCTGAGAGTGCGCATGTCGACCGTACGCCAAGGGGGGAACCGGCGGACCGTCGAGGGGGCGCTGACCGCCGGAACCTGTCCGGGTAATGCCGGCGTAGGGAGTATCGGCCATGCCGCCTGCTTCGCCATCCTCTTCTTCGAACGCGCCCGCGTCCAAGGATTTCCCCGATCTTCCGGCGGACTCGGCCGCCGCCCCCGCGACCGACGAGCGGGTCGAGGCGCCCTTGGTGCTGGACACCGAGCCGCCGCGCACCCTGCGTTTCCGGGACCACTTCGCGCTCTGGATGAACCTGGGCGTCAGCCTGATCGGTTTCTCCACCGCCGCCACCGTGCTCGGCGAGAAGGGCAGCGAGCTGTCGCTGGCCGCCTCGGTGACCGCGATCGTGGCCGGTACGGCGGTCGGCACCGCGATGCTCGGCGTGGCCGCGCTGATCGGCGCCCGGACCGGCGCCCCCGCGATGGCCAACCTGCGCGGGCTGTTCGGCACCCGGCTGTCCTACCTGCCGACCGTGCTGAACATCGTCCAGTGCGTCGGCTGGGGCGTGTTCGAGCTGCTGACCATCTCGGCGGGCGCGCAGACCGTCGCCCACACCAGCGGCTACCGCTGGCTGTTCGTGCTGGCCGCAGGCGCGCTGACCACCGTGCTGACCATCTGGCCGCTGGGCGCGATCGCGGTGCTGCGCCGCTTCGTGGCCGGGGCGGTCGCGGTCGCGATGGTGTACTTCACCGTCCAGCTGGGCCGTCAGGGCGTGCCGGACCCGGGCGCGGGCAACTGGCACGGCTTCCTGGGCGCCACCGACGCGATGATCGCGGTGTCGGTCTCCTTCGTCCCGATGGCCGCCGACTACACCCGGCACTCGCGCACCGCCCGCTCGGCCTTCTGGGGCAGCTTCTCCGGGTACACCGTCGCCCAGGTCTGGTGCTACGTGCTCGGCCTGATGGCGCTGCTGCAGTCCGACGGCGACCCGAGCCGGATCTTCGACTCCTTCCTCGGCGTCTGGGCCGGCTGGCTGTTCCTGCTGGTGCTGGTGGTGCGCGAGACCGACCAGTCCTTCGCCAACGTGTACTCGACCGCGATGTCGCTGCAGAACCTGCTGCCGCGGGTGGACCGCCGGGTGCTGAGCGGCGGGATCGGCGTGCTGACCACCGTGCTGGCGCTGCAGATCGACAAGTTCACCGACACCTACAGCAACTTCCTCAGCCTGATCGGCTCGGTGTTCGTACCGCTGCTCGCGGTGCTGGCGGTGGACTACTTCTTCGGAGCCGGCCGGCAGGGCTGGGACCTCTCCGAGAAGGCGCCGTCCCGCTGGCTGATGCTGCTGCCGTGGGTGCTGGGCTTCGCGGTCTACCAGTTCATCGCACCGACCACGGTGGCGGACTGGTGGACGGACTTCTGGACCTCGGCCCAGCGGGCGCTGCACTTCACCCCGCAGGAGTGGACCTCCGCCTCGCTGTTCGCCTTCCTGGTGCCCGCCCTGGTCACCTTCGCGCTCACCCCGCTGACCCGGCGCGCGGCGCGGTCCTGAGGCCGCGGAGGCGAAGCCGGCCCCTCGGATTGGGACCGGCTTCGCCTCCGCTTCACCTCGGCCCCCTATCGTTGCCCCCGTGACCAGCCCAGACCTGTCCTCGGCGACGGCGCGCACCGCGCCCTCCGTCCAGGTGATCGCGCACCGCGGTTCCTCCCACGCCCTGCCCGAGCACACCTTCGCGGCCTTCCGGCGCGCGCTCGACGAGGGCGCCGACGCCGTCGAGTGCGACGTCCGGGTCACCGCCGACGGCGAACTGGTCTGCGTGCACGACCGCCGCATCGGCCGGGTCTCCAACGGCCGGGGCACCGTCTCCGCGATGACGCTCGCCGAGCTGGAGGCGTACGACTTCGGCGCCTGGAAGACCGGCCGCCCCAGCACCGACCCCGAGCTGCGCGGCGTGCTGCGGCTGGAGCGCCTGCTGGAGCTGG
Organism: Kitasatospora sp. NPDC018058; assembly: GCF_044327205.1. Classification (NCBI taxonomy): domain Bacteria; kingdom Bacillati; phylum Actinomycetota; class Actinomycetes; order Kitasatosporales; family Streptomycetaceae; genus Kitasatospora; species Kitasatospora sp. NPDC018058. The sequence continues at coordinate 410,671 of NZ_JBIRFA010000002.1, read as the reverse complement.
TGGTGGACTGCGGCCGCCCGGTGGACCTGGCCATCGAGACCAAGCACCCGGTGCGCTTCCGCGGCCGGGTCGAGGGCGAACTGCTGCGGATGCTGGAGCGGTTCAAGATCGGCCCGACCCGGGACGGCGACCGACCGGCCGCCCGGATCATGAGCTTCTCCTCGATCGCGCTGAACCGGGTCGCCGCCGCCGCGCCGGAGTACCACCGGGTGTTCCTGTTCGAGCGGATGCTGCCGCTGCTCGGCCAACTGCGTCCGGGCAAGCCGCTGCCGGGTGGCGCGCGGATCGCCGGGCCGGGCATGGACCTGGTCCGGGCCAAGCCGCAGCTGGTGACCCGACTGCGCGAGCTGGGCCACGAGGTGCACGTGTGGACCGTGGACGAGCCGTCCGACGTCGAGCTCTGCCTGGAGTTGGGCGTTGCCGCGATCATCACCAACCGGCCCGCGGAGGTGCTGGCCCAGCTCAGGCGGTGATCCGCCGGCGAGCCGAAGGCCGTACCGGTTCAGCCTGATCACACTGGTCGGCAACCAAACCTTCCGCGCACGTAATTGTCGGAATTCTTGCGTTCGGGCGACAGAGGGTGAGCACGGAATGGCCTCTGGTCGACCCTGAGTCGCGCTGCTCGAAATGGACTCGCGGGATCCTCCGGCGGTCGTTTCCGACGCATTACCAAGGGGCATCCATCCCTCGGCATACGCTGAAGGAGGTCCGGGGGTGGCGTTGATGGTGGCGCGTACTGTGCCCACAGGAGTTGGGCCGACCTCATCGACCATGGCAGTGCCGCACGGCCCAGCGAGTGTCGGGGTCGCACGGCGCCGACTGCGTCGAGATCTGGGTGACCGGCAGATACCGGAACCGGTCATTGACGATGCCGTATTGATCCTTTCCGAACTGTTGAGCAACGCCTGTCGATACGCCCGTCCGCTCGGCCCGCTGCCGGCCCTCGGCCGCGGGGCCAAGGCCGAGGTGGTGGACCAGCTGCTGGTCGGCGTCCCCTCCAGGACACACCCCGCACCGGGCGGCCAGGAGCACGGCGACGGCGCTGCCGAGCCGGGCGGCGGCGTGCTGGTCCGCTGGCAGATGCACGCCGACGGCGTGCTCACCCTGGAGGTCACCGACGGCGGGGCGACCACCCGGCCGCTGCCCGCCAGTCCCTCGCTGACCTCCCGCGGCGGCCGCGGTCTGAGCATCGTCGACCAGCTGGCCACCGACTGGGGCGTGCGCGACGCGCCGGGCGAGGTGACGGTCTGGGCGGCGCTGCCCGCCCGGGGCCGACACGCCCGCCGCACCGGCGATGACGCGCGCAGCGCGTAGCCGCACGCCTGCGGGCACGTGTCCGCGGGCACGCATCCGCACGACGCCCGCCCCGGCGCGTTCTCGCACGCCGGGGGAACGTCAGTAGGCTTCCCGGAGCAAAGGACCACCGTTCCCGGGAGAGCCGCACCATGGGCAAGAAGGCCGCCAAGAAGGCGCCGCAGCGCCAGTCCACCACCGCCGTCACGGGCGAGATCCCCGTGGTCGGGGCCCGCGAGGACTGCCCCTGCGGCTCCGGCCGCCGCTACAAGGCCTGCCACGGCCGGGAGGCCTCGCACGCGGTGCAGGAGCTGGTGCACCGCCCGTTCGAGGGCCTGCCGGGCGAGGCCGACTGGGTGGCGCTGCGCGAGCTGGTGCCGGCCGCGACGGTGCCGCTGACGCTGGCCGCCGGGGTCGCGGAGACCGCCAACGGTGACGTCCCGTCGGTCACCCTGGCCACCGTGCTGCCGCTGGCCTGGCCGGCCCTGCGCCGCCAGGACGGCTCGATCCTGCTCGGCCTGCAGACCCAGTCCGCCTCCGGCGACCTCAGCCGCGACCTCGCGGACGCCCTGGAGCTGGCCCTCGCCACCGAGCCGGGCACCCCGGTGCCGGCCCGCCGCACCGTCCCGGGCGGGCGCCGCCTGCAGGACCTGCTGGACGCCACCGCCGTGTTCACGCCCACCGTGCACACCGGCTTCGAGTTCTGGCTGGAGGACGCCGAGGCCGCCACCGGCGAGGTCGCCGCCTCCCTGGAGCGCGCCAACGCCTCGGCCATCCCGACCGAGAAGCTGGCCGGCCTCGACGCCGCCTACTGGTGCGGCACCCCGGACAAGAACCACCTGCGCTGGGTGATGACCGTGCCCGAGGAGAGGCTGCTGGACGCGCTGGCCCGGCTGAACGCCGCCGGCGAGGCCTCGCTCGGCGCGGACACCCGCCTGGTCGGCTCCTTCCGTGCGCACGGCCTGACCGTCCCGGTGTGGGACCTCCCGCTCTCGATGACCGCCGCCGACTGCGAGAAGCCGGCCGCCGAGTTCGCCGAGCGGCTCGCCACCGTCCTCGCCGACGAGACCCCGCTGTCCGCCGAGGAGCGGCGCGCCCGCGCGAACCTGGTGAACCGTCAGGTCACCTTGAACTAAAGCACGCAGGATCCGGGTGATACGCGTCACATTGTCGCCGTGAAGACGCAATTTCCGGGCCTGGAGGGCGTCTTGGAAATTGGCGCGGGCGCGGATCCTTGTTACTGTCTAAAGAGTCCGGCCGCTGGTGCATCCCCCGTCGCCAGCGGCCGGATCTTTTGTTTTTCCGGAGCGGCCCGCAAGACCGGTCCCCGGAACCCCTTTCCGACCGACAGCCCGTCAGTGCGCCGGGCGTCCGCTGTCCAGCCGGACCGTCGCCTCCACCAACTCGCCCAGCAGCGGCCCGACCTGCGGCAACCAGACCCCGCCACCCACCGCCGGCCGCGGCGCCAGCACCCAGCGCACCCGCCCGGCCGCCCCGCCGGGCGGCAGCGGCAGGAAGCCGCCCGTGCCGTGGTAGCGCAACGAGCCCGGCACCCAAGGGAGTTGGGCGAGCATCTCACCGAGCGCATCGAGCGAGTACGGGGCCACCAGCAGCGCGTAGCGGCCCGGCATCGCGAGCACCGGACCGAGCGGCAGCCGAAGCGCGCCCAGGTAGACCAGCGCCCTGGCCCCGGCCGCCGCGGGCAGCGAGACCGCCGAGACGGCGGAGCCGGTGGCGGCCAGCACCGGCGCGTCCGGGCTCTGCCGCTCCCACCACCAGCGCACCATCCGGGCGTCCGTGGTGGCGGCCAGCAGCGAGGGGTCGTGCGGGTGCGCGCCGGGCACCGGGCAGTCCTCGTCGCCGCAGGAACAGCGCCCGCCGCACAGCACGGTGCCCGGCACCACGGGCCAGCGGTGTTCGACGGCGGCCGTCAGGGCCGCGGCCAGCCGGGCGGACGACTCCTGCGACCGGCTCTTCGGGTTCTCACGCATAGCGCTCGTTCCTTTCCCTGACCGCTCGGTTCGCTCCGCCTCACCGACATCCGTCGGGACTCGCCACGCGGGCCCGCGACGGCACGGCCCCGGACGGCGCGAAGCGGGGGCGGGCGGCATGGCGGGGACGGCGCGGCTACGACGTGGAGCACGGTGTGGAGCACGACATGAGAAGGGCCGCGCACTGGAACAGCCCTTGGAACGAGAATCCCGTATGCGACCGGATGGACGCCGCCCGGGCGCGCTTGGTTCCACCGTACGAGTGAGAGACTTCCGGCCAGCCCGGTGCGCGGGCGGCGCGGGAATACGATCCGGACGGCCGCCCGGTCCGTCCTCTCGGTTCTGCCCGCTCCCGGCCCGCTCCATACCTCCGGTCCCGACGGCGCGCGCACGGGCCACGCACGCCCTCCGACCGGGGTGATGACGATGTGGAACCGGGCACCGCGTCGTCCTGGATCTGGACATGCCCCGAATGGCCTGTGTAGAAGTGGTGGCATTGCTGTCGATCAATGACGAGTAGTAGCGAATCGAGGCGAAACGCGACCTTTGGCCGTGCTCGCTCCACATCGGCCGTATCTGGGGGTTTCGCATGGCACGTAGCACTGCGTCAGGAGTGGCGGCATGACCGAATCCCACCCGCCGACGTCCCACCCGTCGCCGATGACCGCCGAGCTGGGCGAACCCGGGTGCTCGGGCGGGCTCACCGTCCTCGACCCGCCGGGCCTGCCCGGTCCCGCCGACGCCCCGGGGAGCACCGCGGACGACCTCGCGGCACCGTCCGTCACGGTGCAGGACCGTTTGGCCGGACGCCTGTCCGATATCACCAGCCTGCAGGAGCACACCGAACGGCTCGCCCGCGCCCGCGGCCTCGCCGCCACCCTGGACGCCGTCCTCGCCTCCGGCGCCGCGCTGCTCGGCGCCGACCGCGGCGTCCTGGCCACCCTGATGCCGTGCGGCGGCGCCGGCCAGCCGGTCGGCCTCGGCCTCGACCGGGCCAGCCTCGGCGCCCTGGAGACCGTTCCGACCGAGCAGAGCCCGCTCGCCCGACTGCTGCGCGAGCAGGACCGGCCCGCCCAGGTGCACTCCGCCGACCTCGCCGAGGACCCCGCCATCGGCGCCCGGCTGCGCGAACTCGCCGTCCACCTCGGCCTCGGCGGCGCCTTCGGCCTGCCGCTCGCCACCACCGAGGAAGGCCCGCTCGCGGCCGCCGTCTGGTTCTACGACCGGCCCGCCCAGCCCACCGACCGCCAGCGCGAACTCGCCCGCCGCTACTGCGAGATCGCCGCCCCGCTGCTCGCCAAGCAGCTGGAGGCCGAACGCATCCGGCGCACCACCGAGGCACTGCGCCGCGGCCTGCTGCCGGACCGCCTCCCCCAGCCGGACGGCCTGCGGCTGGCCGCCCGGCTCGTCCCGGCCGGGCTGGACCGCTCCTGCGGCAGCGACTGGTACGACGCCATCCCGCTGCCGGACGGCACCGTCGGCCTCACCGTCGGCTCGGTCTCCGGCGACGGCCCCGGGGCGGGCCCCGGCTCCGCCCCCGGCGCGGCCGCCGCGATGGGCCGGGTCCGGGCCGCGCTGCGGGCGTACGCGGTGCTGGAGGGCGAGGACCCGGTCTCCGTCCTCGGCGACCTGGAGCTGCTGCTCAAGACCACCGAGCCGACCCGCACCGCCACCGCGGTCTACGCCTGGGTCGAGCCCGAGGACCGCCGGATCACCCTCGCCGGGGCCGGGCACTGCCCGCCGATCCTGGTCAGCCGGCGCGGCGCCGAGTTCGTCGAGACCTCGCTCTCCGCCCCGCTCGGCATGCTCACCTGCTGGGAGGCCCCCGGGGTCGATTTCACCGCCGAGCGCGGCGACACCCTGCTGCTCTACAGCGAGGGCCTGGCCCGCCGCTGCGGCCCGACCCTGCACGCCGGACAGGCCAACCTGCGCCGGGCCGCCGCCGACGCCCCGCGCGACGTGCGGATCGACCCGGACCGGCTCTGCGCCCACCTGCTGGCCGTCCGCCCCGACCCGGACGTCGCCCCGGCCACCGACGACCTGATGGTGATGGCGGCACGCTTCGAATAGGCACCGCCGGGCACCGCCGCACAGGCACCGCTCCGGGGGTTGCACCGGGCCCGAACGGGTGAGCGGTCGGGCGTCCGTACCATGGACGCACGGCCGCCCGCGCGTGTCGCGATCCGACACCTCCCCCGAGGGCGGCGGTACCACCCCCAAGGAGGCGTTGCACGTGACCGAGGACCGGACCCCCGCGGTGGCCGAGAACCCCGAGGCCGAGGGCGGCGAGGAGCCGCAGCAGTTCAAGGGCCGCAAGAACGGCCTCTACGGCGAGATCTCGGACGAGCTGTCCGCCTCGATGAAGTCCGGCTGGGCCGACACCGCACTGCACGGCCTCGCCCCGATCGCCCAGGCCCCGTACGCGGCCGAGCGCCGTGCCAAGCTCTCCGCCGCCTTCCCCGGCGAGCGCCTGGTCGTCCCGGCCGGCAACCTGCGGGTCCGCTCCAACGACACCGACTACAGCTTCCGCGCCAGCAGCGAGTACGTGCACCTCACCGGTGACCAGACCGAGGACGCGGTGCTGGTCGCCGAGCCGACCGGCGCGGCCGGCCACGAGTTCGCCCTCTACCTGCTGCCCCGCTCCGACCGCGAGAACGGCGAGTTCTGGCTGGACGGCTACGGCGAGCTGTGGGTCGGCCGCCGGCACAGCCTGGGCGAGCAGGAGCAGCTGCTCGGCCTGCCCGCGCGCGACGTCCGCAAGGCCGCCGAGGAGCTGGCCCAGCAGGCCAAGGACTCCACCGTGCCGACCCGCATCGTCCGCGGCTACGACGCCGGCCTGGAGGCCGCGCTGGCCGAGGTGCTGGACGCCGACAAGGACGCCGAGTTCAAGGAGTTCCTGAGCGGCCTGCGGCTGGTCAAGGACGAGTGGGAGATCGGCGAGCTGCGCGCCGCCTGCGACGCCACCGTCAACGGCTTCACCGACGTGGTCCGCGAGCTCGGCCAGGCCGTCGCCACCTCGGAGCGCTGGATCGAGGGCACCTTCTGGCGCCGCGCCCGCGTCGAGGGCAACGACGTCGGCTACGGCACCATCGCCGCGGCCGGCCCGCACGCCACCACCCTGCACTGGGTCCGCAACGACGGCGACGTGCGCCCCGGCGAGCTGCTGCTGCTGGACGCCGGCGTGGAGACCCACACGCTCTACACCGCCGACGTCACCCGCACCCTGCCGATCAACGGCGGCTTCGACGAGCTGCAGCGCAAGATCTACGACGCGGTCTACGACGCCCAGGAGGCCGGCATCGCCGCGGTCAAGCCGGGCGCCCGCTTCCGCGACTTCCACGAGGCCTCGCAGCGCGTCCTCGCCGAGCGCCTGCTCGCCTGGGGCCTGCTGGACGCCTCGGCGTACGACGTCGAGAAGGTCCTGGAGCTCGGCCTGCAGCGCCGCTGGACCCTGCACGGCACCGGCCACATGCTCGGCCTGGACGTCCACGACTGCGCCCACTCGCGCCGCGAGGAGCACGTCGACGCCCTGCTGGTGCCCGGCATGGTGCTCACCGTCGAGCCCGGCCTGTACTTCCAGCAGGACGACCTGACCGTGCCGGAGGAGTACCGCGGCATCGGCGTCCGGATCGAGGACGACATCCTGGTCACCGCCGACGGCAACGAGAACCTCTCGGCGGGGCTGCCGCGCCGCTCCGCGGACGTCGAGGCCTGGATGGCCTCGCTCGCCTGAGCGCAGCGGTGAAGGGCTCGGCCCCCCGGGTGGGGGCCGGGCCCTCCGGCGTCACTTGGTGACCTTGACCGTGACGTCCTTCTCGCCGATCAGGGTCGGCTTGCTTCCGTCGTGGGGGAGCACCAGCTGGGCCTTCACCGGCATGTTCCCGGGCCCGTTTCCGGCACCCAGCGTCATCCGGTAGGTGACCGTCCTGCTCTGCCCCGGGGCGAAGGAGAACAATGCGGGGTCGGCCACCGCGTAGTCCATGCCGGCCCCCGGCGACATCGCCACCTGCTTCCAGGCACCGTTGTCCTGACGCTCCAGCTTGCTTGGCTCCTGCGCGCCCGGCCCCGCCGTCGGCGAACCCGGGTAGACGTCCGTGGTGACCAACGCCTGCAGCTGGCTGTAGGTGTTCTGGCCGGTGTTCCGGAAGGTCACCGAGAAGGTGACGACGGAGCTTCCCGCCGTCAGCTGCTGGCCGTCCGCGAGGCCGTCGAAGGTGACCGCGATCTCGCTCCGGTTGGCATCCGGGGTGTTGTCCGCCATGGCCTGGTGACCGCTCGCGTCGATACTGCCGACGATCGACGCCAGACCCGACTGGTAGTCGTCCTTGAGTCCCGCCGCCACGACGAAGACCTGATCCTTGGGCAGGCTCCACATCTGGGCCGTGAAGGCGTCCTTGCCGCAGGACCCCTGCCACTGCGACTTGACCCCGGACCGACCGGCCATGGTGGTCGTGCTCTTGTTCGGGCCGGTGCTGGTCTCCTCGCCGGACGCGGGTGTGTGGGGGTTGCCCCAGATCGGACAGCTCCCCTGGTGGCTCCAGCCCGACGGCGAGTCCATGTCGCTCACCGTGGGCCAGGCACCGCCGGTGACCTCGCCGGGGGTGTTGTAGACCACGACCCAGACACCGTACGGCGCGCAGCTGTCCGGCGACCAGTTCTGCTGTGGACCCGTCGGCGCGCCCGGGCTCAGAACGCAGACCTGGTTGTCCACGGCCTTCGACGACGCGACCTTCCAGCCGGCCGGCACCTTGAACCTGACGCCCCGGAGGGTGTACGAGGTCGCCGGCCCGGTCGGGGTGCCGGCGGCCGTCGGGGTCGAGGCCGGGGTGACGTCCGCGAGCGGGACGTCCGTCGCCGCGCCACCGGTCGGGGTGCCGGTGTCGGTGGGGGTGGCGGTCGACGTGGGGGTGGCCGTCGCGGTGGGGGTGGCCGTCGGGCTCGGGAAGGTGGTGATGCTGGCGGCCGGGGGCGGGGGAACGTCCTGCTTGGCCACCGGATCTCCGTGGAAGGCGAACACGCCGATCGCCACGGACGCGGCCAGCGCGAGGATCGGCGCGGTGGTCAGGTACACCGGGCGGAGCCTGCGCACGCGGGTCTTCGGGGGCGCGGCCGGGCGCAGGTCGTACGCGGTGATCATCGACGCTCGGGCGCTCATCGCCTCGCGGAGCAGCCGTTCCGTCGCGCTCTCGGCCAGTCCGTCGCCGTCACCGCCGCCCGGGCGGGGGAACTTGTCGGTCATCGAACCTTCTCCAGGTGCTTTTCCAAAGCGTCCAGGGCCCGGCTGGCGGTGGACTTCACGGCACCCCGGGAGAGCCCCAGGGTCTCGGCTATCTGCGCCTCCGACATGTCGGACCAGTAGCGCAGTACCAGCACCTCGCGCTGGCGGGGGGTCAACTCCTGCAGGGCGACGAGGACTCGCCGGTGCTCGTCGTTGAGCACCGCGTGGTCCTCGGCGGAGGGGGCGTCCGCCTCGTGCGGGGGCACGTACTCCCTGGCGGTCTTGCGGCGGCGCAGCATCGAGCGGGCGCCGTTGACCACCGAGGTCCGCAGGTATCCGAGGGCGTTGTCGAGGTCGTCCAGGTTCTCGCCGTGGCGCTGGTAGAGCTGGGTGAAAGCTTCCTGCACGACGTCCTCGGCCAGGTCCTGATGGTCCACCAGGAGCACGGCCATCCGCACCAGGCCCAGCCGGTGGGCGTGGTACAGGTCGGTCAGGGTGGGCCGGTCCTCCGCGGGCTTGCGGCCGCCGCGCAGCAGCCGGAAGCCGGAGCGGCGCCGGGCGGCCTGCGGGTCGGAGGTGAGGCCGACGTTTGGCTCGCCGACCTCCTGCGCGCCGAACAGCGCGACGACCACTCCGCGGACGGAGAAGCCGCGCCGCCCCACCGGCACGGCGATCGGCCCGATGGCCATGGACATGTGCGGTCTGCTTTCCCCCGGGACGGTGACGGCGCTCGCCGGACCGTCTGGTCACCTGATCAAGATCGTGATCGGGGAGATCCTCGCAGCCGCCCCCGGCCCGGTTCTCTCCACCCCCGTAGCAATGGACGTGTGACGGGCGTGGAGGTTGCAGGGGGATTCGCGGAAAGTTCCGGGGTGGCCGCGGCGGCTACACTCACCGGGATTTCCGCCACCCGTGAGCAGGGGGTTCGCATGGCCGAGCAGAACGTCGGGAGCGCGGGAGGCGCGGGCGCCGACGCGGGCGTGCGACCGCGCCCGGTGGCCGTCGCCATCGGGCGGCGCCCGGAGCCCGTGCACGATGTCGCGGTGTACGCCTTCGAGGGCATGGCGCCGTTCGAACTCGGCGTGGTGGTCGAGGTGTTCGGGCTGGCGCGGCCCGAACTGGGCGGCCTGCTGGCCGCGCCCTGGTACGGGCTGAAGGTGTGCGCCGACCGGCCCGGGACGGAACTGGACGCGGTGGGCGGCTTCGCGCTGACCGCCAAGCACGGGTTGGACGACCTGGCGGCCGCCGACACCGTGGTGGTCCCGGGGGTACGCAACGCCTTCAGCGGTGTGGGGGCACTTCCCGGCCGCCAGGCCGGGGGAGTGTCCCCCGAACTGGTCGAGGCGCTGCGGACGGCGCACGAGCGCGGCGCCCGGATCGTGTCGATCTGCTCGGGCGCCTTCGCACTGGCCGCCGCCGGGTTGCTGGACGGCCGGGAGGCGACCACCCACTGGCGGTACGCCGAACTGCTCCAGCAGCGCTACCCGAAGGTGCGGGTCAACCCGGACGTGCTGTACGTGGACAACGGCGACGTGCTCACCAGCGCGGGCAGCGCGGCCGGGATCGACCTGTGCCTGCACCTGGTCCGGCGGGACCACGGCGCCAAGGTGGCCAACAGCGTGGCCCGGCGCTTCGTGGTGGCGCCGCACCGGGACGGCGGGCAGGCGCAGTTCATCGAGGCGGCGGTCCGGTCGGTCGAGGAGGAGGACGACGGTGTCGCCCGCAGCATGCAGTGGGCGCTGGACCACCTGGCCGACCCGCTGACCGTGTCGGTGCTGGCCCGCGCGGCCCGGATGTCGGACCGCTCGTACCTGCGGCACTTCACCGCGCGCAACGGCACCAGCCCGATGCGCTGGGTCGTCACCCAGCGCATCGCGGCCAGTCTGCCGCTGTTGGAGTCCCCGGACGGGACGGTGGAGGAGATCGCCGCGGCGGTCGGCTTCGAGAGCGCGGCGACCTTCCGCCACCACTTCGGTCGGGTGATGCGCACCTCGCCGACCGCCTACCGGCGCTCCTTCGGGCACGGGGTGGCGTAGCCACCGCTTCCCCGCGGCGGCGGTTACGCCTTCTCGTTCCGGTCGGCGTTGGCGAGGATGGCGTCGTGCAGCCACTGCGCCAGGCCGGGGGCGAGGTTCTCGTAGGTGGTGGTCCAGCGCGGGTCCGAGACGTACAGACAAGCCAGGCCGCGGTGGATGGTGAACGTGCAGTCGTAGAAGTTCTGGCAGATGTGCTGCCGGTGGGCCTCGGCGAGGTCCATGGCGGCGGTGCCGTCGGCGGGCTCGCCGGCGGTGATCGCCTCGACCAGGCTGTCGTTGAGCCGGGTCATCTCGTCCTGGATGCGCTGCCAGTCGACCTTGGTGTAGCCGCCGGTGCGGCGCTGGGACTCGGCCCAGGCCTCGGTGTCGCCCCAGCGCTGCTCGGCCTCCTGCTCCCACTCCTCCCGGTAGCCCTCGCCGAAGATCTCGAACTTCTCCTCCGGGGTCAGCTGAATGCCCATCCTGCGTGCCTCCATGGCGTGTTCGACGGCGGTGGCGAGTTCCTGGAGGTGCCTGATCCGGTCGGTCAGCAGTCGGTGCTGCCGCCGGAGGTGCTCGCTCGGGCTGACCGAGTCGTCGTCCAGGATCGCCGCAATCTCCTCCAGGGGGAATCCGAGCTCGCGGTAGAACAGGATCTGCTGCAGCCGGTCGAGGTCGGCGTCCACGTACCGGCGGTAGCCGGCCCGGGTGCGGCCCGCGGGGGACAGCAGGCCGATCTCGTCGTAGTGGTGCAGGGTGCGGACGGTCACCTTGGCGATCTTCGCCACGGCGCCGACCGAGTGGCCCTCGTTCTCGTTCATCCGGGTTCCTCCCTGGTGCTGACCACAACCCTCCGCTCTCACGTCGCGTGAGGGTCAAGCCGCTGCTGCGGAGGGTCTCAGGCGCGGAGGGCCTCAGGCGTCGGCGCCGACCAGGTCCCGCTCGCGCCGCCGGGCGGTCCGGCGGCGCCCGTCGCCGCCCTGGGCCGGGGGCCGCGGCCGGCGGGTCTGCTGGGTCGGCCAGAGCAGCACGTACCCGGCGGAGACCACCACGAAGGCGAGCCGGACGAAGCCGCGGGCCGAGTCCGACGGCAGGAACAGCGTGCCGCCGTACAGCGCGGCCAGCGCGATCCAGCTCCACCACGGGACCAGCCGCTTCTGCCCGACCGCGTCCCAGAGCAGGGTGCCCAGCAGGATCGATGCCGTGTAGTACGTGTAGACGCTCGGGTCGAGCAGGATCCGGGCGTCCGCACCGAGCAGCACCACGGCCGGCCAGCGGCCGCGCCAGACGGCGATGCAGCCGAGGCCGATGCCGAGCGCGAACTGGGTCGGGCGGTCCCACCAGGGAGTGGCCGGGTCGGTGACCCCGAACCAGCGCAACGCGGAGGCCGGCTGGTTCGGGATGGTGAACTTGGCGGCCGCCATGGTGTCCAGATTGCCCAGGTAGAACGGCAGCCAGGCGACGGCCACCAGGACGCAGAACCAGATCGCGGTGCGCAGCCAGGCGGGCCGGGGCAGGGCCAGGATCAGCGGGGCGAAGGCGATCGCCCAGGGCTTGGAGTCCACCGCCAGCGCCAGGAAGATCGCGACCTGGACGGGCTTGCCGCGGGCCAGGGCGTGCGCCGCGAGGGTGGTGAAGAAGAGGGCGAGGACGTCGTCCAGGTGCGCGAAGCGGACCGAGACCTCGACCCACATCGGGATGAACGCCAGTCCGGCGATCAGTAGGCGCTGCTGGAGCCGGCGGTGGTTGGTGCCGGTGCCCAGGTAGTACAGGGCGGCGGCGCGGCCGATCAGGACCAGCATCACCAGGCCGAGGCCGGCGCTCACCGCCTCGGCGACCAGCTGGCCGGCGTGCGGTGAGAACGGTGCGGTGAGCCTGGCGGCCGCCAGGCTGACCGGGCCGATCTGCAGCTCGGGGTGGTGGGCGTAGAGCGAGAGGCCGCCGTCGGCCTGGTGGCTGAAGAGCAGCTGCTCCCCCTGGCGCAGGTAGTGCCAGGAGAACCCGCCGCTGGGCTCGACCAGGAAGAACCAGAGGATCGTCCAGGCGGCCAGCAGGACGTGGTGCCTGCGGAGCGGAAGTCCCGCGATCCGCCCGGTCGCGGCTTCGTAGTCGGTGGTGGCCTGTGCCGTGCGTGCTACCCGCACCTGTCCCTCTCCCCGCCGTTCCGCCCCCCTCCGGCCGGACATCCTATGTGACGGAGAAGTACCTCCCGTGCCGCCCGGGCGTTCGTTCGAACGAACGCCCGGGCGGCACGGGCGGCACTCGCAAGCCCCCAGGGGTCAGCTCTGCTGGCCCGACTTGCGACGACGCAGCACCACGAGGGTGCCGACACCGGCGACCAGGACGGCGCCGCCGGCGGCCGCGATCGCGGTGGTGTGATCACCGCCACCGGTGGTGGCGAGGGACTTGTCCGCGTTGGCCGCGGCGGTCTTGGCCTTGGTGACACCGCCCGGGGTGATCTTCGGCGGGGTGACGGTCGGGTTCTGCACCGGGAAGTCGATCGGCTGCGGGGCGTCGGTGCTGCTGCCGCCGGAAGGGACCGGGGCGCTGGTCGCGCCGGAGTCGGACGGCGAGGCGGAGGGCGACGCGGTGCCGGTGGCCGGGGTGGTCGGCGCCTTCGTCGGCGTCGTCGGCTCGGCGGTGGGGGGCGCGGTGGTCGTGGCGGTGGCGGTGGCCGTCGCGGTGGCCGTGGCGGTGGCGGTCGGCGACGCGCTGGAGGTCGGCGTGTGGCTGGCCGTGGGCGAGCCGCTCGCGGTCGGGCTCGGCTTGCCGGTCTTGGTCGGGGTGGGGGTCGGGCTGGGCTTGCCGCCGCCGGCCTTGATGGTGAAGCCGGCGCCCTTGATCCCGTCGCAGCTGAAGCCGCCGTGGTCGTTCTCGTCGTTGGCGTCGGCGGAGAAGACCACCGGCACGACACCGGCCTTGCCCAGCGGGGCGTCCTTGGTGAAGGAGGCGCGCACCTTGATGTCGAGGCTCTTGCCCTGGGCGAGGAAGAGCAGCGCGTCGTCGGCGGCGTCGCCGCTGTCGGTGACGTCGCCGAGGAACATCAGCACGGCGCTGTCGTCGCCGTCACCGCCACCGGGGGCGATGACGGCGGTCTTCCAGGTACCGCCGCCGGGCAGCGAGGCCGGCAGCTGGTACTCGAGCTTGAAGTCCTTCGCCTTGAGCGAGCCCGCCTTGTTCTTGAACTTCAGCAGCGGGAAGGCGACGAAGTCGGTCTTCGTCGAGTTGTCGATCCGGTAGGTGAACTCGCGGGCGTCACCACCGGCGATGAAGGTGCCGGGAACACCGCGCACCGAGAGGTCGAGGTTCTGGTGGCCCGCCTTCTCGGCCTGGGCGGCGGCGGACGGGGTGCCGGTGGAGCCGACGGCCATGGCGCCCTGGGCGCCGGCCAGCACGAGCGAGGACGCGAGCGCGGCGGCGCCGGCAAGGGCAAGACTGCGACGTATGGACAAGGAGACCTCACGGAAGTGTCCGGGCGAGGCCCGGGCGCGAGGGGGCGGCCGGAGACGCCGCGAACCCCCCGCGAAGCTGAAAGTCCGACGGAGAGTACCGAACGATCCGGCCATTTCGGAAGGCAGGTGCCGTGCTGGGGCCCGCGTCCGGCCCGAGGGCGCCCGAATCGTCCAACTCCGTCCATCCATAAGGCTTTTGCGCTTTGCCAAGAGATGACCACGGGGTGACGGGTACACGCCCGGAGGACAGTACCGCACGGACGGGATGGCGTGAATGCGTCATTCCGCGGGGGCCGCGGGAAGCTCGGGCCGTGGCGGCCGCAGGAAGCTCGGCCCGCGGCCGCCGCGGGAAGGTCAGTCCGCGAAGAAGGACTTGGCCGCGATCAGCGCCCGCTCGTCGCGCAGGACGTCCCCCGGGCGGGTGCCGTTGCCGAGCAGCGCGCCGCCCCAGCGCATTCCCATGTACTCGGCGGTCAGCCGGAGCGCGCCGATCAGCGGCTCGGCCTTGTCGTCCTCCGTGGCCAGGGCGGTGACGCCCCAGACGGTGCCGCCGCGCATCCGGGCACGGAAGTCCACTCCGGGCACCCGGAACCAGGCCGACCAGTAGTCGAGGTAGAGCTTGGCGGTGGTGGGCAGCGAGTACCAGTACAGCGGCGCGACGAAGACCAGGTCGGTGGCCGCGAGGGTGGCCTCCAGCAGGGTCCGCTCATGACCGGCCGGCTCGGGGTAGCGGCCGTCGCCGGTGTGCCGCAGGTCCTGGAAGGGCGGCAGCGGGTGGTCGGCGAGCCGCAGCCAGTGCTGCTCCGCGCCGACCGGCAGGCTCGACTCGGCGGCCAGCCGGGCGAGCTGCCCGGAGTTGCCGTCGGCGCGTGCGCTGGCGTCGAGGAACAGGAAGCGGCGCGGCGCTTCGGCGCCGGACGGCTGGTCGGCCATGGGTGACTCCCCCGGTCGGGTGCTGCGGACGGAGGTGCGAGCACCCGCCGCGCGCCGGTTATTCCGGGCCCGCGCCACGGAAAGCCGCAGGTGGGTCAGTCCGTCAGTCCGGCCCGGCGGCGGGCGACCTCGGCGACGGCGGCCCAGTCCTTGTCCCCGTCGCCGTGGGCCAGCGCGTCCAGGAAGGCGTCCCGCAGGATACTGCCGAACGGCAACGGGACGTTGCGCTCGGCCCCGGCCGCCAGGGCCAGGCCGACGTCCTTGAGGCCGAGCGGCAGCCGGAACCCGGCCGGCTGGTAGCGGCGTTCGGCGACCATCGCGCCGTATCCGGAGTAGACCGGCCCGGGGAAGAGCGTGCTGGTGAGCATCTCGACCAGGTCGGTGGCCCGCACCCCGTGCGCCTCGGCCAGGCTGCACGCCTCGGCCATCGACTCGATCGCGCAGGCCAGCAGGAAGTTGGCACCGATCTTGGCGGTGTTGGCCTGCCGGGGGCTGTCGCCGAACCGCCAGACGCGCTCGCCCATCGCGGCGAACAGCGGCTCGGCCCGTTCCAGCAGCTCCGGCGCGCCCGCGGCCAGGATGTTGAGCCGGCCCGCCGCCGCGACCGGGGGCCTGCCGAGGACGGGCGCGGCGACGTAGCCGATGCCGTGCTCGGCGTGCAGCGCCTCGGCGCGTTCGGCGAGTGCCAGCGAGACGGTGGCCATGTTGACGTGCAGGGTCGTGTTCGCGCCCGCCAGCAGCCCGGGGTCGAGCAGCAGCCGCTCGACCGCCCCGTCGTCGGCCAGCATGGAGACCACCGTGTCGGCGGCGAAGACCTCGGCGGGCGTGTCGGCCGCCTCCGCGCCCTGGGCCACCAGGGCGGTCACCGGCTCGGGCGAGCGGTTCCAGACCCGTACGGTGTGGCCGGCCCGCAGCAGGCTGCCGGCCATGCCCTGCCCCATCGCGCCCAGCCCCACGAAGCCGACCGTCGCCGTCCCGGTCATCCGCGCACTCCCGTCGCCGTAGCCGACCGTCATTCACAGCCGACTGTACGTCAGGGGCGGCGCGGTTCCGGAGCGGTCGGCCGCCCGGACCGTCAGGCGCAGACGCGCGCCCGCCGGGGGCTGCGGTCGGCGGCGGCCCCGCGCTCCAGCTCGGTGACCACACGGTGGCGCAGCAACTCGTACTGGGCCTGGAGCCGGCCGGGGCGGGCCGGGCGGGCGACCGGGCGGCCGGGGCCGACCAGCTCGTCCGGCCCGAACTGTTCGCGGGTGAGGTCGATCTCGAAGCCGGTGGCGAAGCGGTTCCACCAGTGGAGGTCCGTCCGGACCCCGTCGACGTGCACCTCGCCCATCATCAGCTCGCCGCCGAGCAGATCGTTCACCACGAGCGCCGTCACCCCGCACTGGCCGCGGGCGGGATTGTCGGGACGCCAGTGGGCCAGGTCCTCGGGCGCACAGGTGTCGACACCCCAGGAGGAGCGGATCGCACGTTCGATGTCGTTGAGGGTCCACGCCGTCATACCGGGAAGCCTGCCACGCGGCACTGACAACGACACCGGCTTTTCAAAGGGTCACCGCCTGTTCTGCGACGACCATCCCCGTGTTCACCCGAACGAGGACACCCGGCGCCCCGCCCGGGACGCGCAGCGGCCGGCCGGTCGCCCGTGCGGGCGTGCCCGACCGGCCGGGCGCGTCACCTCACCAGGGCGACGCCGGGGTGCGTCACTTCGCCAGGGCGGCGACGCCGGCCTGCGCGAACTGCTCGTCCAGGTCGCCGCTGGGCGCGCCCGCGACGCCGATGCCGGCGACCGGAGCACCCTTGGCCTGCACCGGGGCGCCGCCGGCCAGGAACAGCGTGCCCGGGATGTCCTTCAGGTTCGGGGCCTGGGCGAGGCGCTTGGCCAGCTCCGAGGTCGGGGCGTTCCAGGAGACCGCGGTGAAGGCCTTGCGCTCGGCCGACTCCGGCGCCTGCGGGCCGGCACCGTCGCCCTTGAGCAGGACGCGGGTGACGCCGTCACGGTCGACCACGGCCACCGAGACGTGCTGGCCGGCCTTGGTGGCCGCGTCCAGGGCCGCCTGGGCGGCGCGGGTGGCGGCGTCAATGGTCAGACCGGTGGCCTGGGCCAGGTTCTTGTTCTGGGTGTCGACCTTGACGGCGGCCGGCGCGGCCGGCGCGGCCGGGGTCTCGGTGGTCTCGGCGCTGGCCGAGACGGCGCCCACGCCGGCGGCGGCGAGCGCGGCGACGGTGCCGGTCAGCACCCGGGTGCGCACGGAGGTCTTCTTCATGGTCCAGCTCCTCAACGGATCTGCGGGGTCTGCGGACTGCGTGGCGGATCGGGCCGCGCGGCGGATTCGGGGCCGGGCGGCGGGGGACCGCCCGGCTCCGCTTCGATCCTCCGGCCGGATCCGGACGCGCGGCATCGACGTTCCGGCGGGACCGTCCGGGCATGATGGGGGACGGCGCCGTCAACCGATCGGCTGATGCGGGACCAGGCCGGACAGGTCACCATCGAGGGATCGGCGCAGGTCAGCGCGCCGAGCGCTGGTACCGCGCACCGAGTGGCGCGCCGAGCAGCGCGCACCGTGCACCGCTCGCCGAAGCCCGCGCGCCGCGCACCACGCACCGAGTACCGCCAGGAGCCACCCGTGCAGCAGCCCCGCCCGCCCGCCGACCGGCCCGTCGGCGGACGCGACGCCGGGGACCCGGACGCGGGCAGACTGGCGTTGCTGCTGGACTCCGCCTTCCTGCTGCTGCTCGCCGCCTCGCTCAGCCGCTTCCTCACCCACCACGCCGGGAGCCCCTGGATCCCCTGGGTGATCGGACTGAGCGCCGTCCTGGCCGCCGCCAAGCCGGCCGCCTCCTGGCTCGACCACCGCCACCCGGCAGCGCCGGGCCGTCCGCGCCGGTGGCCGTTGGCGCTGGTGGTCGCGCTCTGGGTGGTGCTGGTGCTGCTCGCGCCGAGCTTCGCCTGGTGCGCCGTCCCGCTGATCTACACCGCGCTGCGGGCGCTGCCCGCGAAGGCGGCGATCCCCCTGGTGGCGGCGCTGACGCTGCTGGTGGTGATCGCCGAGATCCGGCTGCCCGGCGGGGCGGACGCCACCCTCGTACTGCTGCCGCCCGCGGTGGCCGCGCTGGCCACCGGTGTGTTCCTGTTCATGGCCCGGCAGGCCGCCCGGCAGCGGGCGCTGATCGCCGACCTGGTCCGCACCCGGCGCGAACTCGCCGCCACCGAACGGCGGGAGGGCACCCTCGCCGAGCGCGGGCGACTGGCGATGGAGATCCACGACACCCTGGCGCAGGGCCTGTCCAGCCAGCAGATGCTGCTCCAGGCCGCCGAGCGCACCTGGGACGCCGACCCGGCGACCGCCCGTACCCATGTCCGCACCGCCGCCGAGGTGGCCGGCCGGAACCTGGCCGAGGCCCGCCGTTTCGTCCACGACCTCGCCCCGGCCGAACTGGCCGACGGCCGCACCCTCGACCGGGCGCTGCGGGCGCTGGCCGAGCGGGAGTCCGCCGAGAGCGGGCTGCCGGTCCGCTTCCACCTGGACGGCTCGCCCGTCCCGCTGCCCGCGGCCGCGCAGTCCGCGTTGTTGCGGATCGCCCAGGGCGCGTTGGCCAACGTCCGTGAGCACGCCGGGGCCTCGGCGGCGGCGATCACCCTGTCCTTCCTGGGCGACCAGGTGGTGTTGGACATCGCGGACGACGGGCAGGGCTTCGACCCCGCCACGGCCGGCTCCGGTGGCGGGCGCGGGTACGGCCTGCCGGCGATGCGAGCCCGGCTGCGACAGCTGGGTGGCAGGCTGACCGTGGAGAGCACCCCCGGCGAGGGCACCGTCGTCTCCGCCGCGATCCCCCTGGAGCACCGATGAACGCACCCCCCGTCCGGCTGCTGGTCTGCGACGACCACGCGGTGGTCCGGGCCGGACTGCTGGCGCTGCTCGCCAGCGCGGGCGACATCGAGGTGGTCGGCGAGGCGAGCACCGGGGAGGAGGCCGTCGCGCTGGCCGCCAAGCTGGCACCGCAGGTCGTGCTGATGGACCTCCAGCTCGGCGACGGCATCGACGGCGTGGAGGCCACCCGGCGGATCACCGCCGCCCCGGGCGGGCCGCACGTCCTGGTGCTCACCACCTACGACACCGACGCCGACATCACCCGGGCGATCGCCGCGGGCGCCACCGGCTACCTGCTGAAGGCCGAACGGCCGGAGGAGCTGTTCGCCGCCGTCCACGCGGCCGCCCAGGGCCGGACGGTGCTCTCGCCGCCGGTCGCCTCCCGGGTGATGGCGCAGATGCGGGCGCCCTCGCCGCAGCTCACCGAGCGCGAGCAGGACATCCTCGAACAGCTGGCGCAGGGCTTGGGCAACCGGGAGATCGCGCGGGCGCTGTTCATCAGCGAGGCGACGGTGAAGACCCACCTGGGGCGGATCTACGACAAGTTGGGCGTGGACACCCGGGCCGGCGCGGTGGCGGTGGCCAAGGAGCGCCGACTGCTGCGCTGAGCGGCCGGTGCGGCCGGTGGCTGCGCTGGGCATTCGCGCGGTGTCGCTGTGTGCTGCCATGATGCTCGGAATGTCGGATTCCAAGCACCGCGCTCCGCACACCGGGCCTGCACCCGGGGCGCGCACTGCGGCCGTACGCCACCCTGACGCACCCACAAGTGCCTGGTAGAGCGCCTGTCGGAACAGCTGGAACCCGTCATCACGATTGTGGATTTTTCGTGGATCCCGCTATTGACAAACCAACCATGCGGTTTGTTAGCGTGAGACCAACGACGCCCCAGGGGGGGCTCGCCGGGGTCTGTGCGGACCGCTCTCGCCGGAGGGCGTTGCCAGGGGGGAACGGCGGGTGCCGGGGTGTCGGGGGGAGCGGCAGCGCCGAAGCCGCGCAACGAGGCGGCGTGGAGCGGGTCCGGGGGGACTCGCTCCACGCCTCCCCCGGAAACCCCCGCCTCACATCGGCGCGCTCCAGTACGGGCAGTGCACATTCGGCAGCGACGCGACGCCGCCGGTCGCCCACCGCCGCGGGCGGGCCGCCCCGGGCGAACCCGCGGTCAGCGTGATCGCGCCGAACTCACCGACACCCAGCGCCAGTTGATAACCGTCCCACGTGACGGCGGCCACCCCCGGCCGATCCCGCCCGGCGGTCAGCGAGGTGATCGTCCACCCCCGTCGGCGCCAGTGGCGCTCCACCACTCCCACCAACTCCCCCTGGCGGCACGGCGATACGAGGGTGAGCAGGTCCCGCCTCCGGGTGACGTACCAGTGCGGCTCCGACTCCCGCCCCGGCGGCGGCAGCCGCACACCCGTCCCGGATACCGCCTCCCGCCAGGCCGGCGCGGGCCGGACGGCGTCCACGGTTTCCCGGAGCAGCGTCTCGCAGCGTTCCGCCGCATCCAGTTGATCGACCGTCACCTCCGGAGCCAGCGCCGGCCACCAGGCGGGCGCGACCGAGGAGCCGTCGCGACAACCGCCCGGGGATCCGAGGTTCAGTTCGGCACCACCTGACTGCACTGGGCCCTCCGCACTCCTCCCGGCGTTCAACCCGGGCAGGCATTCCGTCACTGCTTGGACGGCGGTCGGGCACGGACAGTTCCGCCCCGCGCCGTTTCTCCACCTCGAATTGCACTGCACGGTGCAGTTGAATCAGTAGTCTGCACCGTGTAGTTTACTTCTCATCGAGACGCCGGCCTCGCCGGATCTGACCAGGAGGAACCCCACCATGCCCACCATCACCGTCGGCACCGCCCGCATCCCCTACCGCGTCGTCGGCGACGGCCCCGACACCCTCGTCCTGGTCCACGGCACCGGCCCCGGCTCCGGCATGTGGGACGGTCTGCTGGACTCCTTCACCGACCGCTACACCGTGCTGCTGCCCGACCTCTCCGGCAGCGAGGCCGCCGAGGACGACGGCGCCCCGCTCACCCTGGAGGCCCTCGCCGAGCAGGTCAACGCCGTCATCGCGGACGCCGGCCGCGGCCCCGTCGACCTCCTCGGCTTCTCACTCGGCGCCGTCGTCGCCACCGCGGCCGCCGCCCTGCGCCCCGACCAGGTCCGCCGCCTGGTCGCCGCGGCCGGCTGGATCAGCGCCGAACAGGACGAGTACCTGCGGCTCTCCCTGGCCACCTGGCTCTCCCTCGCAGACCACCCCGAGGCCTTCGGCCGCTACGCCACCCTCACCGCCTTCAGCCGCGACTTCCTCAACCGCATCGGCCGCCCGGCCGTCGAGGCCAACGCCGCCTACATGCGGCCGACCCCCGGCACCCTGCGCCACATCGCCCTCGACCTCGACCTCGACCTCACCCCGCTCCTCCCCCGCGTCCAGGCCCCCACCCTGGTGATCGGCTGCACCCAGGACGCCACCGTCCCGGTCGAGAACCCCCGCCGCCTCCACGCCGCCCTCCCCACCAGCGGCTACGCCGAGTTCGACACCGGCCACATCGTCCTCGCCGAACAGCCCGAGGCCTTCACCAAGACTGTCCGCGACTTCTTCGACGCCGGCTGAACCGACCTCCCGGACCGGGGGCGCGCACAACAAAAAAGCCGCAGGTCCAAGACCTGCGGCTTTCGGTATGGAGCGGGCGACGAGAATCGAACTCGCGCTCTAAGCTTGGGAATCTTTAGGCTTCCCGGCCGGAAACAGCCTCTGACCTGCGGCGATGCCTGGTCAGATGGGTTCGGGCCGGGTCCGCTTCCGACCGCTGCTGACCGTCCTTCACCGCCCGTTCTGGCACGGATCTGGCACGGCCTGCTCAGCTCGCTTGGCCGGCGCCCGCCCAGGGGCTCACGGACGATGCACCGCCGCCCATCAGCCTCTCACGTCGAGCCCCTCGTTCACAGATCTGACGGCCAGTTCACCCTCGACGATCCTGAGCGATCGTAGTCAGCCTACAAATGCACCTGCCGGCTCGGCACAGCCGCGACCAGTGGAGCCGAGAGGGCGACTGTGACGCACAGCGGACGACCGACCATCGTCCGCCACGCGCACCCAGCGGCGATCCGGTAGCGGCCCCGCACTAATCGCCAATCACGCCATGGTCGGCAGGCTGTTCACCCTGAACGAGGTGAAGGACGGGAAGGTAGTCGGCGTAGGACATTTCCTCCTCGACCCACGAGCCTCCCCCGTTGCCGTCAGGCAGCCACATCCCGTCCAGCGGGTACTTGTCCTCGTCGGGCGCACCAATGAGGCCCCCAGCCACAGCCCATCCAAGGAGAGCCTGAACGGCCATGAGGAGCACGGTGGCCCCCTCAGCCGCAGCCTTTGTCTCGATCTCGCCTGTCGGGCGGAGGTCGTCGTAGTCGCTGAGAGGCTGGGGGATTCGCAGCAGTCCGCGTCCTGCTCGATCCTGCAGAGCAATGGCGGCCCGAAGTGCAGCAGAGAAGCCACCGGTCCCGACCTCCGGGACACCGACTCCTCCTCGGTACGTCGCTGGCGCTTCTGCGAGGTACGCAGTGAGGGATCCACCCACGGTCGCCGCCCCATAGGGCATGGAGGTATCGGCCTGCTTGAGAACTCCGAGGACCGCTTCAAGCACGGAATCGCCATCTGGCACATCAGGCAACAGCAGATGACCAGCTGCCTCGAAGGCAGCACGGGCGTAGGCGAGCTGGGCGAGCCGGAAGTGGAGCTTGTCCATCATCTCCGACCACATGTAGTCGAAGTCATCTCCTCCGCTGCACATACCGCCGTCGTCATACTCCATGTTGAACTTGATCGCGCGCACTCCACTTGTGAGGCGGAGCCAGTTGTACACGTTGCCGCTGGGCTCACCGCTGGCACCAGGGAAGGAGCCAGCGCGCTCGACCCAGTCGTAGAGCTCCCAAGCGTGCTCAGTGACGTCCAGGAACGTGACATCAGTGCGCTGTGCGGGGAGCTGGGTGGCGATCGCGTCTGCATTCTCCATGCCCACATTATGGTGGGCACCACCGACAATTCCGGTGCACGGCACGGGTAGTTCAGCACGCACGGCCTTCAGCTCGGCGGCATAGCCGCCGAGCTGAAGGCCGCTCGCTCGTGCGCTCAGGTCATGCACCA
Source organism: Kitasatospora sp. NPDC018058 (assembly GCF_044327205.1). Taxonomy (NCBI): domain Bacteria; kingdom Bacillati; phylum Actinomycetota; class Actinomycetes; order Kitasatosporales; family Streptomycetaceae; genus Kitasatospora; species Kitasatospora sp. NPDC018058. The sequence goes on along the minus strand of NZ_JBIRFA010000002.1, from coordinate 387,757 downwards.
ACCAGAGTCACAGGTCGCGTCGTTGTCCTCGTCGTTGGCAGCGGCAGGGATCGCCAGGGGAAGTGGCTGTCCGTAGCGCGTGAGGAAAGCAGGGTCGCGTCCAAGATCGCGTCGGCGCGCGTTGAGTGTCTCCTCCAGCTGCACTGCGCGGGCGAACACTTCGGGCTCTTCGATCCGCTGCCGCTTCCAGGCGTCGACAGTGCGAAGCGGGCAAAAGAAACAGGAGCTTTTGGGCGGCTCAGGGAGCCCAGCGCGCTCAATGATCTCCAGGCAGTCGACACGTCGCAGCCCGAGGTCGAGCAACGGATACTCGATCACCTCATGCGCCTCGCCCCTACGACGGTTGGCGCGGTGAATCTCGTCTACAGAGATGCCGATGCCGACTGTTGCCGGATCGCTCCTGGTGGCACCGGCGTCACGGATCCACCGTCCGACAACCTTGATCTTGAAGTCAGCCGTGCAGGATCTACGACCAGGCGCGCCGTTGGCCATGCGTACCGGAATCGGGATGGAACGGGTGGCGGGTCGGTTGAGACGCTGCCAGAGCGTCTCGGTGGATCCGTCGCGGCGCCGGCGGTCCAGGACGTGTAGGTCGATCCCGGCCTTGGCTGCGTACGGAGCTGCGACCTCGCGGAGGTACTCGAGGGTGCCGGGGTTCTCGCTGTCGTCCCCGACGTTGGCAAACAAGAACGTTCGGTAGTCGATCTTGCCATCGGCAGCCAGCACAAGGAGGGCCGTCGACTGCACTCCGCCGCCGTAAGAGATGACCTTCACGAGCCGGCCTCCCATGCACAGCCTGTGGATGATGCGCAGCTGGCGCGAGGTGATGTCGTTGCGCCACAGGTATCGCGTGACACGGGGCCCCCTGGTGAGAGTCTGAACTCGGCATGAGAGATTCTATGGATAGAATCTCTATCGTCAACTGTTTCTCTCTCTTGGGGGCGTCTAGGTGCAGATATGCGAGCCTGTGCCGTGTCTGCGGTCGCCGATGTGCCGCTACCGCTTGGGGCGGATCACCGTGCTGTGCCCCTCGGAAAGCACCTCGCTCAGGAAGGCGACAGCCTCGTCGTGCTCAGAGGATGTGAAACTCTGCGCCGCCGGCAGAGACTTCTTGCGCGGTTGGGGTTCAACCGCCGCCTTGCGGCCCCGCGGCTTTTGCGGTGCCCGCTCACCGGCTTCCAGCCGCTCGACCTCCTCCGCCAGAAGAGCCCACCCACGCTCGTGCGCGTCCGTCGCGACCGTATCGAGCAACCAGAGCGGAGACCGGGAGAGTACGAGATCGGCTTCAGCGATCTGCCTGCGGTGTCGCCGACGAGACACGGTCTGCTTATCAACACCAAGCACCTGCGCGACCTCCTGGGTCCCCAGGATGGTGGGAAGCAGCTCGCGGTGGGCAACGCGATAGCCACCCGGGATGCTCGCCAGATAGTGCTTGAGGCGTTGCTCGGTGACCTGTCGACCCGCATGGCCGTCGAGGCGGAGGACAGTGTTCAGCAACCAGTACGGGTTGCCGGATGCAACAAGATCGGGCTGACCGAGAGTTCCGTCGACGCGCCACTTCGCAGACGTCTGAGGCTTGACGCCGAAGAGCTCGGCGATCTCAGCGTGGCCTAGCAGGTAGGGGATCCGCGCTACTGCCATGTCCCAGTACCTTTTCCGCCTTGCGCGCCACGTTGGAGCCCTGGTTGAAGTGGGCGCCATCAAGATATCGCGCAGCTCAGGCTCGTGCTGGGCCACGGCAGCGGGCGCGAGATGCCGGGGGCTGGTAGCCCGCGGAGCATCAGAGCCCCTCAGGCCACCAGCCAGCCCCCAGCCGCGCTACGCGAGCTCCTTGCCCTGCCGAATCTCCCAAGGGCCGGTGGGCACGAAGTGGACGTCGTCGAAGTAGTGGAGCCAGGCCGCGATCGTCTCGACCGCGCGCTGGGCCTGCTCGGCCGAAAGGTCTCCTGCTAGCAGCAGCTCCGCCTGTGCGTCGGCGAGGTTCATCCGCCCCGCTGCCGTCAAGGCGTGCAGTTCGGGCATGACGTGGAGCCGGGCCAGGACTTCGGAGCCGAAGGCCTGCTCGTCGAGACCGGGGCCGATGTCGAGGTGCGCGAGGTCACGGAGCACACCGGCGAGCACGTCGCTCCCGATGTGGCGGTGTCGCCCGTTGTAGACACGGTAGAGCCGGTCCGGGTTACGCGTCTCCGGCAGCCACCGTGCCGGTTGCTCGTCCTGACCGGGAACGACGACGCGGGGGCTGTCTTCGTCATCCCGCATGAGGGATGCCTGCTCACGTATCTGCTCGGCCAGTTCCACCGTCCCGGGGACCGTGTTGGCCTGGAGAGCGGCCAGTACCCGCTGAACCTCCGGGTGGGCCGTGCCAGCTTCGATGAGGAGCTCGACGTTCGCCGCAGGTACGCGGCCGGTGGCCTTGCCTGTGAGGTTGGCGGACCCGACGAGGCAGCGGTCATCGACCACATACAGCTTCGCGTGCAAGTTGTGGCAGAGCCGGATGGTGGTCCGTCCGTCCCGCTGCGCCAGTTCGGCGATCTCAGGGTCGGAGACGCCTGCGGCCACCTCGGGCACGGACCAGCGGGTGACGCAGGTGATCTCCTCGACCTCCGCGGGCACAGCGTCGAGCGTGGCTTGGAAGACCTCCTTCTTGATGAAGGGGGCTACCAGGAGAACGCGGCTGGTCGCTGTGGAAAGAAGTCGTTCGATCTGACGCCAGACGTGATCGGCCGTCACGCGTCGTCCTCGTCGTCGGCGTCGCTCGCCCCGAGGAACTCACTGGCGATGCGGCCCCAGTCCTGGCGCATGCGCTTGGCGCGCTCCCGCGGCTTCTCCGGCTGCTCGTCCTCGAAACGTGCCCAGGAGATAAGGATGAGCTTGAAGGCGTTGGCGGCCAGGGTGAGCCGTTCGGCGAGTTCCTCGCGGCTCGCGCCGTCGATGTCTCCGTCGAGGACGGCGATCAGGTCGCTGTAGACCGGGTGGTCCATGTTGAGGGCGACCTGCAGCATGCCGGGGATGTACTCGACGTTGAAGAAGGCCGGGGAGTCGGGGTTGCGGCTGGTCAAGAGCCGGACGTGCTTGCCCTGCGACATCGTCTCTTCGATGATGCGCTGGGCGTCTGCCGGGCTGTAATGGTGCGTCTCGACGAGGCTCTCGTACTGGAGCTGCTTGCTCTCCTCTTCGGTCGTCTCCTCCGCGAGCTGGTCCGTCAGGCTCGGACGGGTCTCGGTACGCCGCCGCTGAACGGCGACCTCGGCCTGGATCTCAGCCACCTCATGCCGCTTGCGACTGGTTCCGGTTCCCTCGGTCTGGTGCTTGAGCTCGGTGCGCAGCCGGCCGAGGAGCTTCTCGCGGATGTGGTAGACGATCTCGATGAGCGGGAGGCGCGGGTCGCCCTCCTCGCGCAGCTCCTGCCGGTACTCATCCCAGGACAGTCCGGCGGCCTCCTCCCGCCAGTCGAAGTGGGCGAGGCTGGAGAAGATCGTGGCGGACTGCTTGTTGTTGGTGACACCGAAGACCTCGTCGAGGTCCGGGGGGAAGTCGATCTCTACGCCCCACCATCGCTCGACAGGGTCGTAGGAGTTTATCCATCCGGTATCGAGGTCGAGTTCTCGATCTGCGCGGATAAGCGAGATGCCCAGGTTCCTCGCAGCGTGCTTGCCCCAGGGGGTCTCGCCGGGCTTGAGGCTCGGCGACACGTTGGCGGGCCACGGTTCGCCCGCGATGTCTGTGCGGCGAGCAGCGTCCACCGCCAGGGAGCAGCGCACGAGGACTGGGTACTCCTTGCCGTTGGCTGCCTGGACCATGAACCTCTCGGCCCCGATCTCGCCGGTGTTGCCCGCGCCGAAAGGCCGGAACATCGGCTTCTTGTCGAACGGCTTCGGTGTCGAGCTCGGCGACATGAGATACAGCGGGTCGTTTGGGGGCGTGTCCCCGGCTCCGGGCAGCTGGGCCCAGCCGCGCACGGGGACGAGCTTGATCCGCCGGCCCTTGGTGATGAGGCGCCGGTAGATCCGTCCGATCAGGCTCCCGGTGTTGGCGACGGTGGTCTGGGCTCCACGCCACTGGACGCGCTCGAGCTCGGTCCACTGCACCAGGGTGCCAGTGCCGCCGAGTCCCTCGGACAGGGCCTGCCATTCCTCGGGCACGGGCTCGGGCTTGGGTTCCGGGACCTCCTCGAGGCCCTTGGCGATCTCGCTGAGGTCCAGGTATGTATGCAGGGCGTTCTCGGGTCCGTTGGTCCATGACCAGACGTCCACGCGGTTGCACTGCGAGATGCTCGAGTTCGGCAGGCCGACGCCGAAGCGGCCGATCCCCTTGCGCTGCTGCCGGGTGCCGGCGCCGAAGCGCAGAGACTGCCGGAGCGTCTCGGGGTCCATGCCGTGTCCGTTGTCGAGGACGGCGATCTTCTCGACGCGGTACCGGGAGCGGTGGCCGTTGTGCTCCGTGCCCTCCACGACGAAGAGTTCGACGAGGTCGGCCTCGGCTTCGAGGCCGTTGTCGATGAGTTCGGCGATGGCATGGGCGGTGGACTTGTAGCCGCTGTCCTGCAGCGCCTTGACCGTCAGGTCGGAGGTGACGATCGAGTACTTCGACGTCATCGGGCCTTCCACACGTCCTCCCAGTTGGTGAATGCTTCCGCTACATCTCCGAAGCCCGGGAGCGCGGGGTCGATCACGGTGACGATGTCGCAGGTAGGGGTGCCGCCAGCCTTCGGGCCGCGGATGACTCGTCCGACCATCTGGCTGTAGAGGACCAGGGACCGGGTCGGGCGGGCAATGACGGCCGCGCTGGCCGCCGGCGCGTCGAAGCCGGTGGTCAGAACGCCGTAGTTCGACAGGACCATCGGGCGGCTGCTGGGCCCCTTGAATCGGGCGATGGCCCGGTCGCGGTGGCGGGGGGAGGATTCGGCCGTCACCTGGTCGGCGTCGAGGCCGAGGACGGACAGGATCGCGACGAGCAGGCGACTGTGTTCGACGGAGGCCGCGAAGAGGAGGATGCGGCGGTGGCGCTGGCTGAGGTCGAGGACGGTCCGTACGACCTGCAGGTTCCACTGCACGCTGGTGGCGAGCCGGGCCACGAGGGCGCCAGGGATGTCGAAGGACGCGGCGAGGGCCTGCTTGTCCCGGCTGCTGAGGGTGGTGCCGGACTCGGCGGCCACGGTGCGAAAGCTCGGGCGGGCGAGGTAGCCCTGTTCGATGAGAGCGGTGACGGGGTTGTCGTAGCCGTCGATCTCGAGCATCACCTTCTGGCGTGCGAAGAAGTCCGACAGCCTCTCGTCCTCGGTGATGTCGGCCCAGGTGCGGCCGGGGGTTGCGGTCAGACCGAGCAGGCTGGAGTCGCTGCGCAGGGTGAGTGCATCGACGGTCCTGCGGTAGGTCGGGGCGATGGCCTGGTGGGCTTCGTCGAAGGTGGTGAGCGTAGCGCGCAGGCCGAGGCGGTCGAGGAAGGTGGGATCGGCGTTCGCGGCGGCGGTGGCCTTGTCGAGGCCGAGGATCACGATGCCGTCCTCGATACCGTCGAGGTCAATCGGGGCGTCTCCCCACATGCGCACCACGGAGACCTCGCGGTTGCCGAGCGATGCCCAGGCGTTCTCGAACTCCACGGCCGCCTGCTCGAGCAGTTCCCGCCCTCGGGCGAGCCAGACCGCGACGGTCGGCTCGTGCCGGCGCAGGTGGTCGCAGATGATGTTCATGCCGGTGCGGGTCTTGCCGACACCGGTGGGCAGGTGCAGCACGACCCGCCTTTCGCCGGAGTACAGCAGCCGTTGTACCCGGCCGGCCGCGAGTCGCTGGTGAGGGAAGAGTCCGTACCGCGGCGTGCTGGCGCCCCGGAATGTCGGGGGCGGCTCGGGGGCGCGGTCGACGACGAGTCCGAGGAAGCCGAGGAGCGTACGGCGCTGCTCCTGCGACCAGGGCAATGCCGCGAGGAAGTCGTCATCGGAGTGAGCGGGTGCACCGCCGAGGCGCTCGACGAGTTCGGTGCGCTTGTCCTGCGGGAGAAGCTGCAGGAACCCGGCGCGCTCGGCCGGGTCGCCGATGATCCGCTCCGGAGAGACGGCTGATGCCGCGACCTTCCGGAGCACCGCTTCGGTGTCCTCCCCTCGGTGCAGGAGGTCGAGGAGGTCGCAGGCATCCTCGCCGAGGAGGTTGCGTATGTAGGGCAGGGGTGCGCTACCGAGGACCGCCCCGAACGCGATGCCGGGCGATCCGGTCATACCGTAGCCCGGTTAGTCCGCGTCCCGCCGCCGATGTGCATGCTGCCGCTCCCCCTCCACATCGCTGCGCCCACGCCAGGCGCGCTGTGTCCTGCCACTCACATCGCGTGTCGTGATCAAACCCTAGCCCTACGCACTGCCATGCGGCGGCCGGTCACACAAATCCGGCCGCTCTGCAGCCCTGCGCGCATGGACGCGGACGAACTCCGCTGGTGAGAACGGGCTTTCACTCCCCTGTCGACTTGGGTAAACACATGGGAACATTTGTTCGTTTCGTGGTCTGCACCCGGTTTCGGCGGCGCGGAACTCGAAGCCTCCACCCCGCTTGTCCTTCGCTCCGGCTAGGATCGCGGGGTACTCCTGGTGGATGGTCTCGCATCGGACGAGAAACCTCACCAGCCGATCAGCCAGAGCAGAGCGAAATGGGGTGGAGCGTGACATTTCAGTCTCCTGATGGGGGTCTGGCCTACCTCGACTACAACGCGACCGCGCCCGCCCGTCCCGAGGCTCTGGAAGCCGCTCTCGCCGCGATGCGCACGGTAGGCAATGCCTCGAGCACTCACCGGTCCGGCCGCGACGCCGCCGATCGCGTTGACCTGGCACGCCGTCAGGTAGCAGCTCTCCTGAGCTGCTCCCCCGGGGAGATCATCTTCACTTCGGGTGCCACGGAGGCCAACAATCTCGCCCTGAGGGCGGCGTTCGCTGTCGGGGGGCGGCTGGTGACGAGCGCGGTGGAACATCCGGCCGTGCTGGAGACCGCGAAGGCGCTGACGTCCGATGCGCCCGGATCGCTCGTGGTCCTGCCTGTCGACACGGACGGCCTGGTGGACCTGGACGCCTTCCATAAGGCGCTGGCCACCGGCGAGGTCGCGGTCGTGTCGCTGATGGCGGCCAACAACGAAACGGGCGTGCTGACGGATCTCGCACCTGTTGTTGAAGCCGCTCACGAAGCCGGAGCACTGGTCCACACCGACGCCACGCAACTCGTTGGCCGGCTGCCGATCGATCTCTCCGAGACGGATGTCGACCTGCTGTCGCTGTCCGCGCACAAGTTCGGCGGCCCGCAGGGTGTCGGAGCGTTGTTCGTCCGGCGGGGCGTTCGTCTGCCGTACCGCCCGTTGCTCGTCGGCGGCGGGCAGGAGCGGGGCTGGCGCGCCGGCACTCTGAACGTCGCAGGCATCGCCGGCGCAGGAGCGGCGGCTGAGGGCGCCCGCATCGGCCTGCACGACGAGGTGCCCCGGATCGCACGATTGCGTGACACTCTTGAGGGGGCCCTCGTTGAACAGGTCGGCGACTGCCGGATCAACGGCGCGGTGAACCAGCGCCTGCCTGGTGTAACCAGCATCACGTTCCACGGTGCCCCGGCGGATGCCGTTCTCGCTGCAATGCCGGAGGTGGCGGCATCGGAGGGGAGCGCGTGCTCCTCTGGCGCGCCCAGTCCAAGCCACGTGCTCCTGGCCATGGGACGCAGTCGGGAAGAAGCAGACAGCACCATCCGGTTCTCCCTGGGGTACGCCACGACCACCCACGATGTCGACCGGGCCGTGTCCTCGACGGTCCGAGCTGTCCAGCACGTGCGTGCTGCCCTGGCAGCTGCGATATAGCACAGCCCGCCCAAAGATCACCCAATCCTGAACGGACACGGAGAACGCCTCGCATGTCAGACAGCCGGCTCGCGGAAGCCGCCCACTCCTCGTTTGCGCGTCACGAGACGTTCGCGCCGCGCTTCGGGTGGCTCCATAAGGCATACATGCAGGTGAAGGAGAATCCGGAGGTGTTCCTCGCCGAGGACGCCACGGTCCTGCTCGGTGTCGGTAAGAACATGGTCTATTCCATGCGGTACTGGTCTCGGGCGTTCAAGCTGACGCGTGAGCACTATGGCGACGACGCCAACTCCCGCGCGCTGCTGTCCTACCCCACGTGGGAGGCGCGCTGGCTTCTCGACGAGGACGGCGCCGACCCGTACCTCGAAGAACAGGGCAGCCTGTGGCTGCTGCACTGGTGGCTGCTGTCCTCTCGGCCGGGGGCCAAGAGCTGGGCTCCGTCCTGGTACGTCGCCTTCCAGCTTGCCCCGTTCGCCCGCTTCTCGGCGCCCGACCTGACTCAGCTGATCGTGCGCCACGTGAACCTCTCCTACGACGAGGCGCCCGTCGAGGCGTCGATCGCGAAGGACGTCGACTGCATCACCAAGATGTACGTCCCGGCAAAGCGGTCCAAGGGTGGTGCACCCGGCGCGCTCGAGGACTTGCTGGCTTGCCCCTTCCGCGAACTGGGCCTGATTGAGACCGTGGAGCAGCCTCTTTCGGGCCGCTCAGAGTGGGAGTTCACCACCGGGACGCGCGTCACTCTGCCGGACCGGATCGTCGCCTACGCCTGCCTGGACTACGCCGCCACCACGACGCGTCAGGGCGGATCCATCTCCCTGGCCCGACTCGCCAGCGAGCACGGCGCCCCCGGGCGGGCCTTCCGCATCCGTGAACCCGACATCGCCGCGGCGGTGGAACGGGTGGCGGCAACCACGCCCGGTCTGCAGCTCGTCGAAGCTGTCGGACAGCGCAGCCTCGTCTTCAACTCCGACCCCTTCGAGCTCGCCTGGGACGTCTTGGACGCCCAGTACGACCACGTCCGCAAGCGGCCGAAGTTCCCGACCCGGCAGGACTGGGCCCGCACATACCCCAAGCTCGCCGCCGCCGAGGCCCGGGAGCTCCGTAACACCGTTGAGCAGCAGCTCCCCCTGATCGAGGAGACCTCCGAGTGACCACCGAGACCCCCTCGCGGCCGAAGGCCGCCCGCAAGACCTCCGGTGGCACCGAGTTCCCTGCCGGCATCGAGCTCGTTGGCTCCCGTATGCGCTCCACCAATGTGGAGCGGGACGTGCTGGACGAGCTCCACTCGCCCTACGTAGGCGCGCGGGCTCTCGACGTGCTCGACCGTCTGGCCAATGCCCTCGGCGACCCGCGCCGCCCTCGCTCGTGGTCGCTCACCGGCGCCTACGGCTCGGGCAAGTCCACGCTCGTCAACCTCATCGACGCGCTCCTCGGGCACGACGAGGGACGTCGGGCCGAAGCGCAGGAGGTCCTGGCCGGTACGAGCGCCGGGCTGGCCCAGCGGATTGACGCAGCCCGCGAGGAGCTGGCACCGGCCGGCTTCCTCGGGGCCGTCGCGACCGCCCGCCGCGAGCCAGTCATCGTCACCCTGTCCCGTGCCCTGCGCACCGCGGCCGAGCGCCGCTGGCCGACCCGCATGCCGAAGGCGATCTCCGCGGCACTGGCACGGTGCGAAGACCCCTCGGCGGCCGAGCCTGGGGACGTCATCGCCGCGGTCACCGCACTGTGTGCACAGCAACCCCTGCTGCTGGTCATCGACGAGTTCGGTAAGACCCTCGAACACCTCGCAGGGCACAGCCAGTTCGCCACCGCCAAGGCGGACCTGTTCCTGTTGCAGGAGCTGGCCGAGAAGAGCGCCGGGTCCAACGGGCTGCCGCTGTTCATGATGACGCTTCAGCACATGTCCTTCATGGACTACGCGGGGCAGTCCAGCGAGCTACAGACCCGCGAATGGGCGAAGATCCAGGGCCGGTTCGAGGACATCACCTTCGCTCCCCACCTCGGCGACGCCGTGCAGCTGATGCGCCGCCGCCTCGACCAGTCCGGGGTGTCTACATCAGGGCGGAAGCTGATCACTGCCTATGCCGAGGCAGCTCAGCAGACGTGGCGCGACCATGGGCTGAACGATGTCGTCGTCCTCAAGGCGGAGGACTTCGCGGACCTGTATCCGCTCCACCCGCTGACCGCTGCCGCGGCTCCATTCCTCGCCGCACAGATCGGCCAGCACGACCGTAGCCTGACCGGGTTCCTCAACAACGACGAGCCCAACACCGTTCGCCGCTCGCTCGAGCGGTTCTCCAGCGACAAGCCTCGCCGGGCGAGCACGGTCAAGCTTCCGCAGCTGTACGACTTCTTCCTCGACTCCGGGCGGACTTCGCTGCTTGCCTCCAGCAACGCGAGCAAGTGGATCGAGATCGAGTCACGGATCACCCAGGCCAACGGCCTGTCCACCGCCGACCAGAACCTGCTGCGCACGGTCGGCATGCTCAACCTGATCGACGAGGACGGCGCCCTACGGGCGACCGCCGCGATGGTCTACTACGCGCTGCACGAGCCCGGTGACACTGCCGATCCGAAGGCCTTCGCCGCACTCGAAGAGCAGCTCAACAGCCTCGTGGCCCGCGGTTTCCTGGTGTACCGCAGCTTCAACGGCGAGTACCGGGCCTGGCGCGGAAGCGACGTGGACATCGACGGTCGCCTGAAGGAAACCCTCAGCCACCTCGACGACACCGCCGTCGCCCAGCGCCTCGGGGACTACCTCCCCCTGGCCGTAGCCGCCGGCCGGCACAGCCAGGTCACAGGCATGCTCCGCGCCCTCTTCGTCCAGATCACCACGGCACAGACGAAGCTCGTCAAGGGGCCTGACGAACTCACCGACCACGCTGATGGGCTCCTGGTCTTCCATCTCGGGACCATTGAGGATCGGCCCGCCATCGAGTCCTCCCTGCCAGTAGTCCTCGGCGTCACCGAGGAGCCCGACCTCGTCGTTCGAGCCGCCTTCAACCTCGTTGCGCTGGAGGAACTGCAGCGCGACAAGACCCTCGACTTCGTCGCCAAGCGCGAGATCAGCGAACGCACATCCGGCGCGAAGCGCGAGCTGCTGGAACTTCTCAGCGCCGCGTTCTTCCCCCCCACCCAGCGAGCGACGTGGCGGCTGTGGCGCTCCGGCATCGCTGCCGACGCCGAAGACGGGGAAGTGATCGAGGGTCGCAGCCTCAGCGGCCTTGCATCCATCGCATGCGACCGGGTGTTCCCCCATACGCCGCACATCCGCAACGAGATCATCGGCCGGCACGAACTGAGCAGCCAGGGCGCCAAGGCCCGCCGCGAGCTGCTGACCGCGATGCTGCTGAAGTCCGGCGAGCCGTACCTCGGCATCGTCAAGTACCCGGCCGAGCGCTCCATGTACAGCGGCGCACTGGCCTACATGGGTCTGCACCGCGAGAACGCTGCAGCTGCCAACCAGTCCTCGTCCTCGCTTCTGCCCTACGGGTTCTCCCGACCCGGCCCCGCGCACTCCCACACCCGGGAGGTGTGGGCCGCGCTCGAGGCGGCACTCACCGAGGCACACGAGCGCACCAGCCTTGAGCAGATCTTCCGGGTCATCATGGTGCCGCCGTACGGCGTGAAGGCTGGCGTCGTTCCGCTGCTGGTGGTGACCGCCCTCATCCTGCGCAGCCACGACGTGGCCCTGTTCGAGGACGGGTCTTACCTGCCACGGCTGACACCCGACGTCGTCGAGCGCATGCTGAAGTCTCCCGGCCGCTTCTCCGTCAAGGCCACGCCTGTCGGCGACGGCCTGCGACACAGCGTCGTCAAGAACCTGTCCGTAGCCCTCAAGGTGGAGCCGCCCCGCTCCCAAGCTCTGCGCAACCCCGCACTGCTCGCGGTGACCCGCGCCCTGCTGGAGCGGGTCATGGCGCTCACTCCCTATGCCCGCCGCACACAACGGATCAGCAAGGACGCCATCGCCGTCCGCTCTGCCCTGTTCACGGCGCAGGACCCGGACGAGCTGCTCTTCCACGTGCTCCCCAAGGCCCTCGGCCTGGAGCCGATCACTCCCGAGCTGCACAAGAGCACGGCCGGCAACAAGGGCTACGTCGACCGCCTCGCCGCCGCGGCCAGTGAGATCGCCGGGGCCGACCAGGCCCTACGCACCGAAGCGATTGAGACGATCGGCCGCGAATTCCGCCTGCCGTCCTCACTGCCCAAACTTCGCCGGGCCCTGGCCGCCCGACTGAAGGGCTTTACCGGCGTCTCGCTCAGTCTGGAGCTGCGCGGTTTCGTCGCCATAGCGCTCAACGAGTACCTGCCGGACGAGGACTGGCTGGACCCGATGATCGTCCGCCTGTCCCATGCCGCACTCGGCGACTGGTCCGACAGCGACGTCGCTGTCTTTGCCCGCCGGGTGCGCGAGATGGCCAGCGCCCTCGACCGCGTCAGCCACCTCTACAGGAACGACACCCCCGCGGGCGGCGCCGAGGAAGAACTCGATGCCCGCCTGCTCACCCTGACCGACAAGGACGGGGCCGAACAGCGCACGCTGATCTACCTGCCCAAGCAGGCCCAGCGAGAGGCCGAACACCTGGCTGTCAGTGTCCTGGAGCAGGCTGAAAAGGCGCTCGGCCCCGACGGCGCCCGGATCCTGCTCGCTGCCCTGGCCCAGCGCGTTACCGAGCCTGCCACCACCGCACTCGAGAGGACGGAGTGATCATGACCAACACCGCTTCCGGGAAGAAGGTCCGGCACGTCCTGGGCCTGTCCGGCGGAAAGGACTCCTCCGCCCTCGCGATCTACATGCGCGACCGCGTGCCGGAGATGGAGTACTTCTTCTGCGACACCGGTGCCGAACTGCCGGAGACGTACGAGTACCTCAACAAGCTCGAGGCGGCCGTCGGCAAGCCGATCGTGCGCCTGAACACCGACCGGGACTTCGACCACTGGCTCGAGGTCTACCAGGGCACCCTGCCCAGCCCCCAGATGCGCTGGTGCACGAAGAACCTGAAGATCAAGCCACTGGAGGAGTGGGTCGGCGACGACGAGGTGATCTCCTACGTCGCCATCCGAGCCGACGAGAACCGCCTCGGCTACGTCAGCACCAAGCCCAACATCACCGCTGTCTTCCCCTTCCGCGAGGACGGCATCGACCGCGACGGCGTCAATCGCATCCTCGAAGAGGCCGGCACCGGCCTGCCCGCCTACTACGAGTGGCGCACCCGGTCCGGCTGCTACTTCTGCTTCTTCCAGCGCAAGCACGAGTGGCTCGGCCTCAAGGACCGCCACCCCGAGCTCTTCGACAAGGCCGTCGCCTACGAGGAGAAGGTCCGCCACCAGGACACCGCCATGCAGGGCCGCGACTACACCTGGTCCCAGGGCGAGTCCCTACACGAGCTCATAGAGCGCCGCGAGGAGATCCAGGCCAAGCACGAGGCCAACCTCGCTCGGGCCGCAAAGCGGATCAAGCCCAACCGGCCGCTGCTTGAGGTCCTCTCGGACGCCCTCGACGCGGACGACGACGAGGCTGGCTGCTCCGTCTGCCACCTCTGACCAAGCAAAGACCCCAAGGGGCCCGGTAGATGACAAATCGTTATCTACCGGGCCCTTTTTCGTCTCGGCGCTCCCTCTGTCGGTGCCGCGTGTAAGGATGTGTGCGCTCATCACACACCGTCATCCAGTCGGAGCACATGAGGAATGGCAACACCAGATACCATCGCGCGAGCGGTCAACCGCCACCGCCTGGATGCCAGTCCCGCTCTCGAGATCCAGCTCGGCATCGCGCCGATGCTGGACGTGCCAGCCCATCAAGTCCTCCAGGACGACCTGAAGCGACTCGCCTCAGCGTGGGAGCGGCTCAAGGCGGCCGAAGGGATCGTCGACGCGATACCTGACGAGCCGGGCCTCTACATGTTCGTCTGGTCCCCATCGATCAAGCTGGCCATGGCGGACCGGACTGCGGGCAGCTTCCACCAAGTCCTCTACATCGGGCACGCAGGCGGCGCCGGTCAAATGGGCAACACGCTCCGGAACAGGTACCGGGACTACCGGAAGCACCTGCGAGGAAACCCTGAGAACCTCTGGACCCGGGAGCCCCCGACCAACCGAGACGACCGCTTGACCCACTACCTCGCGCTGCGCCCCCTGGAGTACTGGTTCGCGACCGTCGACGACCGATCGATGATCAAGAATCTGGAGGAGCGCCTGCTTCACCTGTACAACCCGCCCATCAACATCCAGGGCGGCCCCACCCTGCGCGGCCGGATCAGCTCGGTAGCCAAGCCAGCACTCCGCTCCTAGCTCGAACTCGCTTCCTGATACAGAGGTACCTCATGCCGTCCAAGACGTTCGTCCCCGCCTTCGAGGCCAAGGTAGGCAACTGGACCTACTACTCCTGCCTGATGAGCTACGCCCAGGTAGCGCGCGAGATTAACTTCGCACACGAGCTCGGCGGCAACCGGGATCTCGGCACCATGATCCAGCGTGGCGTCGGCGACCGGACAGAGAAGATCACCGAGTACCTGCTCACCAACGAGAACCGCTTCCTCGGCGCGCTCATCATCGCGGTGTGGGGTGGAGATCCCAAGTACCACTCCGTCTCGATGGATGCGGACGACCAGGCCGTCCTCCAAGGGCTGGACCGCAACTTCGGCGTCCTCACCTTCGACGGCACTCAGCAGTTCTTCGCTCTCGACGGCCAGCACCGACTCAAGGCGATCAAAGAAGCGATCAAGCAGAATCCCGAGCTCGGCCGCGAAGACATCAACGTCATCGTGGTACCGCACTTCGACACCGAAGAGGGACGGCAGCGCACCCGGCGGCTCTTCACCAACATCAACCGGAACGCCAAGAGCACCAATCTCCAGGAGAACATCGCTCTCGACGAGGACGACAGCTTCGCCATCCTCACCAGGCGTCTGCTCGACGAAGACGACTTCCTGAAGCGGGAGAAGGTCGTCCTGGTGTTCAGCAAGGTCGGCCAGGACGGGGAACTCGTGCTGGCCCAGCGCTCGATCAACGCATCAAGTCCTGCATGGAGCACGATCGGTGTGCTCTACGACGTCGCCAAGGAGATCGGCTACGACCTCCCCTGCGCCAGTGACCAGTCCAACCAGCGAGCAACCGACGACCTTCTCGACCAGAGCTTCGAACTCCTCACCGTTCGCCTTCGAGAGCTCCTCGACGCGTGTGGGAGCCTGCGTCAGCGATACCTCGCGTCTGTATCGCCGAAGGACCTGCGGGCGCCCAAGGGCCGAGACGGTGCTGGCCACCCGTTCATGCGGCCGGCGATCCAGGTTCAGGTGGCGAGGGTCGTGCGACACATCCTGGAACAGGGCGCGCTGGAGTGGCCGGAGGTGATGAAGCGTCTGTCGGCGCTCGACTGGAAGATGACCTCGGCGCCGTTCTCCTCCATGTGGATCGAGACGCCCGAAGGCACGAAGACCAAGGGCAAGATGGCGAGCGGCAACAGCCAGCTGCTGTACGACCTCCTGCAGGTTCACCTTGCCCCGCGCTCCAAGGCCCAGATCAGTAGGGCACTGCGCGCCTACTCCGACGTGATGAAGACCAAGTACCCCCTGCCGGCCGAGGAGCTGTTCACGCTCCTACCGGTCGACGCCGACTGAAGTCGGGCGGGCGCTTGGCTAACCGAGATGCGCCCTGCTGGCCCCTGAGCCCCCACGCCCGGCTGATGACGAACAGTCAGCCGGGCTTCTTCGAAGGTGCCACATGCCGTTGCTCCTCGTGACACCATGGGCACGCGATCACTGCCTGCAGTGCCGGAGGGCGATACAACTGTGTCAGCAGGCCACCTGCCATGTAAGTACCGCGAAAGTTCTTCAGGATCCTAGTAGGCGGAGTGTATACCGCTCGCTAATTGCATAGAACTCAAGAACTCCCACTAGATGAATTGTCATATCGAATTCACTCCAGGAGCCTAAGCATGACCACTCCGGCTGATGCCGCGCCAGGCGGAAGCAATTTCGTGTCGGCCCCGATCAACCCCGGCAGGGTACTGCGCGCTATCGCGCGAATCGGATACACGCCCGAAAGCGCCATTTGCGACATTGTGGATAACTCTGTGGCTGCTGGCGCAAGCCGCATCGCTATCGAGCTCGAGCGTGAGCCTGCGGTTGCAGAAAACCGCCGAAACAGTGCAGCCGGGTACATCATCGCCGACAACGGCGCTGGCATGAGCAAGGAGCAACTACTTAGCGCGCTTGGCCTTGGCGTTGATCGCGAATACGCCGAAGGAAGCCTCGGCAAGTACGGTCTCGGCCTCAAGAGTGCAGGACTGTCTCAGGGCGATCGCATTGAAGTGATCAGTGCGCGCGAAGGATGCGAGTGGAACAAGATTGTTCTCGACCTCCCACATGTTGAAAAAGTGGGAGAATTTGTTTGCGAGACGCCCGAGCTAAACGAAGCCGACCGAGACAGAATCGACCGGATGCTGCCCGGGGTTTCGCATGGCACACTGGTCAGTATCGAGAAAGTACACAAGCGCAACCATCCAAGTATCCGGAAAACAAGGGAAGCGCTCACTCAGAAGCTTGGCCTCACATATTTTTACTTTCTCCAGGGCGGACAGGACAGCCTGGATATTCTGCTTGACGGCGAGGCAATCGCACCCTTCGATCCGCTGTTCACCAGTGCGGCCGAAGCGAACGGCAACATTGTCGAAGGATCCTGGGATGGCCAGAGTGTGCGCTGGCTAGAGCGGCCACGCCTCATAACCCTAGACGCAGAAAACGGAGTACAAGCCACTCTCGAGGCGACCCAGCTCGTACATCCTCCCGCATTCGAGAACTCCGCAGAAATTCGCAAGAGGTACATGATTGGAGCAAAGCACTACGGATTCTATGTCTATCGCAACAAGCGACTCATTCGACATGGCGAACGCTTCGGCCTTATTCCAACAGAGCAGGACTTTTTTGCCTTCCGGGGAAGAATCCTGATCGACGATTCAGCCGATGATGCATTCAATATCGATGTCAAGAAGTCTGAAATACTGCTCAGCGAGGAAGCCGAAGGCGCTCTCGACGAGGCGACATACGAAGCCCGACGCGCCAGCAGGGCGGCTTGGCGGAACGCCACCAAGCTACTCAAGAAGAAGGCCGACGAGGACCCGATCAGCAAGGCCACCGAGGCGCTGAGCGAGGTGGAGTTCCCAGACCTTCTGCCAAACGATCAAGATGACATCTTCACCGAGTCGAAGCGCAAGGAACGCGAACAGAAAGAAGCTGTACGCCATCCGTTGCGTGAGCCCGAACGCGAGCTAGCAATCAAGGAGGGCTCCCGCGTCGCGATCGTCGAGCAGCTCGACGATAACGCCCTCTGGGAGCGGGCCTACGACGCCACGCTTGGAACGATCGTGCGAATCAACCGAAACCATCGCTTCATGCGAATGTTTGACGAGCGATTCGGCAGCGATGCAGACGTAGTACTGCTGCTGCATGCCCTATTTTTGAGCCTAGCCGTAAGCGAGAGCAATTCCGTAAGGAACCTGCAGAACATCGAAGACGAAGTAATTGAGGAAGTATTTCAGAGGTATCGCAACCAGGCATCGTCGGCCGTATATCAGGCAACTGCCACCGCACTCGAAAAGCGCTTCGCCTGATTCTTTACTCCGATGATTAATATCAACGAGACTGATACTTGGGGGTCGGCCGCAATCGGCAACCCGAGCCTTTGTCGAGCACGCGCCTACATCTACTGCGGATACTCACGCCGCATTAGAGTTGCCTATATAGGTATGACGGTTGGCCGGAACGGTGTGCTGGGCCGATGGGCCGATCACCTTGGGCGAGCCCTCGAACGATCATCATTCCGACGACGCGTCCACGAATTCGACGAGTCAGCGTGGGAGCAGATCGACGATCTGGTCATCGTTTGGTCGGAGATCGGAGAAGAGAGCGTGTTTCTCGCGGCCGAAACGAGCCATCGCGAATCGGTCGAGTATCTCGTCCAACGAGAAATGAGAAATATTCTCGCCGCCGAGAATGCGCCAATTACGGTCGTCAGTAAGGTACGGTCGAATCCGACTGCGCAATTAGCTCTGGTTCAGAATGCGGCTGATCGAGTACTCAACGCCTTCCGGAAGCACTTCAGCGCCGACGCGTAGGTACGTTTACGCGGGAGAGATCTCGAAAAGCCGCACAGGATGGACCCGCGGCCGTGCGGTCGCGGTAACACAGGCCACCGAACATCGACGACCGAGACGTGGCGTGGTGGTGGGTCAAGCCAACACCTCACCACCACGCGACGTTTCGTCACTTATCAATGCGGGCGATCTTTTAGCCTGCCGTGAGGTAGAAGGTCGCTTCCCAGGCGATGTCGGCCTCGCTGACGAGGGCGGATAGCAACGCCCTCGTCAAGCTGGGTGGTGTGCTGTTCGCCGTCTGCCGCTTCGGCAATGAGGCGGAGGCCGTTCTGGGCGGCGACGCGGCGGGCAGCGGAGTTGCTGGGGGCGAAGCCCAGGATCTGAGTCAGCACGTTGGCCAGAGGGGTCTCGGCGTGTTCCTTGAAGGAGATGGCCGGGAGGTTCTGCGCTTCGCCGAAGGTCCGCTTGGAGAACCGGGCGGTGAACTCGGCGCGGGCGGCCTCGGCGGCCTTCAGGCTGTCGAGGGCCGCAGGGACCTCGCCGGCCAGGACGCGCTTGACGACCACGAGAAGCGAGGAACCGCTCCCAGCGCCGGGGGTGCACTCGAGTTCGGCCGGGACTGCAGGGTTTACGAGGCTCGCCTGGTTGCTCGTCCAGCCGGCCTGGACCTCATACGCGCTCAGGGTCACGGAGCTACGAGATGACGGAGCATGGCATCGCTGACGGCGACGAGGTGGTCGTGGTGACGGACCGGGTGAGTTGGAAGGTGGCGGCGTGCCAGGGCTGCCTACGGGAGCGGCGCCCCATTCTCCAGGAACACGGTCTCGGATTGGGCTCGAGCGGCGCAAGCTGCGTGGACGCGGCGGCCGAGGCGCGGGATAAGGAGTGCGTCGAACTGCTCGCTGGGGTGGAAGGCGTACTCAGCGATCTCGACCTGGTCGACGGCGATGCGGTTGAGCTCGTCGGCCGGGAGGACGCCGCCGTCGAAGACGAAGAGGAGCTTGTCGCCTTCGGCTGGGTGAGGTGCCCAGTCGGCGACGAGCAGGCGGCCGATCGGCGGGGTGATGCCGAGCTCCTCCTTGACCTCGCGGGCGGCGCCCTCGCTCGGAGTCTCACCCGCGTGGAGGTAGCCGCCGGGGATCTCCCAGCCGGGCTTGTAGGTCGGCTTCACGAGGAGGACACGGTTGTCCGCGTCGAAGAAGAGCACGCCGGCGGCGGTACGGGGTTGGGCCACGACCTCTTGGGACTGGGAGTCGCTCATGGCGGTGACTGTAACGCCAGCTGACACCATCGGGCCGCTGGCAAGGTTCAGCCAGGCCAATGGCCGAGGCGGGCGACCCGCCTCCACACGAACCATCAGTGCGAGGCGACGGACCCTCAGCTGGCCACCTGGCGGACGGACTCGGAGATCACATGCGTTTCAAGCCTGCACCAGACGGTCTTGAGGCCGTCGTTGGAGTACGCCACGCCCCAGGCCGTTGACAGCGCACGGACGATCAGCAGACCGCGGCCGTGCTCGTCGCCGTCCTCTGGGATACGGAGGTGGGGGATGGCGGAGCCGTCGGCGTCGCTGACTGCGACGAGCAGGTGGTCCCCGTGGCGGACCAGGTCCAGCTGGAATGTGGCGTCGGGGTGCCGGGGGGCGTGCGTGATCGCGTTCGTGACCAGCTCGGACACGCACAGTTCAGCCGCGTCGGCGATTTCGGCGAGGTCCCAGGCCGAGAGCGTCGAACGGGTCTCGCGTCGGGCGGCGCCGGCGCTGATGTCGATGGCTGGATGTCGCCAACTGGCGTGCCTGGATGTCGACCGACACGCGGCCGGAGCGGGCTCGATGGTGCGATTGGGGATCGATGTGGGCACCTGCACTTGCTTCCTCCTCTGCGAGAGCGTTCGCAGGCTTCGGTAGTGTCAGCCGCGCCAACCACATTGGGCGTGCTGGCCGGATTCCCCCATGCGTGTTTATGCGTAGGCGAGTTGGACGACTGCCCGGTGCGGGAAGTGCCAGGATGGCTGCCGTGATCGACGCGAACGCGACCGTACCGGCGCAGGGGCCGTGGACTCCCCTCTCACCCCAGGAGGCGGCCGAGCTGCTGGCCGGGGCGGACTTCCCCTGGTGGATCGCGGGCGGCTTCGCGATCGAATGGGCCGTCGGTGAGCCGTACCGCGAGCACAGCGACCTCGACGTGCTGGTCCTTCACCGCGACCAGGCCCTGGTCCGCCAGCACTTCGAGGGGTGGGACCTCTTCCTGGCCGATCCGCCTGGTGCCGGAAGGCTGCGTGCCTGGTCGACGGGCGAGGACCTGCCGAGCTGGGTGCACGACGTGTGGTGCCGTCGTTCACCGGACGAGCCGTGGTCGGTTCAGCTCATGCTGGACGAGGCCGATGGTGAGGACTGGGTCTCGCGTCGGGACTCCC
Source organism: Kitasatospora sp. NPDC018058 (assembly GCF_044327205.1). Classification (NCBI taxonomy): domain Bacteria; kingdom Bacillati; phylum Actinomycetota; class Actinomycetes; order Kitasatosporales; family Streptomycetaceae; genus Kitasatospora; species Kitasatospora sp. NPDC018058. Next base: position 367,431 of record NZ_JBIRFA010000002.1, on the reverse strand, counting down.
GTGTCCGGCGCCCGCTGGCGCAGCTCGGCCAGGTGACCTGCACGGGCATCCCGTATCTGAGCCCCGAGGTGCAGCTGTTCTACAAGGCGAAGAACGTACGTGAGAAGGACCAGCTCGACTTCGAGCGGGTGCTGCCCCACCTCGACGACGCCCAGCAGGCGTGGCTCGCAGGTGTGCTGGAGCTGGTCCTGCCGGGCCACGCCTGGCTGGAGCGGCTCAGGAGGTCGGGCCGAAGGTGAGGAGCGGGACGTCGTAGAGGTCGGGGTTGCGTGGCCGGGTCATCGTCGGACCGGCAACCTCCACGACCACGAGCTCGCTGAGGAACTGCACCCGGGCGCTGAGCAGATGGCTGGTGCGTCCATCGGCGTTGTCGCCCTTGAGACCGGCAGCGAGGTGGATGTGCGGGAGGACCAGTCCGGTGGCAGGGTCGTGGGCGAGGGTGCCGCCGCCGAGGGCCTCGACGAATTCGACGCGAGTACGGTCCCAGAGCGGCTGTTCGGGGTGGGTCAGGCCGTCGCAGGTGCCAACGATCTCGGCCTCGGAGAACGCGCCGATGAACATGGGGATGTAGCCCTGGCGGACGTCGTGGTCCTTGCAGAACGCGGCGAGGGCCTCGAAGAAGTCCTCGCCGTGCTCGAACGTGACGCCGAAGGTCCGGCCGAGGGTCAGTTCGCTGGCACGCATGGGGGTGGTCCTCGCGGTTGAAGGGCTGGGGGGTTTCGGCGTCAGTCAGCCATGGCGCGGAAACCGGCGGCGATCTCGTCGGTCTTCCGGTCCTGGGCGAGCAGGAGGTGCAGGAGGAGCCGGGCCTTGTAGGGGTCGAGGTGGCCGCCCCGGATCAGTCCGCGGGCGATCAGGTCCTTCTCCGAACCGGGGAAGCTGTAAGTCGCTTCCAGGACCGGTCCGTTGCCGATTCGGCTGGTGAGGACGACCGGGATCCGGGCGGCGGTCTGCTCCAAGGTGGCAACGAAACTCTGAGGGACGTGGCCCACGCCGAACGCGGCCACGACGAGGCCGTCGCATGCCTCGGCCATCGTGGCGAGGAGGATGCCGTCGTCGCCGAGCGTCGCGGTGTACAGCCCGACGCGGGGCGCGGAGCTGGTAAGCGGTCCGGGGAAAGCGGTGCGGGCGGCGAGCGGGCCGCGGAGGTGGACGCGGCCCTCGTAGAGGCGTCCGAGGGGCCCAGTGGCCGGGGAGGTGAACGCGGCCGGGCTGGTGCTGTGGGACTTGCGGACGCTGCGGGCCGCGTGGATCTCGTCGCCAAGGACGACCACGGTGCCGGCGCCGCGCAGTTCTGCAGCCGCAGCGGCGATGACGGCCGCGTGGATGTTCGCCGGTCCGTCCGCTCCGGGCTGGGTGGGGTTGCGCATGGCCCCGGTGACGACGATCGGCTGCTCGCCAGCGTGCAGGAGGTCAAGGAGGTAGGCGGTCTCCTCGATGGTGTCCGTGCCCTGGGTGACCACCGCGCCGTCGCAGCCGGCCCGGAAGGCATCGGCGATGGCGTCCGAGAGGGCGCTCAGGTCGTCGAAGCTGAGGGAGGCGCCAGGGAGGCGCCGGAAGTCGTGGACGCGCAGCTCGACGTCCAGGTCCTGCAGAGCGGGGACGGCGGCGAGGAGTTCGTGGGCGGAGAGGGCCGGTACGACTCCACCCGTGGCCGGGTCGGTGGTCATGGCGATGGTTCCGCCCAGGGAGAAGATCGCGACTGTCCTGCTCAACGCCCTTGTCTCCTTGTCCGGGTGTTGTCCCATCAGCGGTGGGGCCGGGTGACCTCCGGGCAATCTATCGGTTCAGGGCACGTGGTGGGCGGCGATGAACTGACAAGCGGCATCCAGGCCTTCCAGGCCGAGCAGTCGGCTTCGAGGTCTGGCGAGGGCGCGGGTGCCGACGGAGGCGAGCTGGCGGCAGCGCCGGGTGAGCCAGGCCCAGTCGAGTCCGAGGTAGTCGGCGGTGGCGATGAGGCGGTCGCGGGTGGCATCGGCTGTGGTGACGGAGTGCGCGGCTGCGTGGCCGACGGCGTCGGCGAAGGCGTGCAGGTCGGCCCGTCGTGTGGTGCGTCCGAGCTTGGAGACGGCCTCGGCTCGCACCCAGCTGGCGATGACGGCGCGTTGCTGAGCGAGCAGGGCGAAGCCCTCGGTCTCCATGAGGTCGGAGTTGTCGGTGATCCAGGTGGTGATGCCGAGGGATTCCATCAGGGCGATCGCCAGGAACAGCAGGACCCGCTCGTGACCTGGGGAGCGGGTGACCGCTGCCGGCGGGACGCAGAAGGCGCGGCCGGTCCCGCCCCTCGCCTCGGGTGTCGCCGGGGCGGTTCGTCGGAGGTAGTCGAGCTTGTGGATGAAGAAGAGCCAGGTGGCGGCCTCCTCTCCGCTCTGCTCGCGGGTCCAGAAGACCGGGTCTTCGCCGAGGGCGCTGCGGCTGTCGAGGATGTAGTGGGCGCTGGCCTGAGAGCCGATGAACATGAGGGAGCCGGGCGTCAGGTCCTCGTCCTGCGCGGCGGCGGCCAGCGGGTCGAGGTCGGTGCCGGTGGTGAGCGGCAGGACGGCGTGCAGACCGGCGTCGTCGCCCAGCAGCGCGGCGTCGAAGCCGGTGACTGCCCACAGGATTCCGTATGTGAGGTCATCGAGCTCGTACGCGGACGGGATGCGGAGCGTTGCCTTGCCCTTGGCGCGGGCACCGAAGCGGGCGTCGACGGCGAACTGGCGACTCGTACCGTCGATGGTCCGCTTGGCGATCACGAGGGAGCGAATGGGCGCCTTCATCCAGGCGTCCAACTCGACGCTGCCGCTGAGGTGAAGCTCGTTGCCGCGAAAGGTATCGGCGTCGATCACCAGTGCGGGCAGGGCGCCACCGGAGAGGCTCTGGCCGGCGGGGAAGTACAGGTGCCGCGACCCGGCCGCCGCAGTGGCACTCGGCAGGCGCGTCGCGATCTGCGTGGTCGACACCGGGTGCTCGGACTCACTCGGGAGCGGACCGGCCAACTCTTCGGGGAAGTTGAGGACTTGGGCCCACTGGATCATCTTGCGCCGGTCCTTGACGGCCCGCTGACCGCGCTCCAATCGGCTGATCTCGGACTGGTCGCTGTTGACGATCCGAGCGAAGGCCGCCTGTGGCATGCCGGTATGGCGCCGAACGAGGCGGCACAGTGTTCCCAGGTCCCAGGTCGACACTGCCTGCTGGACTTGAGGGTCGTCCCAGAACTCGGGCGCGATACGTAACCCGCGCTGGCAGGGGCCGCACCTGGCACCGGCGTTGTAGCGGCTCAGGGCGCTGCCGCAGGAGGTGCATCGTCGCTGCTGACTGCTTTCCACCCTGACATTCTTCCTCGCGATGCACCGCCAGATGGGCATCTGCCGCGACTCGCATAAACGCCCATAAGCGAGAGCCGACTTCTTCGTGACCATGGGTGGAGCGCACGCGAGCCGGTTGCGGCGGTCGTCGCCACCACGGGCCGTGCGCCAGGAAGGACTTACAGGTGATGAGAACGACGAGTCCTGCGGAGGAGTCCACCGCGCCGTCGCTGAGGGCGGCTTGGCAGACTCTGGCGGACGGGCTGCTGATCCAGCGGCTGCAACTGCACATCGAGGAGTGGCGCGAGATCGTGCAGGCCGGTGGGAGCTTGCCCGACATCAGCGGTGTCCCCGTGGCCGGCCTGGCCCTGCGGCCCACCAGCGTCCCCGGTCCGGAGGCGCAGACGCTGCTCCAGCACGCACGCCTCTCGTACTGGTGGTCGTACCCGCATCAGCACGGCGCGGACGGAGACGCGAGCGCCGTCGGCACGATGCGCGCGGCGGAGCAGGCCCGCAAGCGCCTACTGGCCGACGGCGCGGCGGCGCCGTGGGTCGAGGCCGTGATCGCGGCGTGCGAGGCGAGCGCGTGGTGGGTCGGGTTCTTCGCGGTGATCAGGCATCGCGGTGTGCGGCACCTGACCTTGGAGCCGAACCCCGAGCCAATCCCCGCCCAGGTCCTGGACGGCGCCGTCGGCACGGTCGCCTACGGGATGGCGGGCCGTGTGCTGGCCGCCGCCCTGCGGGCGCAGGACGACGAACAGATCCGGCTGGCCTACTGCGAGGCCATCACGGCAGGCATCGACGCGGAGCGGACGCTGCCCGCTCTGCTGGACGAACTCGGCGAGCTGCGGCTGGTGGACCTGGTGTCCACGACCGCCGTGTGGCGCGGGCAGTTCACCAAGTACGCGGGCGGGACCGGAGCAGGGCAGGTCGAGTAATGACGAACCGCTACCCCTTCATCGCCATCGAGGGCCTGGACGGCACCGGCAAGACCACGCTCCGCAAGGGGCTGTTCCAGCTGTGGCAGTGTCTGTTCGACACCGCGCCGCTCTGCGTCCTGACCACGAACTTCCTGTCGCCCGAATACGCCGGGCAGATCGTCGAGGGGAAGTACCGGCCCTCCGCCGCGAACAGGCAGGCCTACCTGTCGGCCATCGTCGCGGACAAGACCGCCACGCTGCAGCTGGTCGAATCCCAGCGCCGAGCACGCCCGGTCATCGCGGACCGCTGGCTGCTGAGCGAGCTCGCGTTCTTCGCCGTCAAGCACGGCGCCCGGGCGGAGGACACCTACAAGGCCCTTGCCGAAGGGCTGATGGAAGGGCCGGACGCGACGCTGGTGCTCGAACTCCCCGCCACCGACTCCATGCTGAGGGCCAAGGACCGCGCTGGCGACGCCGTGCGGGCGGACTGGGACGTGCACCACGTGCAGTCCGCGGTGCAGGAGGTCTACGCGGAGGTCACCGGTTCCCCGCAGTCGTTCCCGCTGCTCGGCACCGTGGTCCGCCTGGACGCCAGCGCCACCCCGGCGCAGGTCCTCGGCTCCGCATGGACCGCACTCGAACACCTCGGACTGATCCCCGGCCTGCCGGCCGACGAAGGGAAGGAGAGCTGATGCCGACATCCGATGCCGCGGCCCGACTACGCCGGTCGCTCACCTCGCCGACACTGGCACGCCCGGTGCTGGCGGCGGGGGCCGTCAATGCCATGGCGGCCCGCCTAGCCATCGAGGAAGGGTTCGACGCGCTCTGGGTGAGCGGCCTGGAGGTGTCCGCAGCCCTCGGCCTGCCCGACGCCAACGTGCTCAGCGCCCGCGACCTGGCCGACGTGGTCACCGCGCTCGGCCGAGTCACCGAACGCCCGGTGATAGTCGACGTCGACAACGCGGGCGGCACCGTCGAAGGTGCTGCCCGCATCGCGGCCGACCTGGTCCGGGCCGGGGCAGCAGCGGTCTGCCTGGAGGACAGCGCCTACCCCAAGTGCAACAGCTTCGCCGCGCACACCACGCAGCAGCTCGCCGCCGCAGACCTCGTCGTCCGGCAGATCGAGCGCATCCGCAAGATCGTCGGCGACGAGCTGGTGATCATCTCCCGCACCGAGTCCCTGATCGCCGGCATGAGCCTGGAGCTGGCCATGGGCCGTTCGACACGCTTCGTCGAGGCAGGTGCGGACGCCGTGCTGATCCATTCCAAGGACCAGACCGGCGGCCAGCCCGTGGAGGTGGCCGCCCGATGGACCAACGCGGCCCCGCTGGTCACCGTGCCCACCGCCTTTCCCCAGCTCACCTCCACCGACCTCGGCCAGGCCGGCTACCGGCTGTGCATCTACGCCAACCAGTTCAGCCGCGCCGCCCTGGCCGGCATGCGCGCCGCCGCACGCCAGTTCACCCGCGAGGGCACCTTCCGCCCCAGCACCGAGGCCCCGCTCGCGGCCGTCGGCGACCTGCTGCGGGTGGGCGAACCTGACGCACTGTCCTGCATCTGACCTCACACCCCGAGGGATCCCGCGATGACCCTGCCCCGCATCAGCGTGTCGGTGAAGTCCGCAATCCTGCACGACGACCAGGTCCTCCTCCTCTCCTACGACGACCACTCCGGGTTCCACTACAACCTGCCCGGAGGCAAGGCGCAGGAGGGCGAGAGCCTGCGCGACGCGGTCCGCCGCAAGGTCCAGCAGGAGACGGGCCTCGACGTGACCGTCGACCGCCTCCTGCTGGTGACCGAGTACGTGCCGGCCACCTGGAACGACGAGTTCGGGACCGTCCAGAAGACCCAGTTCACCTTCCTCTCCCACCCGCTGGGCGGCACCACCCCACGGTTCCAGGACCCGCCCGACCCGATCCAGATCGGCTTCGAATGGACGCCCATCGGCAAGCTCACCGAGGTGTACCTCCTGCCCCGGATCAACGAGCCGCTGATCGCGGCCCTGCACGGACGGCTCAGCGACCCGTTCATCGACAGGTGGTGACCGCCTTGAACGAGGACCTACGCGAGTGGCTCCTCACCGAGCACGCGGGAACGGTCTGCGCCGACCGGCTGGACGTCATCACCGACGAGTTGCGCCGCCTGGTCGAGCAGGGCATCGACGGGGCGATCGTCGAACTCGGCTGCTACCGCGGCGCGATGGCCCTGTGGATGCGCTGCGTCCTGGATGCGCTCGGCGACAGCCGGCGTGAGATCCACGTCTTCGACTCCTTCGCCGGTATGGCCGCCCCTGGCACCAAGGACTCCGATCACCTCGCCGAGGGCGACCTGCGCTCCACCCCACAGGACGTCCTGGACATCCACGCCCGCTGGAACCGCACACCGCCGACGATCCACCCCGGCTGGTTCGAACAGACCATCCCCGGCGAGCTGCCCAGCACGATCGCCCTGGCCTACCTGGACGGTGACTTCTACGACTCCACCCTCACCGGGCTGCGAGCCTGCGTCCCCAGGCTCGCCCCCGCTGGGGCGCTCCTCCTGGACGACTACGCCGACACCGCCGTCAACCCGAAGGCGTGGGACGGCCTGCCCGGTGTCAAGCGTGCCGCGGACGACTTCTTCGGCACGCCCTCCCCGGTCGAGGTCCTCGTCGGCGACGGCGACCTCGCCTTCGGACGCTACCTGTCCCCCGTGCCGCGAGGAACCGCCTCCTGATGACCGACACCGTCCTCATCGCCAAGGGCACCGCCGATCTGCATCAACTCGAACGCTCGCTTCCTGGGGTCGAGTTCATCGAGACGGTCGACTTCGACTCGCTGCCCGACGCCGCGCACCGGGCCACGTTCCTCGCTCTGCGCTCCGGAGCACGGCTGGGCGCCGAGCAGCTCGACCAGCTGCCGCTGCTCCAGCACGTCGTCCGGGTCGGCTCGGGCACCGACAACATCGACGTTGCCGAGCTGGGCCGGCGCAGTATCACCCTGCACCGCAATCCGCACGTCAGTGCCGCTGCCGTGGCCGAGTGGTGCCTGGTTGCCGCGCTCAGCCTGGCGCGCCGAATCCCCATGGGCCACAACGCCCTTGCCCAAGGCCGCCACATGAAGGACGCCTGCCTGGGCAGGCCCCTGTCCGCGCTCGACGTCGCCGTGTGGGGTGCCGGCCCGGTCGGGAGATCGGCCGCAAGGCTGCTCGCGCCCTTCGCCCGCCAAGTGACTTTCGCCCACTGGCCATCCAACCCTCCCGAGCTGCAGCAGCTGCCCGCTCACGAGCTCGTCGAGCACGCGGACGTCCACGTCGTGGCCCTGCCGCTACGGGACGAGACGCGGGGGCTGTTCAACGAGGGCTTCCTCGCTGGGGTTGCCGCCCGCCAGCCGCTGGTGATCTGCGCCGGTCGGATCGAGACGCTCGACGTGGAGGCTTTCCTGCGCGCGCTCGACGCACAGCGGATCGGCGGTCTGGCCCTGGACGCCATCGAAGCCGAGCACGTGGGCCTGGTGCACACCACCGCTGGTGCGCGGAACCTCCTGGTCACGCCGCATATCGGCGCTCAACGCACGGACATCCGCCAGGAACTGGACGCCTGGCTCACCCAGCTCCTCGCGTCGATCTCCACTCCAGTAGGAGCCACCCACCAGGAGGGCCCGTGATCAGCGACTCGACACGAAGCCGCCTCCGCATCGCAGGCCAGGCCGCCGAGCGCCTCCTGTCCTCCCACCCGGGCACAACGGTCTGGCTGGAGGGAGCCCTGGCATGTGGTCTCGCCCACGCGACCAGCGACATCGACCTGCGCCTGGTCGGCGACGCTCCGGATCTCCCCGAGTCCCGTTCGTGGCTGAGCGACGGCGTCCGGATCGATCTCCAGGTCTCCACCCCGGACCAGATGGAGCAGTTGCGCGGACTCCTGCGGGGCTTCGACGTTCGCGCCGACGATCTCGCTCTATTCCGCCGGGTCCGCAGGGACCTGCCGGCGCTGACGTGCCTGCGAACCGCGAAGTGCTACCAGGCCGGCCAGTGGATTCCGGTCATCAACTCCGGCGAGGCTGAGGTCTACCGCGCCTGGGGCGTGGCCGACCGCGCCGAGACGGTGGCGAGCCTGACCGAGGACCTCATCGGACTGGTCGTCGACGGCCTGTACGCCTCGGCCGACCTGGTCCTGGAGCGCCTGGCGCTGACGCTTGCCTCCGCCGAGCGCGCTGCCGCCGGGCAGCCCCTACTCGGAGAGAAGTGGCTGCCACTCATGGCCGACCAGCCGTGGAGCCCCAGACCGCTGAGCGCGCTCTGGCAGGACACGTCCTGGGGATGGTTCCGACCGATCCAGCGTCGGCTGACCAGCGCTCTGTTGTCCTGTCATCTCGTCAACGACGCCCTTGGCGAGCCTAATCCGGTGTCGGTCAGCGGCCCGGGATGGCTACCCCAGCGCTACAGCGACGGCTGGTTCCTGCGTCGAGCCGACGACCGCGTACCGCTCACCGACGCGGTCCTGCTCGTCTGGGCCAAGCATCTGGAGTCCGCAACTGCCTGACCACCGAGGCCCCCTGGAGGTGAGCCTTGTCCACCGCCCCGCCTTCGAACGAGCTCGACGTCCTGTACGCCCGCCTCGACCCCGACGACAGCACTGCGGCCGTGTCCGTGATCCTCAAGCTGCGCGGCGAGACCTGCGACATCGACTGCCTGTACTGCTTCGAGAAGCGCAAGGAAGCCCCAGGTGGCCGCCGCATCGACGCCGCCCAAGTGAACCAACTCGCGGCACTCTTCGCTGACCGCCCGCTCTCCATCGAACTGCACGGCGGCGAGCCGCTCACCTCCGGAAAGGACGCGGTCGCCGACGTCCTGCGTGCACTCGCGGCCAGCCCGAACGTGATCCGTGTCAGCCTCCAGACCAACGGTCTGCTCCTCGACGACGCCTGGCTCAACCTCTTCGACGAGCACCTGCCCTCGCTGGAGATCAGCATCTCCCTCGACGGCGACGCCCGGGGGAACAGCTGGCGCGTCGGCTACGACGGAGTGCCCGTCTACCCCAGGATCGTTGAGACGCTGCGGTTGCTGGAACGCCGTGACCGGACCACCTCGATCATCTGCGCCGTCACACCCCAGATCCTCGGCCGGGCCGAAGAGATCGTCGACCACCTGGCCTCCTTCCCGGCCGTGAACGCGATCAGCTTCGTCCCCTGCTTCGACAGCACCGTGGTCACGCCGACACGAGCAACGTCCAGGCGCGTTGGTACCAGCAGGGCCATGCAGACGGCGGCGATCGGAACCGCTGGGCCGGCGTGGGCCATCACCCCCGCCCAGTACGCGGACTTCACTCTCGCCGCAGCCGTCCAGTGGGTCCGCGCCGGCTGGTTCCGCAAGGTCAAACTGGACCCGGCCGTCTCCGTGATCCGCCGGCTACGCGGCCTGCGCACCGGCTCCTGCCACTACGACGACCTCAAGTGCGACCACGTCTTCACGCTGTACCCCGACGGTCGCCTCGGCAGCTGCGACGAGCTCCCCTGGCCCCGAGCCCAGTTGACCAGACTCCCGCTCCTCGACTCCCAACAGGAGGTGCGGCACGCCCAGGACCACTCCCGGTTGCTCGCCGATGCCCGCTCCCTCATCACGCCGTGCGTCTCCTGCGATTACCGGGACACCTGCGGAGGTGGGTGCATGGCCGTGCGCCTCCGGTACGCGCATGCCGACCTAGGCGATGCCTACTGCGACCACCGCATGCGGCTGATCGACGGCATCGCTGCCCTGCTCGCACAGCCGGAACACCCCGAAGGGGTCTGGTGCACCCGGCTCCGCTGGCGCCCGCGCCACCCGAACCAGATGCACGACGTAGCCGCCTTCCTCCGCCGTTGGGACGATCCGCTCGCACCCCGGCAGCGGGCCCGTCTGCGCACCAGTGCACTCGGCAACATCAACACCGTGGGCTTGCCGGGTGTCCACGAAGCCGACGACCTCGACCCCCGGCACCCGCAGTGGCGCGACGGCATCGAGCCCGGGGTCTTCCCGCTCGTACGAGCCCTCACCGAGCGCTGGAACTACGTCACCTACGACAGCTGCCAGGGCCACGCCGCCACCCTCGGTGCACCGCAGCGCGAGCTGGCCGTCGGCGTCCTGCCACGCAACCGGACCGAGGCCGCCGAAATCGCCACCCGACTGTGCCAACTCGCCGCGCGAGCCGAAGGCGCGTTGCCCCCTTCCTGCGCGCTCGACCTCGGCCGCAGCCTGCTGACCTGCGGCACCACTGGGAACCGCTACCCCGTCCTGGACCTGCGGCTCGTGCCCGCACCCGGCAGCCACCCGGACGACTACCTCGCCGCGCTCCCCACCGGCGGCAGGCTCCTCGCCGAACTCATCGACCGCCCCACCAGTGACGACCTGTTCCGCTGCGCCTGCCCTCCTCCGGTCCCATCCCCGCATGCCCTCGATCCCACGGAGGTTCGCCGGTGATCCACATCGCCGAGACGCTCAGCATCCACACCGTCGAGGGCTTCCTCAGCGCCCCCGAGGTGCGACAGCTCAACGAGCTCATGGACGTGGAGCTCGCTCAGCGCGGTCGCGAGTCCTTCGACAGCGCTCGCACCTCCACCATCCACGAGGTCCCCGGACTCAGCTCCGAGCAGGCCCGTGCGCTCTACGAGCCCGTCGGTCGCGTGGAGATGACCGACGTCCCGGCCGCCGCCCAGGCGATCCTGGACTCCGCGCTGGAACGCAGCCACACCGCGATCGCGCGGAACCTGCCCTCCATCCAGGGCCACCGCCCCTGGATCTTCCTGGAGTACCAGGCCGGCCAGTACATCAGCGCCCACGCAGACGGCATCGCCCCTGACCCCGGCACCTGGCCCCGGCAGATCGCCGCAGCAAGCGTCACCATCGAGCTCGCGACCGACGGCAGCGGCGGCTTCTACGTCGAGACCAGCGGCAGCGAGGCGCCCTGGACCCCGCCGGCCCCGGAGCCCGCTCCCGGCTACGCGCCCCGCATGCGGTTCATCTCCGAAGGCGCCGACGGTTCCTCCGGCTGGTTCAGCGAGATGGGCCGCACCCGCTGGACCGCGCGACCCGCCGCCGGCACCCTGCTCGTCTTCGGAAGCCAGCTCATCCACGGCACCGAACCCGTGCGCGCCGGCCGGGTACGCAAGTTCCTCACCCTCCTGACCGCCGAGACACCAGCGCGGCAAGGGACTCGGTGATCCTCCGATGCACCGGAGCCGCGGTCCCCCGCGACCGCCCGACTCCCTCTCGACCAATCCACCTGCGAGGAGGACCCATGGAGAACCCCGACCAGTTCAGCGAGTTCGTCAGCGCCGTGGCTGCCCTGCACGACGACGGGCCGGTGCGGATCACGGCCCACACATCCAACGCGTCGCCGCACGGCTGGAACGCCTCCCGGTCGAACGTGACCGCTGAGGCGCCCACCGACGACACCCAGCTGTAGCCCCACACAGGACCCGGTGCGTCCGGTGCATCGCGCGCTGCACCGGACGCACCACCCGCCCGAGGAGACGTGACCATGCCCGAGCCCTTGACCGACCAGCTCTTCCACCTGCCCGGCCTCCAGGAACGGAAGGCGGAGCGCACGCGACGCATCGCGGACCTCCTCGGCAGCAACCTCGACGGCCACGGCCCGACCGGCGGAGCCGTCGCCCACGCGGTCGCGCACCACCTGCTCGAAGGAGCCGAGCAGGCCGCCACCAACCGTGACGGCGACCTGCTCTCCTGGTACCGGCGCACCGAGCTGCGCGACCTCGCGTACCTGGCGTCCGCAGACTCCCGCAGCGGCGCTCACCTGCTGCTCAACCCCGAGGACGGGAAGCTCCTGCAGTCGCCGCTCTCGGAGACGGCCTACTACCTCATCGCACCGGAGACCACGGCTGCACCGGCCCGGCTGCATGAGCTACTCACTGCGGCCCTGGGCTCCGCCCGCAAGCACGGGTTCGGTGACCTGCTCGACCAGCACGCGCCGATCGTCTGCCTGCTCGAACGACGGGAACTGCGCGACACCCTCTTCAGCTGGAGCATCACCCGCCTCCCCGGCACCGTGTTCACCGACTACACCGACGCCACCGAAGTCCTCGCCCGCGACCTCCTCCACGAGGCCGGCCACCACTGGTTCAACGAAGCCCTGGCCATGGCATCGGTCTCGCTGCCGGACGATGTCACCTTCTACTCGCCCTGGCGCGAAACCGACCGGCCCGCCTTCGGGTTCCTCCACGCTTGTTGGGCGTTCTCCCTCACCGTGATCTACAGCGCCGCCGTCCTCGACGACGTCCCACCTGCCGTCCACGCCTTCCTGAGCGACTACCTGGCCGTACAGTCCCGCCTCCTGCGAGCGGCGGCACGGGACTTCGCCGAAGCCGCCACCTTGATCACGTCGGAGCCGCTGCGAGCACAAGTCGCCTCGGCGGTCGACACCGCACTGCAGTGCACGCGGAGTGTCCCGAGGCCGACCGAGGAGGTGAGCTCCTGTTGACCGAACTGGCGTTGCCGCACGCTGTGTTACCGGCCATCGCCGAGTTCGCCCATGGCGGCCTGCCCGCCCCAGCCTCCACGGACGACGGTAACCACTGGGTCGACGGATTCTGCTGGCTCTACTGCGGCGAGCGGTGGACCCGAGTCCTGTGGATCGGTCCCGCAACCGTGGCTGGCGCCCAGGCGCCGATGTACGCCTGCGGAGCCTGCATCCGAGGGCTCCAGGAACGGGTCTGGCGGTCGCTCCTCCTCAGCAGCGAGCCATCGGCTCCCATCCCGCCGTGCGCTGTTGAGGAGGAACACCAAGCCAGCAGCGCACGGTCGGGCCGTCACCGTCGCGCCAGCTGGCCATTCCGGCGCCAGTAGGTCCCGACCCCGCCTCGGGGGGCGCACCGGCTATCGGCTGTCCGTGGCCTGTTGTTCGGCTACGGCGTGGCGGGCGAGGTCGGGCAGGTGGGGGTGGTGGCGCAGTCGGTCGGCGACCAGGGTTGTTACAGCGTCTTCCCAGGAGAGGGCGGGGTGGTCGGCCTGGAGCTGGGCGAGGTCGGCTGAGCCGATGTGGGTGATCCGGTCGGTGTCGAGGCGGGCGTGTACGGCTTGGGTGAGCCGGGCTTTGGGGAACGCTTCGGCGATCGCCTCGTCAACGGCCATCACGATGCGGGCCTGCAGGGACAGTTGGGCGGTGGCGCGCAACATGCTGTCGGGTGGTACGACCTTGCCGACTGCTTGGTGGCGGGCGAGTCCTTCCTTGATGTAGGCGATGAGCTCGGGGGAGGAGAAGGCGTTGAGCTCGACGCGCTGGTAGCGCCATTTGGCGGGTTTGCCGTTCGGCTGCCAGGCGCAGACCTCGCCGGTGAACCACTGGCGGGCGGGGTCGGACAGGTGGGGCAGGATGCGGGCGGGCAGGGCGGCGTCGCGGGTGTCGGGCTCGGAGTCCAGGCCCTTGGCCTGGGCGTCGTCGACGGTCAGGCCAAGGTCGATGACCTTCACGCGGTGGTCGGGCATGCGGGCGGTCTCCTCGCCGAGGGTGCGGGCGATGTTGTAGCCGTAGGGGTCGGCGTCGTGGAGGACGAAGATCTGTACGTCGCCTGGGGGCATCTTGGCGAGCAGTTCGCGGCATGCCTCGGTGCCGTAGCCCTCGTTGGTGATGACGGCCATGTCGTACTGCTCGGCGATGCCGGACTCGCGCACCGGTGGCCACAGGCCCGTCTTCTCGATGACGAGGATCTTGTTGTAGCTCCACTTCGGCGGGATGTACTGCTGGACCTCGCGGGTGCCCAGGCGCACGTCCCGCGTTCCAGCGGGGTCGTGGGGGTGGTGCAGGGTTCCGCGGGGCTCGCGGTACAGGCCCTGGATCGGCCCGTTCTCGCGCTCCCAGTCGGGGATCAGCTTCTGCTCGACGTACGGGGCCTTGAGTTTGGTCCCGGCCGGCAGGAGCCTCAGCGCGAGCGGGCGGATCTTGTAGAACAGGGTGTGGGAGGAGAACGACAGGCCCTCGGCGCCGCGGGCCTGTCCGATGGCCTCGCGCATGACCGTGAACACGGCGTCCTTCTTGGACACCTTGGACGCGGCCCGCCCGACGGCGTGGGCCTTGTATTCGCGCTCGGCCGCCCGCAGCTCGCGCCGTTCGGCGGCCTGCTTGGAGCGCTTGTCCCTGAGCAGCACTCGGGTCGCCGCAGTGAGGGCCTTGGCGCAAGCGTCGGCGACCTCGCTCGGGACGACGAGCGCGGTCTTGCCCTTGTCAGTGAACTGCGGGACCGGGCAGACCAGATGGACAATGGCGGCCCGGCACGACTGGTTGCCGAAGGTGGGGGCGGCGTCGGTCTGGGCCAGGAAGGAGCGCACCCCGGCGCTGGCGAAGCTGTCACCGGCCAGGTGGGTGTTGGCCAGCGGGTCGCCGAAGGTCGCCGAGTAGTTCACGGCGAAGCACACGGCGCCAGGACGCTTCGTGCGGGCGATGGCCACCTCGATGCTCCACGGGATCCCCGCCGCGTCGGTCAGCTGCTTGCGCGCGAACCAGTCCTCCTCGACGCCGAACGCGTGCTCCAAGACGTGGGTGTAGTGGTCGCGGCGGACCTGGCCGAGGTAGGAGGGCGTGGGCGGCTTGCTGTGGTGCTTCATGGCGGCCAGCAGCACCGGGACCTGGTCCGGGTGCTCCTCGAACCCGGACAGGTGCGTGATCCCGGGAACCTGGTCGGCGACCTTCTTCGCCTTGGCCGAGCCGGTCAGGCCAGCGAAGGTGTTGGTGAACGCCCGAACCGTCGGGTCCGGACCACCCGCGCGGTGCTCGCGGATGTGGGCGAAGACCAGCTTGGTCATCGCGGCCTCGTCGTAGTGGTGTGCGCTGGTCGGGTCGGTGGGCAACGGCTTGCGCCACCCCTGCGGCGCGGTGGGCTCGTAAATTCCGGCCCCATCGCCGCAGCCGGTCTGACCGTGGTCAACGAAGCGGGCGTGCGGGTTGACGAGGGCGAACTTTTGCAGCCAGCCAGCCACCGCCTCGGCCGTGACCTGCTCGGCGGGCAGCGGGACGGTGACCGAGGTACCGACGGTGCGAGGAGAGTCGACCTGGGTGTAGCGGGTGGCGACGTCGCCCGAGGGATCGGCGGACACGGCGATCTCGTGCCGCACCCCCAGCGCCTCGACCACCACCGGCTCGCTGACGCCCAGCGCGTAGGGGATGCCGAGCAGGGTCTTGAAGGCGTTGCCCTGCATTCCGCGGGTCGGCGAGCGCAGGCTCTCCTTGTCGGAGACGTTGCGGGTGAAGTCCAGGATCCGCTCGACCACCCCGCCCGCCATGCCGGGACCGTTGTCCGTCACGCTCACCCGCGCCACACCATCGGCCCAGGTGACGGCGAGGCCGATCTCCGGGCGCACGCGCGCGGACTCCGCCGCGTCGAGGGCGTTGTCGAGTAGCTCCTTGATGGCAACGTCGCCGAACATCGCGCGAGGCTGACCGGTCTGGGACTGCAAGGCCCGCCAATCCAGGAACTCCGCAGTGCGGGACGTCGAGAACACGATGCGCTCCACGACCGGGGTCGAACTCAAGAAGCTGTCTCCAAATACTGGTGAGGATGTGCGGGATGCCCCGCCGCCAGGGCGGAGGGTGGGGATGGGGAGGAAGGGCCTGCGGGCCTCGTAGCTGCCCGGCTGGTGGGCTCGGTGGGCAGGTGCCGGATGGTGTCGGCACCCGCCCACCGGGTCGATCACCGCGTGCGGCGCACCTGGTCCGGTGCGGGCTGCGCCGGCGGTGTAGGCGGCTGAACGGGTGTGGTGGCCGCCGGGGTGGTGCTGCGACTGGTGGTGCTCCGGGACAGCGCCGCGCCCGCCCGCAGGTCCTGTGCCGTGGTCTTGCGTGCGGGTGCCGGGAGGTGGGCGTTGCGGCGGACGCGCCAGGTCAGCACGGCTGCGGGCGAGTCGGCGCTGGCCAACTCCCGTTGCCCGGTTGCCCGGACGAGGAGGGCCTCCGGGTCGTGACCGGCAGCCTCGGCTTCGGCCAAGGTGGCCGCGAGCGCCGCCCAGCCGTCCTCGGCGAGCACCCGGGTGGCCTGGTCGGCGGGCAGCGCGCGGCGGAGAGCCGCTTCCTGCTGGTCCCGGATGGCTTCGGGCAGGTGCTGGCCATCGAGGTCCATGTGGGCGAGCGGCTTGGCCGCGTGCCGGGCGTAGGCGTCGCGCAGATGGTGGGCGGCGTCCCGCGCGGCGGCAGCTTGGTGCCGGTGGCCTTGGGCTGCGTGCCACCTGGCGATGACGATCGCGAGCAGCACGAGGCTGCACAGGATCGTGGCGGTGGCCGTACCGTCCTCGCCCCGGCCGGTGGTGGGCCCGGCGTAGAACAGCTCGCGAGCGGCGGAGCGCATGGCGCGCAGGTCTGCGCTGGCAGCGCGGGTATGGGCGGTGTTGGCGTATTCGAGTGCGCGGGCGGCCTGGTTGATCTCCTTCCTGGACAGGACCGGGCTGGTCTGGGCGAGGCTGTCGAGGACCTCGATGCCGCCGTTGATCACCTCGCCGACGGTGGCGGTGTCCAGGCCGTCAGTGAAGGCCTGTGCGGCGTGGTCGACGGTGGTGCTGGACCGGTATCGACCCGTCGCTGACCGGGCCCGGTCCGGTCGGTTGGGGGCGGGCTGGTCGACGCCGAGATCGAAGCGCGCCTGGATCTTCGGCTGGGTGAGGTCGCCGGCGAGCTTGCTGCCGGAGAACCAGACCGGCCCGCTCTCGTCGCCAGTGGGAAGGGCGAACTTGTAGCCGGTCACATCTCCGGACTCCGCCCGGCGAACGCCGAACAGGACGCCCTGGGCTGCTAGCCGTGCGGTGAACTCATCCTCGCTGGCGGCGCCGGCAAGGGCCCGGCGTACGGCAGCGCGCAGGGTGTCGCGTTCGGTCTGCTCGCGTCCGTGACGCTGGGCCTTGCGCAGTTCGGCCCCGGTGGCGCGCTTGGGTATCGCATCCCGGTACTCCCGGGTGCGGGTCTCGGACAGGTTCTTGAGCTCGTATTCGCGTTCGATCGCGGTGAGTTCGTCCTCGACGCGATACTGGTCGCCTCGCAGGCGGGCCTGGGTGAGGTTGGCGCGCACCACGGTGGCGAGGATGTGGATGTGGTTGTCTCCGTGGTGCACGGCTATCCAGCGGCAGCCGTTCTCGCCGCCGCCGGGGTCGATGCCGGCTGCGGCCACGACCCGGCTGGCGATGGCCTCCCACTCCTGGTCGGTGAGGTTCCGGTCGGTGGGGTCGGCGCGCACGATGCGGTGGTAGACGTGCTTCTTGACCGGCTGGCCGTACTGGACGACGTACAGGTCGAGGGCATCACGCAGTTGCTCGCGCACCGCTTCCACCTGGTGCTCGGGCACGCGGCCGGGGTCGGGGGCGAAGCCGTCCCAAGAGGCGACGATGTGTGGGTCGGTGTGCTCGTTGGCCTTGCCGGGGCCGAACAGGTACGTGATCGCGCCGAGGGTGTAGGAGCCGCGGATGGCTTTGCTGATCAATGGCGCTTCGCCTTCGCCAGCCCCATCGCCACGCGGTCGATCTCCGCAATGATCGACCGCGCCTCGCCGCACGCCACGGCCGTGGCCTGGGCTGGCTCTCGCAGCTCGGAGG
Organism: Kitasatospora sp. NPDC018058; assembly: GCF_044327205.1. Classification (NCBI taxonomy): domain Bacteria; kingdom Bacillati; phylum Actinomycetota; class Actinomycetes; order Kitasatosporales; family Streptomycetaceae; genus Kitasatospora; species Kitasatospora sp. NPDC018058. The sequence continues at coordinate 349,685 of NZ_JBIRFA010000002.1, read as the reverse complement.
GCAGGACGGGCCGGTCGAGGTGGAAGCCACGCGCGAGCTGGTTGAGGTTGTTGGCCGCACCGGCGAACTGGCGGCGGAGCGCGGCCAGCTCGACCACCGCCGCGTCCAGGCTGGCGTCCCGGCCGCCGAGACCGGTGACGGGGTCGTCGGCCATGATCTTGAGCGAGCAGTAGTTGGCGAGCGCGAGTCGCTGGAGGGTGGCACGGCGAGCGATCTCGGCATACTGCTCGTCGGTCACACGGAAAGCGATCTTCTTGCGCTTCGGGTTGTCGTTGTCGCGACGGCGGCGCTTCAGCGGCTTCTCGGTGGCGTGTGCGGCATGGGGGTTGCTGGGCTTCTCCTGGAGTGCCGCGCCCTCGCGGTGCTCCGACGGTGTCGCCGCGCTCGGCGACACCGACCCGCCCGTGCCCTCCTGGGCACGGGTCTTCGCGTCCGGAGCCCCGTAAGGGGCCCGGATGCACTCGCTTGCTCCCGCGAACGCGGACTGGTGGTCAACGCCGTTGCGGTCCATGGAGATTAGCGCCTCGTCGGACCGGCGGTCGAACAGGTGGCGGATGTTCCTCAAGGCGGGCTCCTGGGTGGCGGTTGGTGCTGGGAGAGGGCGGTGGACGGAGCGGCAGCGGCGGGTCCCGCCCGGAAGGGGGGGCTCGGCCGCTTACGCAGCCGGATAAGGCGCGCTGGCAGATCGGAGCCTGGGACGGGCGCCTCGTCGGTGTCGGGACCGGCGATGCGCCTTGCACGGATCAGGCGCTCTGGTCGCGTGCGGCGTCGCGCTCGACGCGCAGGGCGGTGACCACTTCGGTGACCCGGTCCTCGGAGACGGTCAGGTTCCGTGCACGGATCGCCGACCTGACCACATCGCGGGTCAGGCGGCCCGCAGCGGTCCAGGCCTCTCGGCCGATGGCGACCAGTTCCTCCGTGGGAGCACCTGGCGGGCGGCCCACCGGACGGACGCTCGGCGTTTGACCGGATTGACCGGATGGCCCGTGACCTGCTGCTTCACCCGCCCCGATGTCCACGCTGTGTACAGCACGAGCGTGGTCCCGAGTACCCGGATCGGCCTGGGGAGCACCGCTCACCACCTCAGCCGTGGCAGGGACCGGCCACAGCTCGACGGTCCGGACCGCTGACCGGTCCGCCAGGACACCGAGCTCCGTTCCGTCCTCAGCTCGGGCACCACCGACCGCCGTCTGGTCGACCGGAATGCTGCGCACCCCTCCAGCGGACCGGTGCACGGAAGGGTCCACGAAAGCCACACCTGGTTCCGCCACAGTGGCGGGCGGTTGCCGGTCCGGCTCGCCACCCATGAGCGGTTCGGCGTTGGGGCTGTGGCGAGCGATCAGGATGTACAGGTGGACGGCGCCGGCCAAGGCCAGCGGCGCCACCATCGACAGCACGCCCACCACCTGGTCGCCGAGGCGGAGGTGGCCGCCAGGCTGGGGCAACTCGTTGAGCCGCACCGCGTGCAGGCGGTTGGCCCAGAGGCTTGCGCCGGTGGCCGCGATGAACAGCAGCCAGGCGTAGGCCCGCGCGGTCCAGACCGCCTCGCGCAGGACGAGCAGCGCCCGCACACCGTAGGCGATGAACCCGTCGACGACCACGGGGAAGAGGTAGGTGAGCGGGCCGCGTACGTGGATCGCGGCGGCCATCTGCTGCAGCGCGTCGTAGGACAGCGTGAAGCCGAGCAGGCCGAGCACGCCGACCGCGAGCCGGTCCCATGCGGTGACCCGCGTGCGGTCCACATGGCGGGCAGGGGATATCGAGGTGGAGGTCAAGAGGTGTGCTCCAGGGAGGGTGCGGGCCGCCGGCGGGCAGGGCGCGGCAGCGGCACAGCGCGGTGGCGGGTATGCCGGCAGGCCACCTGGCGCGTCGACAGGACGCGGCGGTGGGGTGAGAGGTGGTCAGGCCCGGCTGGCGGCCAGGCTCGTGGTGCCGGCGCGCAGGGCGGCGCGGACCAGGGCCATGCCGCGCGCGGTGGCAGCTTCGCCGCCACCGACGGCGACCGGGCGCGGCGCCAGGCCCGCGCAGGAGCGGCAGATCCCCTCGTGCGGCACGGGGTCGGCGCAGGTCGGGCACTCGCTCCAGCGCGGCACCGGCGCGGGTGCGGCGGCGACAGGGTGCGGGGGTGGCGGGAGCTTCCGGACCAGCCGGTCGCGCAGCAGGGCTATCGGGGAGTGCACGCGGGCGGGAAGGCCCGGCAGGACGGCGCGTGCGAGGTCCTGCTCGCTGTGCCCCTGCTCCAGCCACCTGGCCACCAGTGGCGCGAGTTCCAGCGCCTCCACCGCCCCGACGCGCAGCCGCGGCTCGGGCCGCAGGACGCGGAACAGCGTGGCGACGCTCTCCCGGACCGACGGGTCCACCGCGTCCTGGCCGACGGCGTCGGTGGAGTCGCCGCAGGCGTCCCTCCCGCCCTCCCCCTCGGGCTGGTCGCCGCTGCGCGGCTGCGCTCCCGCCGGAGCCTCGGGGAGGGAGGGTTCTTTCTCCCGGTCCTTTACGGGGTTGGTGCCAGTCGCAGCGGCTACTGCGACACCGGAGCCCGGAACGAGGCGACCCGGAGAAGCCGGAAGCTGCGGGGTGTCGTAGACGTGGGCGACGCTGATGAAAGTGCCGTCCGGCTGGCGGACCTTCTCCACCCGGTAGTAGCCGGCCTTCGCCAGCTCCCGCAGGGCCTTGGCGATGGCGGTGCGGCCCTGGGGACTGGTGTCGGCCATCCGCCGGCCGTCCTCGCGCCAGCCGTCTGGGCGCGACAGCAGGTCGACCAGCAGACCGCGGGCGGTGTAGGACAGGCTACGGTCCTGGAGGAGGGTGTTGGGCAGGGCAATGAAGCCGCGCTCGTGGCGGCTGCGATTGATACGCATCAGGAGTGAGCGCCCCCCTCGCCGACGCGCGCCGACGTTCCGTCCAGGCCAAGCAGCGACTGACCGGACGTCAGCCCGGACACAGTCAGGCCACGGCCGGGCGCATCTGCAGCGCGGCGGAACGCCGGGATGCCCGGCGGGGGTGCAACGGGCGGGTGAAAGCCCGTACTGTTGAGCACAGCGACTCCTCACTCGGCGGCGTCGGGCGGCTACCCGGCTCCACCGTGGTCGACACGTCCAGGGATGGGCTGTTACGAGGATCTGCGTCGGGCCCCCGGTGTTCGTAGCACCTGGGGCCCTTGCCTTTGTCGGGGCTCTCTCGGCCGGGGTGGCTGGCCACCGGCTTCGATCCCCCCTCGCGATGCGCGCGCCCCGCTCCCGGGACAGGCGGCAACCCACCCAGGCGCGATGCGCAGCGAGTTGCTTGCATCTCGTTATGCATCACGATATGCTCCCGGCGACGGGATTGCAAGCTGCATCGAGCTAATGCGAGGAGGATAGATGGCCGCCGCCGGAGGACCCGAGTCCAAGAACCCCCGACTGGCGGGCGAGGAGAACGCCGCCCGGCGCCTGAAGATGGAACGTGAGAGCCGTGGCTGGAGCACCGCCGAGGTCGCCCGCCGCATGTCCGAGGCCGGCTTCCCCATCAACCAGTCCTCCGTCTGGCGCATCGAGAGCGGCGAGCCGCCCCGGCGCATCAACCTCGACGAGGCCATCGGCTTCGCCAAGATCTTCGACATCACCCTCGCCGAGCTCGTCGGACCGTCCGGCGGCGCCGTGAGCGCGAAGATGCTCCACCTGTTCGAGATCTTCCAGGAGGCCGCCAACCGCGCCCAGGATGCCCTCGACGAGATGGACACCGCCGAGAGCGCCCTCTACGCCTACGCCGACCAGCACCAAGAGGCCTACGAGGCCATCGACGAGTACACCGTCAGCCTCAGCATCGCCCGCCAGGAAGGCCGCCTTCCGCTGCCAAAGAGCGAGCGCCGCCAGTGGTAGCCCGCCAGCCAGACCGGAGGCCTCACGCGCACAGCGAACACCTCCGCCAACGGCTTGGTTCGGCCGGAACCGCAAGCTAATCTCCACACCCCGGCAGACCGGTCCAGCCAACCGGCGCCGCCGCCAGTCCCCCTACCAGCCCCACGCCACCGGCCTCAGCGCTACGAACGCCGAGCCCCACGGCCCGACAACAACCGCATAGCAAGCCCCATCCCTGGACCCGTCGACCACGACGGCGCATAGCCGAAAGCGCCGCCGAGAGGACTTCCCATGCGCCGACACCACGCGTGTCCCAACCGCCACCAACACGTCTCCCGGACCGATTTGGCGGTTCTTCTCCAGCTGTCTCCGCCGAGCCCCAACGCTCCACTGCCGCAAGCCGGCTGACACAGCTTCCGCACCCGACCACCGACTTCTCGGCTGGTCAGGTTCCTGGCGGCCCGCCCTGCTGGCCGGTCGCCCCTTCACCGCTCCCGCTCTGGAGCCCCCTCCCAAACCGCACATCACTGACACCGTAACGCGGTGGCCGACCCCAGCCCGTCAGCCACCGCGCGAGGAGCCGCATGCCCGAGCAGTACCTCACCGTCGCCCAGGTCGCCGAGCGCCTGGGCACCAGCGAGCGCTTCCCCCGCCGGCTCATCGCCGAGCGCCGCATCGCTTTCGCCAAGATCGGCACCCACGTCCGCATCTCCGAGAGCGCGCTCACCGCCTACATCGAGGCCAGCACCGTCCCCGCCATCCGCTCGGTCCGCTCCGGCCGCTCGCGCTTCGGGAGGACTGCCTGATGGCGAACAACTCCGGTCGCCGGCGCCGTTGGGGCTCCGTCCGCAAGCTCCCCTCCGGCCGCTTCCAGGCCCGCTACCCCGGCCCCGACGGCCTCCTGCGCAACGCCGAGGAGACCTTCGCGACCAAGGGGGACGCGGAGGCATGGCTCGTCGAGACCGAGGCCGACATACGCCGCGAGGAGTGGCGCGACCCCAACGCGGGAGCCGTCAACTTCCTCCTCTACGCCACCGCCTGGATCGACGAGCGCGACCTCGCGCCCCTCACCGATCAGCTGTACCGCCGCAACCTGCGCCTGCACCTGGCACCGGAGTTCGGCGAACTGGACCTCAAGGAAATCACCGCGCCCAGGGTCCGAGCCTGGCGCGCGGCACTGCGCAAGACCGGAAAGAAGACCACCGCCGCCAAGTGCTACCGCCTGCTCAAGTCCATCTTGGAGACCGCCGTCGACGACGACCTCATCCGTCGCAACCCCTGCCGCGTCAAGGGCGGCGGCAAGGAGGACGCCGCCGAACGTCCGCACGCGACCATCGAGCAGGTCCTCCAGCTCGCCGACCTCATGGGCCCCCGCTGGCAACTCATGGTGTTCATCGCCGCGTTCATGGCCCTACGCCCCGAGGAACAGGCCGAACTCCGGCGAAGCGACGTCGACCTGGAGAAGAAGGTCGTGTGGGTCCGCCGCGCCGCCCCCGAACTGACCACCGGCGAACGGGCCGTGGGCGACCCGAAGTCCAAGGCCGGCAAGCGCGCGGTCGGCATCCCGCCGGAGATCGTCCCGGAGTTCGAGCACCACCTGGCCTGCTACGCGCAGGACGGGGACGACGGCCTGCTGTTCGTCGGCGAGCGCGGAGCCCCGTTCCGCCGATCGACCTTCGGGCGCAAGTGGCGCAAGGCCCGCACGAAGATCGGCATGGACGACCTCCACTTCTACGACCTGCGCCACACCGGCAACGTCCTCGCCGCCAGCACCGGCGCCAGCCTCAAGGACCTCATGGCCCACATGGGCCACGCCTCCGTCCGCGCCGCGCTGATCTACCAGCACGCCACCGCCGAGCAACAGACCAAGATCTCCAACGGCATCAGCGCCGCCGTCGTCGACATCCGCACGCGTCGTCGAGGCACTTCCCTCGGGATCTCGGGGGAAGCCTGCGAGGCGTAGGAGCCCCACTGCCGGGGGAGGCAGGCCAGCGACTCTGCTGGTCTGCCTCCCTCGCGCATATCCCGCCATCCACCGCCGCCGACCGAATTGGTGGCCGGTCGCAGCCTCGTAGGTCGATGCATGGCGGAACTGTCCGCTGCTTGCGGACGAGGCATGTGGCAACCGCTCCTATCGTGCTGCCCATGCCTTCACGGCGGCCACCAGGCGATCTTGCTCCAGCTCGAACAGACGCTTTCGGTGTCCGTTCCCGCCGGCCGGACTGGGAAAGCCCACCAGGCACCTCTCGGCGGAGACATCGCCGGACTCGATGTTCAGTCGCACTGCTTCGGCGGCCGTCTTGCCGAACGGGATCACCAGCGCGTCCGGGACTCCCCGTAGCTCAGCGCCGAGCACCTGGGTGGCGAATGCGCGAAAAATCGGTGTCTTGGCGATCTCGTCGCCGCTCTTCGTCTCTCCGTCGACGAACATCGCGTGGCAGACCGCCGAGGTGGTGGCGCAGAGCCCCGCGTGCTCGTCGAACAGGGTGGACGTGGTGGTGATCCCGAGGGCGTCGGCCAGGCCGATGGCATCCAACATCGTCACGGCGTTCTTGCGCATCGGCCCGGCAAAACTCGCCGTCTCATCCGCCCGCCGGACCGCTTCCTCTGGGGAGCAGCCCTCAACCAGCGCGGCCCGGGCCGCCTGTACCGCGAGCCGGAACTGCTGGCGCCCTGGTGTGACGCCGACCAGGATCACCTTCGCCCCCGGATCGATGCTCCGATCAAACGGCGTGTAGTAGATCTGGACGTGCTTCGACCTGACGGTCTCCTCGTGGATGAGCAGTTCGGGTCGGGCGGGGTCGGCCTCGGCAAGGTCCGGCAGCCCGACAAGGACCGGGGCGAAGTGCTCAATGCACCAGTCGGCCGATATCAGACCCCCTGAGGCGGTTTTGATCGCGCAGGTGTGTCCGGCTGCTATCTGACCCATCGGGGCTCCAGTCGTTCCTCTTGGTTCGCCGGGGCGGTCGGCGTATACGGAACGGCAGCATAGATAGACTGACCGACAAAGCGTCAGCTCACTGGATTAATCCGACTCCGGCCAGACAACCCCTCGATGCGATCCCTGAAGGAGCGGGCCCCCGTTCCCCCTCCGTGCTGCACACCGTCTCGCTGAAGACTTGGCATGCCCGACCCGCCCTGCTCGCCGCCAGCCCGACTTGTTGGGCGCCCACAAACGGCTCGGTCTTGTGACCGCGCTCGACGATCGGCCACCCGCCGCCTGGATCATCCACCCAGGGCGCCAATATGGTGACAGGGATCACAAAAAGTCGATCTCACCATTCGAGACACGTGGCGCCCGCCCTACCCCCTAGGCACCTTCGGCGACCAAAATCGCCCAACGCTAACGCTCCGCCGGCGACCATCTGGCACGAATCTGGCACGACGACCCCGTATTGGTCCAGACAACAGTAAAGCCCCAGGCTGTTGACCTGGGGCTTTACCTCTGAGCGGGCGACGAGAATCGAACTCGCGCTCTAAGCTTGGGAAGCTCATGTTCTACCATTAAACTACGCCCGCCTGATGAGCAGTCAGAGACCGCTCGATCCAGTGTCACTGTACCCCATCCGTGACTGTGGTCGCACGGTCGGTCCGAGGGCGTGGCGGGGCCGGGTCGGGGTGGGCGGGGGGCGTACTGTTTGGGCCGCGTGTGAGTGCTCCGGTGGGCAGGGGTTCGGGGCGGCGAGCCATGGTGTGGAATGTCCGGAACATCCCCTAATGTGACGCTGTCCCGGGGCCTGGCCGCCGGGGCGCGATGAGTACGGGTGAGTACTGGGTTAGGGATGGGAAGGGGATCGATGGAGCAGCGCGCCGTCGTTCGTTGTGCCGAGGGGCACCTGTTCAGCACCACCACGTTCCCGATGCAGAACCTCGGTCCCGGGCGGCTCGGGCCCGGGCGGTTGATCCGCTGTCCGCAGTGCGGACGGCTCCGGAGCTCGGTGCTGACCGACGTGCGGGAGCTGTCGACGGCGCAACTGGCGCGGGCGATGCGGATGGAGGCCGCGGAGTTCCTGGCCTGACGGCCGTCGGAAGGACGTAGCGGGCCCCGGGCGGATTCGTCCGGGGCCCCGTCGGGCACGTAACCTCGAACCGTGCTGCTCTCTGACAAGGACATCCGGACCGAAATCGACCTGGGCCGGGTCGTCATCGACCCGTACGACCCGGCGATGATCCAGCCGTCGAGTATCGACGTTCGCCTCGACCGCTTCTTCCGCGTGTTCGAGAACCACAAGTACCCGCACATCGACCCCTCCGAGGAGCAGCCGGACCTGACCCGGCTGGTCGAGCCGGACGGCGACGAGGCGTTCATCCTGCACCCGGGCGAGTTCGTGCTGGCCTCGACGTACGAGGTCATCACGCTGCCCGAGGACGTGGCCTCCCGGCTGGAGGGCAAGTCGAGCCTGGGCCGGCTGGGCCTGCTCACCCACTCCACGGCCGGCTTCATCGACCCCGGCTTCAGCGGCCACGTGACCCTGGAGCTGTCGAACGTCGCGACGCTGCCGATCAAGCTGTACCCGGGCATGAAGATCGGGCAGCTCTGCCTGTTCCGGCTGTCCTCGCCGTCGGAGCACCCGTACGGCTCCGAGCGCTACGGCTCGCGCTACCAGGGCCAGCGCGGCCCGACGCCGTCCCGCTCGTACCTGAACTTCCACCGCACCAAGGTCTGATCCCGGCGGAGTGCACGCACGGCGGGCGGCCGCCCCTCACCACGAGGGGTGGCCGCCCGCGGCGTTTCTCAGGCCCGCTCGGGGCTGGTGACCGCGACCAGTTCGGTGCCGTCCTCGGACAGCCGCAGCTCGGTGCGCAGTTCGGCGAGCTCGCCGAGGTGGTGCAGGTGGGTGCCGCCGCAGAAGATCCGCGCGCCGCCCTCGGGCAGCTCGCAGTGCCACTGGCGGCGGGCGGTGAGCTCGGGGCCGGGGACCTCGATCCGGACCGGGGCGTCGGCGGCGACCCAGGCCGCGAGCCGCGCGTTGACGGTCTCGGTGAGGGCGGGCAGGGCGTCGGCGAGGGCGGGGAACTCCTCGGTGGCGTCCACCGTGAAGCCCTTCTTCTTCAGCGACTTGCCGAGCCGGTAGGTGTCCGTGCTGGCCTGGGTGTCCATCACCGAGCTGTCCATCGCCAGGCTGTCGAAGTCGGGGTTTCCGAAGGCGTCCGAGCGGCCCGGGTCCTTGCGCCAGCGCGGGGCGAGCGCGGCGTTCAGGGCGAGGGCGAGCAGGTGGCAGCCGCTGTGCGAGGCGCTCAGGGCGGCCCGGCGCTCGGCGTCGACGGCGAGGACGGCGGTGCGGCCCGTGATGTCCCCGGGATCGGTGTCCAGGACGTGCAGGACCAGCCAGGACCACTCCTCGTCCCCGCGCTTGACCGGGATCTCGGCGCCGACCAGCGGCGCGCCGCCGTCCGGGTCGACCGCGCCGGTGAGGCAGTCCACCACGGCCAGCTCGGTGCCGTCGACGGTCAGGGTGCCGTGGTCGGCCGGCTGGTCGGGCCAGGTGTGGTCGAGCGGGTGGAACGGGGTCGCCCCGGTCACCACGGCGTACCGGCCGTCGGCGAGCGGGTGCACCGCGAGCACCGGGGACTCTCCGGTCACCGCCCCGGCCGGGAAGCTGACGTGGGTGGTGGGGAGGGTCATGGCTGGCTCCGGTGGTGGTGGACGAACGAGGGTGGGCGGGCCCGGGCCTTCCGGCCGGACCCGCCCACCATTCTGCCTGCCGCCCCTCAGCCCAGGGTCGGCAGCTTGATCAGCACCAGCAGCGCGACCAGCTGCACCGCGGCGGCGGCCGCCGCCTTGCCCCACGGCAGGTCGTGCACCCGCCGGACCATGGTGGTCAGCAGATACGCGCAGAGCATCCAGGTGGCCCAGCCGACGGCCTGGACCACCGCGCTGCCGGAGGGCAGCACCAGGTCGAGCAGCAGTCGGGGCGCGTCGGTCAGCCAGCCGATCAGCGCGGCCAGGCCGACCGTCGACTTCCACGGGCCGTCGCCGCCGAGCTGGCGGGCCAGCGCGTAGGTGACCGCACCGAAGATCCCGCCGACCAGGGTGAAGCCGACGGCGGCGGCGAGCAGGCCGGTCAGCGCCACGGAGAAGGTCGAGTTGACGATGTCGTCGTGGGTCAGCCCGATGCCGAGCACCGCGAGCGCGCCGTACAGCATCGAGACGGTGAGGGCGGGCAGCCAGACCTGGTGGTCGCGGGTGCGGTCGAAGATCGCGGTCGGGCTGCGGAAGATGCCGGTGACCAGCTCGCGCCACTGCGGCCGGGGGCCGGAGACGTGCGGCGCGGACTGGCCGCCGGCCCGGTAGACGGCGACGTTGTCCTGGCCGTACGGGGGCTGCGGCTCCTGGCCGTACGGCGCCTGCTGGTCGTGGCCGTACGGCGGCCGCTGCCCGTAGCCGTCGTCGTGGCCCGGCCCCTGGCCGTACCAGCCCTGGTCCTGGCCCTGGTAGGGCTCCTGGCCGTACGGCGGCTGCTGCCCGTACGGGTCGCCGACCGGGAAGGCGCGGGTGCTGCCCGGCCGGTCCGCCGCGTACGGGTCGTAGCCGTCGCCGGCCGTGCTCCCGGGGCCGCCGGGACCACCGGGGCCGCCGGCCGCCGTCGGGTGCGGGGCCGTGAAGTACTCCGGCCCGTCCGGCGGCCCGTACCCCCCGGGCGTCGGCGGCGGCGGGGGCGACCATCCGCCGTGCGGGCGGTCGGCGCCCTGACCGCTGTCGTATCGATTACCAGCCACGCTCCGAAGGTACCCGTCCGGCCCAACGCGCGTCGGCCCCGGACGGAGCCGGGGCCGGTTTGCAGCGAGCCTGAGACGAACGGGTCCGAAAAGCCCCCGGGATGTCGCTACCGCTGGGCGGTGACCGACGGCCCGTGCACCGCGGCGGCCGCGCTGGTGCCGGCCGGGCAGCCGCCCGGGCCGGCCGTGGTGCGCACGGCGCCGACCGGCAGCAGGGTGCCGCAGGCGATCCGGATGCCGCTGGGCAGCTCATTGTCGGACTCCACGATCGCGCCGTCGCCGATCACCGCGCCGTCCAGCGCCGAGCGGTCGCCGACGGTGGCGAAGGCGCCCACGATCGAGTCCTTGACCAAGGTGTCCGGGCCGATCACGGCGCCGGGCAGGATCACGCTGCCCTCGACGATCGCACCGGCCTCGATCACCGCGTCCTCGGAGACCACGGTGCCGCCGCTGAGCACCGCGCCGGGGTGGACGGTGGCACCGGGCAGCAGCAGGGCGTCTCCGGTCGGGCCGGGGACGGCCGGGGAGTCGACCTTGCCGAGCACCAGGTCGGCCGAGCCGCGGACGAACGCCGCCGGGGTGCCGAGGTCCAGCCAGTACGAGGTGTCGACGACGCCGCGCAGCAGGGCGCCGTCGGCCAGCAGCTCGGGGAAGGTCTCGCGCTCGACGGACACCTCCCGGCCGGCCGGGATGCGGTCGATGACGGACCGGGTGAAGACGTAGCAGCCGGCGTTGATCTGGTCGGTGACGATCTGCTCCGGCGTCTCCGGCTTCTCCAGGAACTCCAGCACCCGCCCGTTCCCGTCGGTCGGGACGAGGCCGAAGGCCCGCGGGTCCTCGACCCGGGTGAGGTGCAGGGTGACGTCGGCCCCCGCGGCCACGTGGCCGTCGCGCAGGGCGGCGATGTCGAGCCCGGAGAGGATGTCGCCGTTGAAGACCAGGACCGGCTCGTCCGGACCGCAGGTCAGCCCGGAGGCGGCATTGCGGATGGCCCCGCCGGTGCCCAGCGGCTCGCGCTCGGTCAGGTAGACCAGCTCGATGCCGTACGGGGTCCCGTCCTGGAAGTGGTCCTCGAACACCTCGGCCAGGTACGAGGTGGCCAGCACCACGCGGGTGACCCCGGCGGCGGCCGCGCGGGCGAGCTGGTGCGCGATGAACGGGACGCCCGCGACGGGCAGCATCGGCTTGGGGGTGTGGGTGGTCAGCGGACGCAGTCGCGTGCCCTTACCACCGACGAGCATGATCGCCTCGGTCATGGTCTGCGCTGTTCCCCTTGTGGTCTCTGCGGCCCGGCCCGGCGGGCCGGTACCTCCGTCGGTGTTCTGTCCCCGTCCGGAACGGGTCGACCGGCCGCGCGGCCGGTCCGGCGCCTACTGTATTTCCTTCCGACCGAATGCCCGTCCGGAGGCCGTGCGATCGACGTCACCCTCCGTCCGCCCGCCGTATCCCCGGCCGTCGGCCCGGGCGCCAAAAGCCCGACCCGGCGGGCGCGTTGACCGCGTCCACCGGGCCGGGCAGTTGTAGCAGAACTGTCGAACAGGGTCGCTACGCGTCCACCGTCGCAGGCGCCTCGGTCTCGGCCGGCGGGGTCGCCTTCACCGAGTCGAGCAGCAGCTGGGCCACGTCGACCACCTTCAGGTGCTCCTTGGCCGCGCCCTCGTTCTTCTTGCCGTTGACCGAGTCGGAGAGCATCACCAGGCAGAACGGGCAGGCGGTGGAGACGATGTCCGGGTTGAGCGACAGCGCCTCGTCCACGCGCTCGGTGTTGATCCGCTTGCCGATGCGCTCTTCCATCCACATCCGGGCGCCGCCGGCGCCGCAGCAGAAGCCGCGCTCCTTGTGGCGGTGCATCTCCTGCTGGCGCAGACCGGGGACCTTGTCCATGATCTCGCGCGGCGGGCTGTAGACCTTGTTGTGGCGGCCCAGGTAGCAGGGGTCGTGGTAGGTGATCAGGCCCTCGACCGGGTTGACCGGGACGAGCTTGCCCTCGTCGATCAGGTGCTGCAGCAGCTGGGTGTGGTGGATCACCTCGAAGTGTCCGCCGAGCTGCGGGTACTCGTTGGCGATGGTGTTGAAGCAGTGCGGGCAGGTGGCCACGATCCGCTTGGTCGGGGCGTCCTCCAGCGCGGCGTTCAGCGTCTCCACGTTCTGCGCGCCGAGCATCTGGAACAGGAACTCGTTGCCCAGGCGGCGCGGGGAGTCACCGGTGCAGGTCTCCTCCTTGCCGAGGATCGCGAACTTCACGCCCGCGGTGTGCAGCAGCTCGGCGAAGGCCTTGGTGGTCTTCTTCGCGCGGTCCTCCAGGGCACCGGCGCAGCCGACCCAGTAGAGGTACTCGACCTCGGCGGGGTCGATGTCCTCGCCGATCACCGGCACCTCGATGCCGGTCTCCTTCTTGAGCTCCTTGACCCAGTCCAGGCGGGCCTTGGTGGCCATGCCCCACGGGTTGCCCTTGTTCTCCAGGTTCTTGAGCATCGTCCCGGCCTCGGTCGGGAAGTTGCTCTCGATCATCACCTGGTAGCGGCGCATGTCGACGATGTGGTCGATGTGCTCGATGTCCACCGGGCACTGCTCGACGCAGGCGCCGCAGGTGGTGCAGGACCACAGCACGTCCGGGTCGATGACGCCGTTCTCCTCGGCGGTGCCGATCAGCGGGCGCTCGGCCTCGGCCAGCGCCGCCGCCGGGACGTCCTTGAGCTGCTCGGAGGTGGCCTGCTCGGTGCCCTCCATGTCCTTGCCGCCGCCGGCCAGCAGGTACGGCGCCTTGCCGAAAGCGTGGTCCCGCAGGCTCATGATCAGCAGCTTCGGGGAGAGCGGCTTGCCGGTGTTCCAGGCCGGGCACTGCGACTGGCAGCGGCCGCACTCGGTGCAGGTGGAGAAGTCGAGGATGCCCTTCCAGGAGAAGTGCTCGACCTGGGAGACGCCGAAGACGGCGTCGTCGGCCGGGTCCTCGAAGTCGATCGGCTCGCCGCCGGAGGTCATCGGCTGCAGCGCGCCCAGCGCGACCGCGCCGTCGGCGTTGCGCTTGAACCAGATGTTCGGGAAGCCCAGGAAGCGGTGCCAGGCCACACCCATGTCGGTGTTCAGCGAGACCGTGATCATCCAGATGAAGGAGACGGAGATCTTGATCGTCGCGACCAGCCAGAGCAGGTTGTGCAGGGTGCCGACGCTCAGGCCCGAGAACAGCTTCACCAGCGGGTACGAGACCACGTACGCGGCCGAGTAGTGGTCGGCCCCCAGCTGCGCGCCCTCCAGGCCGCGCAGGGTCAGGATCGCCGCGCCGATGATCAGGATGACGGCTTCGATGAAGTATGCGAAGCCCATGTTGGAGCCCGCGAAGCGGGACTTGCGGCCCGCCTTGTTCGGCAGGCTCAGCTGGCGGATCACGATCAGCACCGCGATGCCGAGGAAGGTGACGAAGCCGAGGATTTCCTGGAACACCAGGTACGGCGTCCAGTCACCGACGACCGGGACCTCGAAGTCGGGGTCGAAGAGCTGGCCGAACGCGCCGACCAGGGTGAGGATCAGCGCGTAGAAGCCGACCGCGACAGCCCAGTGGGCGATGCCGACGACGCCCCACTTGTTCATCCGGGTGTGCCCGAGGAACTCACGGATCAGGGTCACCGTGCGGGCCACCGGGTCGTTGATCCGCGCGCCCTTCGGTACGGGCTGGCCGAGCCGGACGAACCGGTAGATCTGCGCGATGGCACGAGCGAACAGCGCCACGCCGACCACGGTCGTGCCCAGTGAGATGACGATCGCTGCTAGCTGCATCCGGCTTCTCCGTACTCCAGGGCGGTGAAGGTATACGTCGGTCGATTGTACTCGCGGGTAACTTAACCACCCACCGGCCGGACCTTACCGTCCGTTAGCGCCGATTCAGAAGGTGCTCAAGGTATGGCGGCAGTCACGTAAGGCCATACTCATCCATTCCAAGCAAAACGGAAGAGGGGAATCGCCGCCGCAGCAAAGTTGAGCCAGGACAGCTCAAGGCTGTTGACTCGTTCGTGGGCCTCATGCATGCTTGAGCCCGTAAAGCTCAACTCTTCCGTGGAGGTATCTACGATGGCACGCGCGGTCGGCATCGACCTCGGCACGACGAACTCGGTCGTCAGCGTTCTCGAGGGTGGCGAGCCCACCGTCATCACGAACGCCGAGGGCGCCCGGACCACGCCGTCCGTCGTCGCCTTCGCAAAGAACGGCGAGGTCCTGGTCGGCGAGGTGGCCAAGCGCCAGGCGGTCACCAACGTCGACCGCACCATCCGCTCGGTCAAGCGCCACATGGGCACCGGGTGGAAGGTCAACCTGGACGGCAAGGACTTCAACCCGCAGCAGATCAGCGCCTTCATCCTGCAGAAGCTGAAGCGGGACGCCGAGGCGTACCTGGGCGAGACCGTCACCGACGCCGTCATCACCGTCCCGGCGTACTTCTCGGACTCCGAGCGCCAGGCCACCAAGGAGGCCGGTGAGATCGCGGGCCTGAACGTCCTGCGCATCGTCAACGAGCCGACCGCGGCCGCCCTCGCGTACGGCCTGGACAAGGACGACCAGACCATCCTGGTCTTCGACCTCGGCGGCGGCACCTTCGACGTCTCCCTGCTGGAGATCGGCGACGGGGTCGTCGAGGTGAAGGCCACCAACGGTGACAACCACCTCGGTGGTGACGACTGGGACCAGAAGGTCGTCGACCACCTGGTCAAGACCTTCCAGAGCGGCCACGGCGTCGACCTGTCCAAGGACAAGATGGCCCTGCAGCGTCTGCGCGAGGCCGCAGAGAAGGCCAAGATCGAGCTGTCCTCGTCCTCCGAGACCTCGATCAACCTGCCCTACATCACGGCCTCCGCCGAGGGCCCGCTGCACCTGGACGAGAAGCTCACCCGCGCCCAGTTCCAGCAGCTGACCGCCGACCTGCTGGAGCGCTGCAAGATCCCGTTCCACAACGTGATCAAGGACGCCGGCATCTCGCTCTCCGAGATCGACCACGTCGTCCTGGTCGGTGGCTCGACCCGCATGCCGGCCGTCGCCGAGCTGGTCCGCGAGCTGACCGGCGGCAAGGACGCCAACAAGGGCGTCAACCCGGACGAGGTCGTCGCCATCGGCGCCTCGCTCCAGGCCGGTGTCCTCAAGGGTGAGGTCAAGGACGTCCTGCTGCTGGACGTCACCCCGCTGTCCCTCGGCATCGAGACCAAGGGCGGCATCATGACCAAGCTGATCGAGCGCAACACCACGATCCCGACCAAGCGCTCCGAGATCTTCACCACGGCCGAGGACAACCAGCCGTCCGTGCAGATCCAGGTCTACCAGGGCGAGCGCGAGATCGCCGCGTACAACAAGAAGCTCGGCATGTTCGAGCTGACCGGCCTGCCGCCGGCGCCGCGCGGCCTGCCGCAGATCGAGGTCACCTTCGACATCGACGCCAACGGCATCATGCACGTCGCCGCCAAGGACCTCGGCACCGGCAAGGAGCAGAAGATGACCGTCACCGGCGGCTCCTCGCTGCCGAAGGACGAGGTCGACCGCATGCGCCGCGAGGCCGAGCAGTACGCCGAGGACGACCACAAGCGCCGCGAGGCCGTCGAGACCCGCAACTCCGCCGAGCAGCTCGTCTACTCGACCGAGAAGTTCATCGCCGACAACGCCGACAAGCTGCCGGCCGATGTCAAGACCGAGGTCGAGACCGCCATCGGCGAACTCAAGGAGGCCCTGAAGGGCGAGGACATCGCGAAGATCCGCGAGGCCTCGGAGAAGGTCTCCACCACCGCCCAGAAGCTCGGCCAGGCGCTGTACGCCAACGCCGACGCCGCCGGTGCCGCCGCGGCCGGCGAGTCCGCCCAGGCCAAGGAAGACGACGTCGTCGACGCCGAGATCGTGGACGACGAGAAGCCCAAGGGCGGTGCGTCGGCATGACGGACAAGCCGCAGGGCGGCAAGCCCGGCGACGACTCCGCCGCCGAGGAGGCCGTGATCAAGGCTGCCGAGGAAGCCGCGGCGGCCGGTGCCGGCGAGGGCTCCGAGGAGCTCGCCACGGCCAAGCGCGAGCTGGCCGAGCGCACTGCGGACCTGCAGCGCCTGCAGGCCGAGTACCAGAACTACCGCAAGCGGGTCGAGCGCGACCGGCTGACCGTCCGCGAGATCGCGGTCTCCAACATCCTGGAGTCCCTGATCCCGGTCCTGGACGACATCGGCCGTGCCCGCGAGCACGGCGAGGTGACGGGCGGCTTCAAGTCCGTCGCCGAGTCCCTGGAGACGGTCGTCGCCAAGCTGGGCCTGCAGCAGTTCGGCAAGGAGGGCGAGCCCTTCGACCCGACCCAGCACGAGGCGCTGATGCACAGCTACTCCTCGGACGTCACCGAGGACACCTGCGTGCAGATCCTCCAGCCCGGCTACCGCATCGGCGAGCGGATCATCCGCCCGGCGATGGTCGCCGTGGCGGAGCCCCAGCCGGGAACCCAGACGGCGTCCGCCCCGGACGCCGACGCGAAGTCCGCCGACGCGGACAAGTCCGACGGTGGCTCGGACAGCTGACAACCTGTGACAGCTGACAACCAGTGCGCTGCGGAGTCGTACGCCGGCCAGTACGGCGGCCGGCTCCGCAGCGCGCTGTCAGCAGTGGGCTCTGCGGGCCCCGCTGTTGACAGCGCAGTGACGATGGACATCGGGAGGTGGCGGAGGCCATGAGCGGCAAGGACTTTGTCGAGAAGGACTACTACAAGGTCCTCGGCGTGCCCAAGGACGCCACCGCCACCGAGATCAAGAAGACCTACCGCAAGCTGGCGCGCGAGTTCCACCCGGACGCGAACAAGGGCGACGCCAAGGCCGAGGAGCGCTTCAAGGACATCTCCGAGGCGTACGACGTCCTCTCCGACGAGAAGCGCCGCAAGGAGTACGACGAGGCCCGCACCCTCTTCGCCAACGGCGGCTTCCGCACCGGCGGCCCCGGCACCGGCAGCTACAGCTTCGACTTCGGCGACCTCTTCAGCGGCAACCAGGGCGGCGGCGGTGGCGGCCTCGGCGACGTCTTCGGCGGCCTGTTCAACCGCACCGGCACCCGGCAGGCCCAGCCACGGCGCGGCGCCGACGTCGAGACCGAGGTGACGCTCTCCTTCGAGGAGGCGGTCGACGGCGCGACCGTCCCGCTGCGGATGACCAGCCAGGCCCCCTGCCGCGTCTGCAACGGCACCGGCGCCAAGTCCGGCACCACCCCGCGGGTCTGCCCGACCTGCGTCGGCGCCGGCACCGTCAGCCGCGGCCAGGGCGCCTTCGCGCTCTCCGAGCCGTGCAAGGACTGCCGCGGCCGGGGCATGATCGTCGACGACCCCTGCACCGACTGCCACGGCAGCGGCCGGGCCAGCTCCGCCCGCACCATGCAGGTCCGCATCCCGGCCGGCGTCCAGGCCGACCAGCGGATCCGGCTCAAGGGCAAGGGCGCCCAGGGCGAGCGCGGCGGCCAGCCCGGCGACCTCTACGTCACCGTGCACGTCGACCCGCACCCGGTCTTCGGGCGCAAGGGCGACAACCTGACCGTCACCGTCCCGGTCACCTTCCCCGAGGCGGCCCTCGGCGCCACCATCGAGGTGCCCACCCTCGGCGGCCCCGCCGTCAAGCTCAAGCTGCCCCCGGGCAGCGCCAACGGTCTGACCATGCGCGCCCGCGGCAAGGGCGCCACCCGCAAGGACGGCACCCGCGGCGACCTCCTCGTCACCGTCGAGGTCGTGGTGCCTCAGCACGTCACCGGCGACGCGCTGAACGCCCTGGAGCAGTACCGCGAGGCCACCGTCTCCGACGACCCGCGAGCCGCCCTCTTCCGGGCGGCGAAGGGAGCGTGACGACCAGATGTCCCCGAACCCGATGACCCCCGACAGCCCGATCGGCCCCGGCATCGGCGAAGGCCTGCCGGGCGACGGCCCCCGCCGCACGACCCGTCGCACCGCCTCGGCCCCGCCGCAGTACGTGCTCACCGAGGAAACCCCGGTGTACGTCATCTCGGTCGCCGCCGAGCTGTCCGGTCTGCACCCGCAGACCCTGCGCCAGTACGACCGCCTCGGCCTGGTCTGCCCCGACCGCACCGCCGGCCGCGGCCGCCGCTACTCCGCCCGCGACATCCAGCAGCTGCGGGAGGTCCAGCGGCTCTCCCAGGACGAGGGCATCAACCTGGCCGGCATCAAGCGGATCATCGAGCTGGAGAACCAGGTCACCGCCCTCCAGGCCCGCATCACCGAGCTGGTCGACTCCCTCGAAGGCGCCGCCACCGCCCTCCAGCAGCGCGAGGCCGCCGTCCACGCCTCCTACCGCCGCGACCTCGTCCCATACCAGCCCCCGACCCCCCAGTCCAGCGCCCTCGTCGTCTGGCGCCCCAAGCGCTGACCCGGGGCACTGCTCACCTCGCCAGCCGTCGGCTCCCTCCTGTTCGGGGGGTGCCGGCGGCTGGCGTGTAGTGAGAGAGTGCTGGTTTCGGAGCAACCACCCGGCACCTCGACGGTCCTCATTTGAACTAAGCATCGGATCGCGGTCTCCGATTAAGATCCCTGAGGCCGCGGACTTCAGTCGCGTTGACTAGTTGTCCGGTCGACGACAAGGAGCCGAAAGTGAGTGATCGAGAGCACCTGGTGAACAACCACGGTCGATCGCCAATCCTGTCTCCCGGCGCCCGCACGCTGTACCTCAAAGCGCTGGCAGGAGACGGCCGGCTCGTCACGAGCACCTGCACCCAGGAGGAGGGCGAGGCGCTCCAGGAGTTGCTGGGACTCGGGCTTCTGATATCGGACAATGAAGAACCCGGTTCATTGTTCGCCACCGACCCTGAAAAACTTGCCGTCAGCCTGAGTTCGACCTGGCAACGCCAGGCCCTCGACCTCTTGGCCCGTGCGGTTTCAATTCCAACGGAATTGACCGATCTGGCCGAGGCATTCCACACGCCCGATCAGACCGGCGGACCCATCGAGTACGTCCAGGGCAGGGCTCTGATTAATCAGCGGCTGCAGCAGGCCGCCGCGAGTGACATTACCGAGGCGCTCGCCATGCAGCCCGGCGGGCCGCGGCCCGCCGAAATGCTGACTTCATTCCTGAAGCGGGATCTCGACATCATCCGCACCGGCGCGTCTATGCGGACGATCTACAACGCAAGCACCCGCTATCACCAACCCACCAGGGACTACGTAGCCACGCTCGCCAAGGAAGGGTGGCAGTTTCGAACCCTGGACGAGCCGTACAACCGGCTGCTGATCTTCGACCGGCGACTCGCGGTGATTCCGGTCGCCGGAAATAATCTGGCCGCCTTCATCCACGACACGGCGGTTATCAGCTATCTCGCTCAAGAAGTTTTCGAGCGAAACTGGAGCAGAGCTCTGGATTTCGAGGGCGACCGCACCGTTCCACAGCAGGTCGTCTCGCAGCTCCGCCAGACAATCGTCGACCTGCTGCTGTCGGGAACGAATCACCGCGTCATCGCGCGGCGGCTTGGAATAAGCGAGCGCACCCTGGCCAGGCATATCGCGGAGATGCGCGAGGAGTACAACGTCGACTCGCTCTTCCAGCTCGGCTACGTCCTCGGACACGCGTCAGGGACAGACCGCGGAGGGCGCTGACACCACGGCCCGGGACACGTCGGCGACCAGGAGACAATGGTGACCGGGGGTGGGTGAATGACGCCCATCGGCATCGTCGGCATTACGGGCATCGACGGGGCCAGGACGACCGGCAAGACGATGCGCCCATGGCGGCCAACCCGCTCGGCACACACGGAAGGCCCGACGCTCCATCCACCCGCCGGTCGGGTATTCCGGCCGCCGACCGCGCCTTACCAGTGAAGGTCGTCAGCCACGGCCTGAGCCCCGACAACAACGGTTGCACGGTCATGCGCGGTCCCAGTCGGCCCATAACCCCCAGCCGCAGCGGCAACGGCCACGAGAGAAACGCCCACCACTGCGGACAGCACAGCCTTACGGACAAGTCGGCTCATACGGGACATGGACCTACCCTCTTCCTCTGAAGTCCGCAAGCTGGACCTATAGCACGAGCGTTCACATGATGCCGTATACCTCGTTCCAGTGTCACCTGTCGCCCAACAGCTGGAGCGTCATCTCTCTGCCAGGCATCCAGATGCCACGGCGGAACGCTGGACGAAGCCATCGCCACTGATAGACGATCAGTTCGCTCCCGATGGTCCCATGCAGCCGGAAGACTTGCCGCTGTACCGTCAAATTTCGGTCCTGCTTAACCGTCGGATTCCTTGAAGCAGCAACCAAACACGCCTACCGGCACCGCCTCCTCCACCCGGTCGGCCTTCCCCCGGAGTCGACATGACCGAGCCCTACCTGCGTCACCACGACAGCCAGGCCCCTGAGGGCCGGCGTGCGCGCGTGTTTCTGGCCGCACCGCTGATGCGACTGACCGGCCCGGCGGACAGTGTGGTGACCCTCGCCAGCCGGACGCGGCTGACGACGCTCCGCACCACCCTGCTCCGCAGCGGTGCCGCCGTGTACAGCGCGCACCACAGCGACGCCTGGACCGTCGCCGGCCGCGCCCCCGAGCCCCGGGTGCCGTCCGACTTCCGCGCACTGCAGTCCGCGGACCTGGTCTTCGCCTACGTCGGTGCCCCGCTCTCGGCCGGAGTGAGCCTGGAGCTGGGCTGGGCGTCGGCCCTGCGGAAGCCGATCGTCCTGCTCGTCGACGAGGCCATCACCCACAACCCGCTGATCGCCACCATCGAGCAGGTCGCCCCCGTCCTGCCGCTGGTCTTCGACGACACCTGGTCCCAGGAGGCCCTCAACCACACGGTGGAGACCGCCCTGGACTGGGCCGGCATGGCGCTCTCCCTCCGCGAGGGCTTCTGGACCGCGCCCGGCGAGCAGTTCAACGTCCCCCGACAGCAGTCCTCCGTCCCCGGCTACTGGCCGACCGGCGCCGCCACCGGCTGAGCAGAGCGCACCCCCCGGACTCCCCCTCCGGGCTCTTGCTGCCGATCGCTCGCCGCGCGGTCCGGACGGTCTCCGTCCGGACCGCGCGGCGAGCAGCGGCCCGGGCAGGTCGAGTACCGGCTCAGGCATCACGGGTTCCCCTCATCTGCCAGCCGAGCTGGAAGAGCGTCTCGGCGTCGTACCGCTCGCGCAGCCGGGCGATGTGACCGGCCACCGTGCGCTCGCTCAGGCCCAGCCGGGTGGCGATCGCTCGCTGTGCGAGACCTTGCGTGAGCATGCGACCGATCTGGACCTGAACCGCCGTCTCCGCGCTGCCGCCGGCGAGGGCCGCCCGATCAGGCGGGCGCCTTTCTCCCTGGGTTCGGCGCCGATCCGTTCACCGACGGCCCTGGGGTTCACGGCGGTGTAGACGCCGTCGGCGATGTGCAGGAAAAGCAGCCCGAGGTCGGCGAGCTGTTTGACCGTAGGCTCGTCCTCGGGGCGAATGTCGCTGACGCGGATGCGGCCGCCCTCGCGGAGGATCGCGCGGTAGAGCTCGCGGGCGGCTTCGTCGGGGAGGGTCAGGCTGTGGTCGGTCATGGCTGTTCTCCCGCTTCTGCCGGCCGGGTCGGACGCGTGGCGGGGGGAGCGGCGGGGTCAGTCATGGCGCTGCCCCCGGAGGTGCCAGCCGAGGTGGAAGAGGGTCTGGGCGCCGTAGCGGTCGCGGAGCCGGGAGATGTGGGCGGCGACGGTGCGTTCGCTGACGCCCAGTCGGGTGGCGACGGCGCGTTGGGTGAGGCCGCGGGCGAGAAGCCGGCCGATGCGGACGGTGGTGGGGTGCGGGGAGTCGAGGTGGCGGTCGGCGGGGGTGGCGCGGGCCCAGTCGCGTTCGAAGTGGGCGACCAGGTAGGCGACGGTGGTGGGGTCGGTGAGGAACGCGGCGCGGCTGCGGTCCTCTGCGGCGGGGATGACGGCCACTGAGCGGTCGAAGACCAGCACCCGTTCGTAGGGTTCGGCGAGCACCCGGACCCGGGCACCCTGTCGGGTGCGCAGGGCGATCTGGCGGAGCACGGCGCGGTCGGTGAGGGTGACGGGCTGGTAGAGGGTGCGCATCGAGCAGCCGCGGCGGAGCAGGGAGAGGTCCTGGGCGAGCGCCATCTGGAGACCGTCGAGGGGCCGCGGGCCGGGCTGGGCGGCGAGGATCTCCTCCTTGCACTCGGAGACGAGCTCGGAGATGCGTTGGCGGATGTCGATGGTGGTGTCGAACTCGACGGTCTCCGGCCCGAAGCCGCCCGGGCCGCCCGGGCCGAACGGGCCGTCCGGTCGGCGGACCGCCTCGTAGGCGTGGGTGAGCGGTCCGAGGATGTTCGGGAGGCGCTCGGCGTGGAGGAGCAGGCGGGTGGCGCGGGTGCGGAGTTCGACGCCGAGGCGGTCGCCGAGGGCGCGCGGGTTGGTGGCGGTGTAGCCGGTGGCGGTGGGGGTGAGGAGGCCGCGGGCGACGAGGGCGGCGACGGTGGGGCGGTCTGCGGCGGCGAGCTCCTCCGGCCGCAGGCGCCCGCCGCCGCGGACGGCGGCCAGGTAGAGGGCGCGCTCGGCCGGTCCGGGCTCGTCAGTCATCGCGGGAGCCTCTCATCAGCCACCCGAGCTGGAAGAGCGTCTGGGCGCCGTAGCGGTCGCGGAGCCGGGAGATGTGGGCGGCGACGGTGCGTTCGCTGAGGCCCAGTCGGGTGGCGACGGCGCGTTGGGTGAGGCCGCGGGCGAGGAGCCGGCCGACCCGGTCGGGGATGGTGCGGGTCGGGCCCTGGCCGAGGCAGGCGGCGGCCTCGGTGGTGTCGGCGCGGGCCCAGTCGCGTTCGAAGGCGCCGATCAGGAAGGTGAGGGCGGCCGGGTCGCTGATGAAGGCGGCGGTGCTGTTGTCGTCGTTGGCGGCGATGACGGCGACGCTGCGGTCGAAGACGATCAGCCGCTGGAAGGACTCGTCGAGGACCCGGATCTGCGAGCCGTGCCGGGTGACCTCCTCGGCGTAGGCGAGCGCGGGCGGGTCGGCGAGTGCGACCGGCTGGTAGATGGTGCGCAGCGAGCAGCCGCGCTGGAGGAGTTGGACGTCCTGGGCGAGGGCGACCTGCAGGGTGTCGGCGGGCCGGTGGCCGGGCTGGGCGGTGAGCACCTCGGAGCGGCAGTCGGAGACCAGCTGGGAGATCCGCTGGCGGATGTGGACGTGGCCCTCGACGTAGACCGCGCCGCCGGAGCGGCCTGAGGGGCGGGGCATCGCGTCGTAGGCGCGGGTGAGGGTGTCCAGGGCGCCCGGGAGGTTCTCCGCGCGGACCAGCAGGCGGGTCGCCTCGCTGCGCAGTTCGGCGCCGACGCGGTCGCTGACCGAGCGGGGGCTGACGGCGGTGTAGCAGCGGTCCATCCGGTTGGCCATCACCAGGCCGACGTCGAGGAGCTGCCGGAGCGCGTTGCGGTCGATGTCGCCGGTGTCGGCGCAGGGGATGCGACCGCCCTCGGCGATGATCGCCAGGTACAGCTGTCGGGCCGCCTCGTCGGGCTCCTCGCCCACGGGTACCGCGTGGTGCGGCGTGACCGCCGGTTCCGCCGTCACGTCGCACTCTCCCTGCCGGACGCGTCTCCCCTGGTGTTGCCCCCGCCCGTACGCGCGAGCCGTGGGGTGTGCGGTACCGGTTGCCGGGCGTGCTCACGGTACCGGTCGGACGGCGGGCCCCCGGGCCCGGGTGCCGTCGCACACCGGGTGCCCGGGGGCCGCCATCAGCACGCCAATGCCAAGGCGCTTCCGTCGAGGCGGAGCAGCAACGCCTCGACGGATCCGGATCCGGAGTCCATCACCACACATGGACCCCGGCCGGCGCTCTTCCCCCCCGTTCCACAGGTGCGGGACGTGCACCCGTGGTCAGTACTGAAGAGCAAGTCGCCACCATCGGGCTGCGGTTGCCCGGACGACTTGGCGTGCCTCTAGCCTCACAGCGTGACGCTCCGCGGACAAGTGCCGTCGGAGTTCAGGTTCACGCAATTGCAGTTACCTGCATCCCGGCACGGGTCCGGCCCCCCGGGCGGCGGGCGGGATTCCGGTAAAGACCGAGGCCAGCGGGGGGGTGCGGGCGGCAGGCGCCGGCGCAGGCCGTTGGCTGTCCACGGTCATCCCGCAGGTGCGCGTTCCTGCAACGGCGGCGCGCTCCTGAGCTGGAGGACTTCTGAGCCGGGGGCTCCGGTCGGGGGACGCCCTCCCGACCGGAGCCCCCGGCCCGGTCAGCGCGCCAGCAGGCGACCGCGCGTCAGCCCGGCGGCGGTGCCCCCGGCCGCCAGCACCCAGGCGACGGCCAGCAGCAGGTAGAGCCCGGCGGCCAGCGCGGTGAACCCGCCGAAGCCGGTGTGCCGGGCGAGCGCGGAGGCGCCGGTGACGCAGGTGCCGACCGGGAAGGTGTAGGCCCACCAGGTCATCGCGAACGGCATCCCGGCCCGGCGGGCACGCAGGTTGGCGGTGAGTGCGACGGCCAGCCAGAGCATCGCGACACCGATCACCGCGACGCCGTACAGCTCGGCGAGCGGCAGCATCACGGGCGCCAGCGCGGGCAGCACCGGGCGGGCGGCGTCGGCGAGCTGGTGGATCGCGGTGACGGACTGGCCGAGCGGCCCGAGCACCAGGAACAGCGAGGGGGTGAGCGCCAGGGCGGGCAGCTTGCTGTGGAACAGCCCGGTGAACACCACCGGCAGCAGCACCAGGGTGGCCAGCAGGCCGACCCCGAACAGCGCCCAGCAGCCGTACAGCAGGGTCTGCTGCGGCAGTCCGGCCGGCAGGTGCGGGACGAGGGCCGGGCCGCAGGCGGAGGCGACCAGCGGGGCGACCACCGGCAGCAGCCAGGTCGGGTTGGCCTCCAGGGCGGACACCCGGTGCCGGGTGATCATCAGGTACGGGATGCCGCCGGCGACGGCCAGCGCGTACAGGGTGCCGACGCCCCACAGCACGGCGTCCAGGGCGACCGCCGGGCCGGTGCCGATGACCCTGGAGCCGAGCAGCAGGGTGCCGAGTCCGACCGCCAGCAGCGCCATCGGCGGGCAGCCGTAGAAGACGGCGGTGGCCGGGTTGTCCAGCAGCTGGGCGCGGGCCGCCTCGCGGTGCCGGGCGAGGTGGACCAGCCGGGCCGCGGCCAGCACCAGCAGGGCGGCCAGTCCGAATGCCCACATCACCTCGCCGAAGCCGATCAGCCCGGGCACCGGTACGGACAGGGCAGCGGCGCCGTTGGCGATGATCGCGGTGCCCATCACGGCGGCGTACCAGTTGGGGCCGAGCTGGGCGAGGTCGAACCGGGAGAACCGGAAGAGCCGGGAGATCCGGGAGAGCCGGGAACGGGAGGCGGGGCGGGTGAGCGGACGGACATCGGCCAAGGTGGACATGGTTCCACCCTGGCCCGGCGGCCCGACCGCCGGTAGCGCCACGGGCTCTATGAGGACATAGCCTGAACCTATGGCCCTCTCCCCGCACGTCCCCGAACTGGGCGCCCTGGAACTGCTGCTCGCGGTGGCCCGGCTGGGCAGCGTCGGCCGGGCGGCGGCCGAGCTGGGCGTCAGCCAGCCGACCGCCAGCGCCCGGATCAAGGGCATGGAGCGGCAGATCGGCGTCCCGCTGCTGGAGCGCTCGCCCCGGGGCAGCCGGCCGACCGAGGCCGGCCGGCTGGTGGTCGAGTGGGCCCGGCAGGTGGTGGAGGCGGCGCAGGCGCTGGACGCCGGGATCGACGCGCTGCGCGAGCGGCGGGACGCCAAGCTGCGGGTGGTGGCCAGCCTGACCGTCGCCGAGTACCTGATGCCGGGCTGGCTGCTGGGACTGGCCGAGGCCAGTCCGGGGACGGCGGTGACACTGCGGACGGCGAACTCCGCGGAGGTGGCCGGGCACGTGCTGGCCGGGGATGCCGACCTGGGCTTCGTCGAGGGCCCGTCCACCCCGCCCGGGCTCGCCGGCGCGGTAGTGGCGGCGGACCGGCTGGTGGTCGTGGTGGCGCCCGGCCACCCCTGGGCGCGCCGCCGCACCCCGCTGACCGCGACCGAGCTGGCGGGCACCCCGCTGGTGCTGCGCGAGCCCGGCTCGGGCACCCGGGAGGTGCTGGAGATGGCGCTGGCGCCGTACGGGGGCGCCGCGCAGCCCCGGCTGGAGCTGGCCTCCTCCACCGCGCTGAAGGCGGCGGCGATGACCGGGGCGGGGCCGGTCTGCCTGAGCGAGCTGGCGGTGGTGGAGGAGCTGGCCACCCGGCGGCTCGTCGAGGTGCCGCTGGCGGAGGAGCTGGACCTGCGGCGGCCGCTGCGCGCGGTGTGGCCGGCCGGGCAGCGGCCGGGCGGGCCGGCCCGGGAACTGCTGGGGCTGACCCGGCAGGCGGTCGGCCAGACCCCGAGGAGGAACCAGACCCCGAGGAGGAACCCGACCGCGAAGAGAAGAAGTTCAGCGACCTAAAGTTGAGCGGAATAGGCTCAAGTTAGTGCATGCTGTACGTAGCAGCAGTGAAGGACGACGAGGGAGGATCCCCCAGCAGTGGACGCGAGCAAGTTCACCACCAAGACGCAGGACGCCCTGTCCGCCGCGATCCGGCAGGCGGGCACGGCCGGCAACCCGGACGTCAGGCCGGTGCACATCCTGATCGCCCTGCTGGAGCAGCCCGAGGGCATCGCCCGGCCCCTACTGGAGGCGGTCGGGGCGAACGCCGCCCGGGTCGACGCCGAGGCACGCCGCCAGCTGACCGCGCTGCCCAGCGCGATGGGCTCGACGGTCGCCGCCCCGCAGCTCGCCCGGGACACCCTCGCCGTGCTGACCGAGGCCGGCAAGCGCGCGGACGACCTGGACGACCAGTACGTCTCCACCGAGCACCTGATGGTCGGCCTGGCGGCCGAGGGCGGGCCGGTGGCCGAGCTGCTGGTGCAGCAGGGCGCGACGCCCAAGGCGCTGCTCGCCGCCTTCAAGGACGTCCGGGGCAGCGGCCGGGTCACCTCGCCGGACCCGGAGGGCACCTACAAGGCGCTGGAGAAGTACGGCACCGACCTCACCCAGGCCGCCCGGGACGGCAAGCTCGACCCGGTGATCGGCCGTGACCACGAGATCCGCCGGGTGGTCCAGGTGCTCTCCCGCCGGACCAAGAACAACCCGGTGCTGATCGGCGAGCCCGGCGTCGGCAAGACCGCCGTGGTCGAGGGCCTGGCCCAGCGCATCGTGGCCGGCGACGTACCGGAGTCGCTGCGCGGCAAGCGGCTGGTCGCGCTGGACCTCAGCGCGATGGTGGCCGGCGCCAAGTTCCGCGGCGAGTTCGAGGAGCGGCTGAAGGCCGTCCTGAACGACATCAAGGCCTCCGACGGCCAGGTCGTCACCTTCATCGACGAACTGCACACCATGGTCGGCGCGGGCGCCGGCGGCGACTCCGCGATGGACGCGGGCAACATGCTCAAGCCGATGCTGGCCCGCGGCGAGCTGCGGATGGTCGGCGCCACCACGCTGGACGAGTACCGCGAGCGGATCGAGAAGGACCCGGCCCTGGAGCGCCGATTCCAGCAGGTGATGGTCGGCGAGCCCAGCGTGGAGGACTCGATCGCCATCCTGCGCGGCCTCAAGGGCCGGTACGAGGCGCACCACAAGGTGCAGATCTCGGACGCCGCGCTGGTCGCCGCCGCCACCCTGTCCAACCGCTACATCACCTCCCGCTTCCTGCCCGACAAGGCGATCGACCTGGTCGACGAGGCGGCCTCGCGGCTGCGGATGGAGATCGACTCCTCCCCGGTCGAGATCGACGAACTCCAGCGCGCCGTCGACCGGTTGCGGATGGAGGAGCTGGCCCTGGAGAAGGAGTCGGACCCGGCCTCGGTCGACCGGCTGGCCCGGCTGCGGCGCGATCTCGCCGACAAGAACGAGCAGTTGAGCGTACTGACGGCGCGCTGGGAGCAGGAGAAGAAGAGCCTCAACCGGGTCGGCGAGCTCAAGGAGCGGCTGGACGACCTGCACGGTGCGCTCGAACGGGCCCAGCGCGACGGGGACTTCGAGCGGGCGTCCAA
Source organism: Kitasatospora sp. NPDC018058 (assembly GCF_044327205.1). Taxonomy (NCBI): domain Bacteria; kingdom Bacillati; phylum Actinomycetota; class Actinomycetes; order Kitasatosporales; family Streptomycetaceae; genus Kitasatospora; species Kitasatospora sp. NPDC018058. The sequence goes on along the minus strand of NZ_JBIRFA010000002.1, from coordinate 321,194 downwards.
GCTGATGTACGCCGAGATCCCGGCCGCCGAGAAGGAGCTCACCGACGCCCAGGAGCGCGCCGCGACTGCGAACGACGAGACCGGGCCCGCCTCGGCCTCGATGGTCAAGGAGGAGGTCGGCCCGGACGACGTGGCCGATGTGGTCGCCTCCTGGACGGGCATCCCGGCCGGCCGCCTGATGGAGGGCGAGAGCGCCAAACTCCTGCGCATGGAGGAGGAGTTGGGCCGGCGCCTGATCGGCCAGGCGGAGGCCGTGCAGGCGGTCTCGGACGCGGTGCGCCGCACCCGCTCGGGCATCGCCGACCCGGACCGCCCGACCGGTTCCTTCCTGTTCCTCGGCCCGACCGGCGTCGGCAAGACCGAGCTCGCCAAGGCCCTGGCCGACTTCCTGTTCGACGACGAGCGGGCGATGGTCCGCATCGACATGAGCGAGTACGGCGAGAAGCACTCGGTCTCCCGCCTGGTCGGCGCCCCGCCCGGGTACGTCGGCTACGAGGAGGGCGGCCAGCTCACCGAGGCGGTCCGCCGCCGCCCGTACAGCGTGGTGCTGCTGGACGAGGTGGAGAAGGCCCACCCGGAGGTCTTCGACGTCCTGCTCCAGGTGCTGGACGACGGCCGACTCACCGACGGCCAGGGCCGCACGGTGGACTTCCGCAACGCGATCCTGATCCTCACCTCCAACCTGGGCTCGCAGTACTTGGTCGACCCGGCCACCCCCGTGGACAAGAAGAAGGCCCTGGTGCTGGACTCCGTCCGGGCCGCGTTCAAGCCGGAGTTCCTCAACCGGCTGGACGACATCGTGGTCTTCGACCCGCTGGGCACCGACGAGCTCAGCAGGATCGTCGACCTCCAGGTGGCGCGCCTCGGCGAGCGGCTGCGCGAGCGGCGGCTCACCCTGGACGTCTCCGAGGCCGCCCGCGACTGGCTGGCGCTCACCGGGTACGACCCGGCGTACGGCGCCCGCCCGCTGCGCCGGCTGGTGCAGTCCGCGATCGGCGACCAGCTGGCCCGGGCGATCCTGTCCGGCCAGGTGCACGACGGGGACACCGTCCTGGTCGAGCGGGACGAGGAGGGTGACCGGCTCACCGTCCGCGGTCGGGGCCCGCTGGAGAAGTAAGCCCGACGGGCCGGTTCGGGCCGCTCGCCGTGCTCAGGCGCGGGGAGCGGCCCGTGCCGCTACCGCCGCTCCTCGGCCACGCCTCGCCGCTGGCGCCGCGCGCGGTCCCGCCAGGTGCGCGCCAGCCGGTACAGCTCGGCGCCCCGCGACTCCGGCAGGTTCCACGTCTGGGTGAGCAGCCGCAGCGTGGAGACCCGCGGACAGGACACCCCCCGCTCCAGGTCGCGGATCGACCGCACGCTCAGCCCCGACGCCTCCCCCAACTGCTCCTGCGTCATCCCCCGCTCCAACCGGATGCTCCGCAGCAGCGTCCCCAGCGAGGCGCCCTCCCCGGTCACCGCACGCTCCATCCCCGCTTCCCCCCATCAGCTCAAATCACCTCAACTCGCCCACCTCACAGGGCCGTTGCCACAGGCGAGTTCCGTCGCACGCTAACCGCATCCGGCCGGCACGGCAGGCGAACCCGGGCGCCGGGCGCGTGACTTGGCTCACGCGCGCGCCCGGCGCGCCGCCCCGCCGCCGACCGCCGGGCACCCTGCGTGACCGGTGCCCGACACGCGCCGAAATGAAGATCGACGCGCCCCCGGGTGCCCCTGTGAGCGAGACCCCGAATGAGGCAGGATGGGAGGAGCAAAGGGCGGCCTCTCATTGCCGGCCACCACGTGCACTGAGGAAGAGGACCCCATGAGCATCGACCCGTCGTCCATCCCGTCCTTCGGCGTACCCGGAGGCGGCCAGCCCGGCGGCCAGCCCGGCGGCCAGGGCGGGCGGCCGGCCGGCCCGCCGCCGATCATCGTCCCGGACCAGGGCCTGGTCACCCAGTTGCTGGACCAGATGCAGCTCAAGCACGTCGTGGACGAGGAGGGCGACCTCACCGCCCCCTGGGAGGGTTTCCGCGTCTACTACATGTTCCGCGGCGAGCAGAAGGAGCTCTTCGCGGTGCGCGCCTTCTACGACCGCGCGTACCCGCTGGAGAAGAAGGGCGAGATCCTCGACCTGATCGACGAGTGGAACCGCGAGACCCTGTGGCCCAAGGTCTACACCCACACCCACGAGGACGGCGTCGTCCGTCTGATCGGTGAGGCCCAGATGATCGTCGGCACCGGCGTCAACCTGGACTACTTCGTCACCACCACCGCGAACTGGACCCAGGCCGCCGTCGGCTTCGAGCAGTGGATCGTCGAGCGCCTGGGCCTGCAGAACGAGATCGAGGGCGAGGAGGGCGAGGGCGAGGACTCCGACGAGGCCTGATCCCCGCATCCCCCCACCCACGGCCCGCCACCGCGATCGAGCGCGGTGGCGGGCCGCCCTTGTCCCCGGGCCCCGGCTGTCCCAGGATGGGCGCGACGACGACGCGTGAGGAGCCTTTCGCATGGGAACCAGGCCGCTGCTGAACCGCCGACTGGCCGGGATGGGAACGACGATCTTCGCCGAGATGTCCGCCCTGGCCACGGCCACCGGCTCGATCAACCTCGGGCAGGGCTTCCCGGACACCGACGGGCCCGAGGAGGTCCGTGAGGCGGCCGTACGGGCGCTGCGCGAGGGCCGCGGGAACCAGTACCCGCCCGGCCCCGGCATCCCCGAACTGCGCCAGGCCGTCGCCGAGCACCAGCAGCGCTTCCACGGCCTGTCGTACGACCCGGACGCCGAGGTGCTGGTCACCGCCGGCGCCACCGAGGCCATCGCCGCCGCCCTGCTCGCCCTGCTGGAGCCCGGCGACGAGGTGATCGCCCTCGAACCCTTCTACGACTCCTACGCCGCCTGCATCGCGATGGCCGGCGCCACCCGCGTCCCGCTCACCCTCCGGGCCCCGTCCTTCCGCCCCGACCTGGACGAGCTGCGCGCCCTGATCACCCCGCGCACCCGGCTGCTGCTGATCAACACCCCGCACAACCCCACCGGCACCGTCCTCACCGCCGAGGAGCTCGCCGGCATCGCCGCCCTCGCCGTCGAGCACGACCTGCTGGTGGTCACCGACGAGGTCTACGAGCACCTGGTCTTCGGCACCGTCCACCACCCGATCGCCGCCCTGCCCGGCATGCGCGAGCGCACCGTCACCATCTCCTCGGCCGGCAAGACCTTCTCCTTCACCGGCTGGAAGGTCGGCTGGGTCACCGCGAGTCCGGCCCTCGTCTCGGCGGTCCGCACTGCGAAGCAGTACCTCACCTACGTCAGCGCCGGCCCCTTCCAGTACGCCGTCGCCGAGGCGCTCCGTCTCCCCGACAGCTACTTCAACACGTTCCGGGCCGACCTCCTACGCAAGCGCGACCTGCTCGCCGACGGACTCTCCGCCGCCGGTTTCCGGGTCTTCACCCCCGAGGGCACCTACTTCATCACCACCGACATCACCCCGCTGGGCGAGAAGGACGGCATCGAGTTCTGCCGCGCCCTGCCCGAGCGCTGCGGCGTCGTCGCGATCCCCAACGCCGTCTTCTACGACAACACCGACGCGGGCCGCAGCCTGGTCCGCTTCACCTTCTGCAAGAAGGACGAGGTGCTCGCCGAGGCGGTCACCCGGCTGCAGCAGCTCTGACCGGCCGCTACTGCGGCGCCAACGGCATGGCCTCGAAGCCGTCGAACAGGTAGGCGTAGACCTGGGCGAGATAGAGCGTCAGCTCCTGCTGGTCGGGAAACGCCACGTACGTCAGGCCGTACCACTGCTGCGGGGACAGCGGCCGGTTCTGCACGACGTGCAGCAGCCCGGCTCGGACGGTCTCCCGGTAGTCCGGCCAGGCCTGGTCGAAGGTGTCCCGCAATATCCCGAGGTCGTCGACCGCCTCGACCCCGAGCACGCCCGCGCAGAAGTGCACGAAGCGCCGGTCGACACCGGGAACGTCCAGCCCGAATTCGGCGAGCGGGACGGTGGTCGGGTCGACGGCCCCACCGGGGTACGGGTAGAGCGTGGTGTTCCAGAGCTCGTCCTCCCGCTCCGGTCCGGCTGGCCCGGCCGTGCTCGCAGGACGGTAAACGCCGTACACCAGGCCGGACTTGAGGAAGTCGGCGTAGACGTAGTTGATCTCGCCGTCCGGACCGTACGGCTCCTCCGGGTCGATCGCGATCGCCGTGGCCTTGCCGGCGGAGTTCAGGAGCGGGCCGTACACCTCCTCGAACAGCAGGATCGGCGCCAGGTCGTGGTTCGCCAGCGCAGCCGCCCTCAGGACGTCGTCCGCCTGGACGAGGGCCTCCTCGGAATCGAAACGGCTGGCCCACGGGCCGGTGCGGGGCGGGAGCTCGTCACGGAGAGGCATGCGGGGTACTCCAGTGGTCGGGGTCGGATTCCATCATTCGCCTACCGGGCGCCACTCCGACCAGAACCGGTCGTCGTCACGCGGCGGCAGGCGCTCCGGGTCCGGGGGAACCGGCAACTCCGAGCGGTCGCCGTAGAAGTAGTTGTACACGTCCAGGAGGAACCCGTAGAGCTCGGCCTCGGAGAAGAACTGGTACCCGGTGAAATCCAGCCAGTCCCTGGTCGAGGCGGGCTGCTGTTCCAAGAAGTATTCCAGGCTCGCCTGGAGCCTCCGCGCGAATTCACTCCCATCGGTCGCCCACGGCTTGAATTCGTGGACCTCGTCCATTGTGTCGACCCGGAAGTAGTGGCCGTAAAACCGCTGGAGCTGCTCATCGTCCGACCAGCCCGGCACCTGCCTGAAACTCCACCCCGATGTGGGCACTCGCATACCTCAGCGCTCCTTTCCGTAAATCTCAACGACCATGGTCAGTGATGATGGTGACCCATGTTGTGCTCCACCTTTGGCTGAGGGAACATGGTGTGGAGTTTGAATCCACCCTTTCCGTCCGGCCGGTAGACCGCAATGATCTCGGCGTCCTTGAAGTTCACGTCCCGATAATTGATCCGACCGTTGGTCATCGGATTTCCAGGGTCAATATAGTACCCGCGGAACATTCCCTCGTGGCCACCGCGGCCCCAGACGTCCTTCGGCGAGAACTTCACCTCGTACGGCGGACTGCTCGGAATGCGTTCTCGCGCATGAAGCTCCGCATACATGTAGGACTCGTTGTCCTTGAAAGCCGTCGAAAAGCGATCGCAGGTGTGGTTCATCGGATCGCCGTGCTGGTTCCGCTTCTCCTTGTCGTGGTAGAGCTGCGGCGGCGCCAGGCGCTGCTTGGCATCGGGACCGTGCAGTGGGTCGATCTTCTCTCTCGACTGGGCGAATCCGTGCTCGTCCTTGGCCCAGCGCGAGACCTGCTTCGGCGGCTGCGCGACCGCGAAGCCACGGGCGTTGGTGAGCGGCGGCTGCGGGACGTTGACCGTCTCCTTGAAGGGCTTCCCGAGCCGGTCCTTCAACTGCTGGTCCGTCACCTTGAGGTGCCGGCCGACGCCGTGCCCCTGCAGTTCCAGCTGGGCGACCCGCCTGTCGACCTCCCGGTTGTACTGCGCCTTCAGCACCTTCTTCCCCGGTACGGACTGCCCTGGGTGGAGCTCGATGCCCTCCGACTTCAGGGAGCGTCCGTCCGCGCGCAGGCTCTTGTGGATCGCCTTCTCGGCATCGCGGTGGTTCTTGGCAGTGATCTCCAGGCCGTGCCCGATCGACCGGTGCCCATCGGCCATCGCCTTCGACATGTCGTTGATCATCGAGTGGACGATCGGGCGGACCGCGTTCTGGACGATCTTGCCGAGCTTGCCCCGCCCCAGCAGCTTCCCACGCGTCTTCTCGTGCAGTTCCCGGGAGTGGTGCTCCACCTGGTCCGCGTGCTTGTGCGCCTTCGCCGCAGCCTCGCTGAGCGCGGCCGGATTGGCGCGGAACCCCTCGCTCACTTGTGCTCACCTCCGACCAGGGCCGCCTCGACGCCCTTGAACACCAGACCGGAGACCGCCTCCTGGATGGCTGCGTGGAATGGATCGATCGCCGTCGACACCAGCTCGGCGATGATGACGGACTCGATCTCCTGCACGATCGCGTTCACGATCCGCTTGCCGACCTCGACGATCGCCGCCTCCGCCGCAGCCGAGAGGCCTAGGGTGGCGACCGCCGCGGCCGCAGCGGCCGCTATCTCGGCCGCGGTCGCCACCAGTTGGGCGATCACCGCGCCCTTGGCCACGATCACCGCGTCGGCGGCCACCTCCAGGCCGGTCGCCAGCACCTCGCAGCAGTCGATCAGCACGGTCATGTGCCCCTCGGACGCCTGGCCCCAGCGGGTGATCAGAGCCTCGTACCCGGCGCCCTCGTAGGCCCCGCCGAGGTTCTTCAGCAGGGTGTCCGTGTCGCCGTGGGACTTCGCCATCCCCTTGCCGAACTCCCGGACGTGCTGACCCCATTCGCGCAGTTCGTCCTCGTCGATGTCGGGCCAGTTGAGGCCCATCAGACTCATGACCCAGACAAGTTCGTCCGGCAACTCGATCGACAACGCCCACCCCCGAAGCCCGAACTGACAACTGACAAGCACCACTCAAAACGACGAATCGCTCTTCTGTGCGGTTGCATCCAGCTGCCGGAGTGCTTCGAAGGACTACGGAATGGATAGGCGAACACGGAGTGGCCTGGGTGACCGCGAGCCCCGAGCTGGTCTCCGCCGTCCGCACCGCCAAGCAGTACCTGACCTACGTCAGCGCCGGCCCCTTCCAGTACGCCGTCGCCGAGGCGCTGCGACTTCCCGACAGCTACTTCGACACCCTGCGCGCCGACCTGCTGCGCAAGCGCGACCTGCTCGCCGACGGGCTCTCCGCCGCCGGTTTCCGGGCCTTCACCCCCGAGGGCACCTACTTCATCACCACCGACATCACCCCGCTGGGCGAGAAGGACGGCATCGAGTTCTGCCGCGCCCTGCCCGAGCGCTGCGGCGTCGTCGCCATCCCCAACGCCGTCTTCTACGACGACACCGACGCGGGCCGTAGCCTGATCCGCTTCACTTTCTGCAAAAGGGACGAGGTGCTCCAGGAGGCCGTCGCTCGGCTGCAGTGCCTCTGAGCGTCCGCGCGCCCCCTCGAACGGGAGCGATCCCAGCCCGACAGTAGTTCTGATTCACGGTCAACTCCCCTGAGTGGCACGCCCGTTTGCTGCCCAGGAGGCAATTCGACCAACCTCCCCGGCACACCCGGCCGCCCTCCACGCCCGACGCGTGGAGGGCGGCGGCATGTGAAGCGCGCGGACGGCACACAACCGGCGCGCACGGCGTGCATGCCGGTTGCAGGGGCGCGCGCTGTGCAGAGTCGCACACTGGGTCGATCAGAGCCGGGAAGCAGGTGTGCTCGAAACAGTGAATGCTTGACAAAGTTGGGTAAATCCCCGACGGGCCCGGCGTATTCATGCTTCTCTGCTGCTGAATCTCCAGCCGGAATCCTTCCTTCCACGGTCGGCCGCGCCCAGGGCCGCACAGCCACGAACAGCCTCGCCATCGCCTAGGCCTAGTCGCTGCTGCTCGGCGGGCGCGCACGGAGCTGAAACGCGGAGCCGAGCATGCTCACCACACTGCAGACCTCCTACACGGACACCCGCGCCGGTGACCTGGCCTGGTGCCTCGGCGGCGACCCACTGCCCGCGCTCGCGGTCCACGACCTCAGACTCGACGGCGGCCGGCCCGGCACCTCCGGCACCCTCCAGCTGCGACTGCTGGGCGCCTCGCACCAGGTGGTGATCGACGCCGGCCCCGGCAGCTGCCTGGAGACCGTCGCCTGCCTGCCCGGCCGCCGCACGCCGCTGCCGGCCCGGGTCGCCAAGCAGGTCGGCGGCTGGGAGTACGAGTTCGCCGCCCGGATCGAGGCCCTGCCCCCGCACGACTTCGCGGCCCGCGCCCAGGAGCTGCTGGCCCTGGTCGAGGGACACCCGCGCGGTCTCGCCGGGGTCTTCCCCGGCGACCCGAGCGCCTTCACCGCACTGGTCACCCAGGGCGGCACGGACCGGCTGCTCTGGCGGACCTGGCACGCCTACCCGCAGGAGGGGCAGCTGGTCTGCACCCGCTCCTCGCTGGTGGTGTCGGGGACATGACCGCCCGAGGCCTGAGCGGGAACGCCGATTCGGTCCTGCGCTCCGTAGCGCGAGCCGATGAATCGCACGCAGGAACGGTTCGTCAATCCGAAGGCCCGCACTGTCCGTCGAATGGGCGCAGCTATCCGTCCCGCACGTCCCCTAGCGTTTGTTCGTGATCAACCATCCGGTCGGTCCGCCCGCCCGCCCGCGAGTGGACCTCGACGACGGCCCCCCACCCCGGCCCGGGCGAAGCCTCACCCCCCTGCCCGCCCGCCGTCGATCCCGGCTGCGCTCGCGCCCCCGGCTCGCCCGTCTGACCGTCCTGCTGGCCGCGTTCGTCTGCGCGGCCTGCGGACTCGTCTACGAGCTCGAACTCGTGGCGCTCGGCGACTACCTGATCGGAGACACCGTCACCCAGACCTCCGTCGTGCTCTCCGTGATGGTGTTCGCGATGGGCCTCGGCTCCCTGCTCGCCAAGCGGCTCACGAGCCGGCCCGCGACCGCGTTCGCCCTGGTCGAGTGCGCCCTCGCGCTCACCGGCGGACTCTCCGTCCTCGCCCTGTACTCCTGCTGGGCCTGGATCGGCTGCTACCAGGCCGCGATGGTCGGCCTCACCTGCCTGATCGGCATCCTGATCGGCGCCGAGATCCCGCTGCTGATGACCCTCATCCAGCGGATCCGGCGCGAGGACGCCGGACGCGCCGCCGCCGACCTGTTCGCCGCCGACTACGTGGGCGCGCTGATCGGCGGCCTGGCCTTCCCCTTCCTCGTCCTCCCCGGTCTCGGCCCCGGCGACGGCGCGCTGCTCACCGGGGCGGTCAACGCGGTGGCCGGGGCCGCCGTGGTGCTCTGGCTCTTCCGCGAGGAGCCCGCCCCCCGGATACGACGGCTGCTCTGGCTCGGCTGCGCCTTCGTCCTCGCCCTGCTCGCGGCCGCCGCCGTCGGCTCCGACGCGATCGAACGCGCCGCCCGGCACGCCCTCTACGGCGACCGGATCCGCTACGCCACCCGCAGCCAGTACCAGGAGATCGTGCTCACCGGCCCCGCCGGGGGCCCGCTCCGGCTCTACCTCGACGGCCGGCTCACGGCCTGCGGGCCCGACGAGTACCGGGGCAGCGAAGCCCTCGTCCACCCGGCCATGGCCGCCGGGGCGGATCGCCGGGTCCTGCTGCTCGGCGGCGGCGACGGCCTCGCGCTGCGGGAGGTGCTGCGGCACCGCGGGGTCCGCGCCGTACGACTGGTCGACGCCGACCCGGCCCTTTCCCGGCTCGCCCGCACCGACCCCGGGCTCGCCGCCCTCACCGGGCACTCCCTGGACGACCCCCGGGTGAGCACCACAGCGGCCGACCCGATGGCCTGGCTGCGCGGCGCCCCCGAGGAGGCGTACGACGTGGTGCTCGCCGACCTGCCCGCCCCTTCGGAGGGCGGGCCGGTCAAGTTCCACTCCCAGGAGTTCTACGGCCTCGCCGCCCGGCTGCTGGCCCCCGGCGGCCGGATCGCCGTCCGGGCCGGCGGGGACGAGGGCGGGGACGGCCTCTGGCGGATCGAGTCCGGCCTCCGCGCGGCGGGCCTGCGGACCACCCCGTACGCCGTTCAGGGCAGTCCCACCGCCACCTGCCGCCCCGGCGCCCCGGACACCGCCCAGGACTTCCTGCTCGCCGCCGCCACCCCGCCCCCGCTCAGCCTCGCCCCCGACGCCCCACCACCCCGCGCCCTCACCCCTGACGCCCTCCACGCCTCCACCACCCGCCTCGCCGCCCTCCGGCCGGCCCGGCCCCCGGCGCCGCTGACCTTGCTGGGGCCGCGCTGAGGGGGGGCGGGGGCCTACGGAGAGGCGCACGGGAAGGGAGAAGTGGGCCGGGCGGACGGCTGGAGGGCGTGACGCGCGGGGTGGGGCGAAAGTCGAGTGGTGGTAGGTAGGGACCGGGCCGGTTCGGGTCGGTAGGCTCCGTGACATGGAGCATGAGGTTGTCGTCCCGATGTCCGCAGAGCTGGTGCGGGAGGCCTTGCAGGATCCGGCGCTGCTGGCGCGGAGTGTGCCGGGGCTGAGCACCGAGCCGGCGGCGGTCGGGGGTGGGCCTGCTGAGGAGATCGGCGGGCGGCTGAAGCTGCGGATCGGCGGCTCCACGATCACCTACAAGGGCGTGCTGTCGCTGATCGAGGGCCGGGAGGGTGTGCTCACCGTGCTGGCCGAAGGGCAGGAGGCCCGGGGCAGCGGTGAGGCGACCGCCACCGTGCGGGTCAGCGTCGTGGACGGCGCCGAGGAGGGCACCGCGGCGATCCGCTTCACCGGCGACCTGAGTGCCACCGGCCGGCTGACCGAGTTCGACGCCGAGACCCTCGACGCCGTCGGCCGCCGCCTGCTGGACCGCTTCGCCACCGCGCTCACCTCCCCGGAGGGCGAGCCTGTGGACGACGACGCGGCCGAGGACGGGACCGAGGATGGGACCGAGGATGGGACCGAGGACGGGACCGAGGCCGAGAGCGGGACTCCGGCCGAGGTCGTCTCCATCGAGGACCGCCAGGACCAGCCCGGCGACGATCTGGACGACGACCTCTCCGACCTGATCGCCTTCTCGGACGCCGACGCCGAGCGCTTCGGCCTCGGCGCCGGCGCCGCCGACGACCATGAGGACGACGCGGCCGACGAGGACGAGAGCGGCGGCCGCACGGACGAGGTCGCCGAGGAGGTCCCGGTCGAGCCGCTGTTCGCCTACGAGGAGGGGCCGGAACTCAGCGGCCCGGTCCGCCGCAGCATCGTCGGCCGTTCGGCCGAGGAGGTGGACCACGCCCCGCCGCGCGGCCGGTACGCCCCGGCGCTGCCCGCCCGCAGCGCGCGGGCCCGGGCGGCGTCCCGCTGGGGCGGCGAGGTCGGCGGCATCGTGGTGCCGGGCAGTGGCGGGCGCAGCGCGGTGCCGTGGGTGATCGGCGGCTCGGTGGCGCTGCTGGGCGGCGCCGTGGTGCTGGTCAGGGCGCTGCGCCGGCGCTAGCCGAAAGGCGCCGCGCACGGTTGCAGGCCAGGGTCTGAGGACAGGCCCTAGACTGAACGCTCATGAGCAACGACCGCGACGCCCTGCTGGCACAGATCAAGGACAAGGCCGTCGTGCACGGCAAGGTCACCCTTTCCTCCGGCAAGGAGGCCGACTACTACGTCGACCTGCGCCGGATCACGCTGGACGGCGAGGCCGCCCCGCTGGTCGGCCGGGTGATGCTGGACGCGACCTCGCACCTGGAGTACGACGCCGTCGGCGGTCTGACCCTGGGCGCCGACCCGGTGGCGGCCTCGATGCTGCACGCCGCCGCCGCGCGCGGGCAGAAGCTGGACGCCTTCGTGGTCCGCAAGACCGGCAAGGCGCACGGCCTGCAGCGCCGGATCGAGGGCCCGGAGGTGAAGGGCCGCCGGGTGCTGGCGGTCGAGGACACCTCCACCACCGGCGGCTCGGTGCTGACCGCCGTCGAGGCGCTGCGCGAGGCGGGCGCCGAGGTGGTCGGCGTCGCGGTGATCGTCGAGCGCGGTGGCGCGGGGGCCGTCGAGGAGCAGGGCCTGGAGTACGTGACCGCGTACACCCTGGACGACCTGGGCCTCTGACCCCGCGAGGACCCCGATGAAGTCCTCGCCGAGAGGCCTCACCGGGAGTTCTCGCCGAGAGGCCTCCCGGACAACGCGAAGGGCCGGGCTGTTCCACGTGGAACAGTCCGGCCCTTCGCGTTGAACCCAGCCGGTCGGGCTCAGCCGCGCCGGTGCCGCCCGCCGCCGCTCTGCACGGCCTCGGCCGCGCTGTCGGTGACGCCCGCCTTCTTCTTGCGGCGCTCCCGCATGACCTCGATCAGGATCGGCGAGATCGACAGCAGCACGATCAGCAGCACCGCCGGGATCAGGTACTTGTCGATCACCGGGGCGAGCGCGTCACCGAAGAAGTAGCCGATCAGCAGCATGGACTCGGTCCAGAGCACACCACCGATGACGTTCCACAGGAAGAACGTCCTGGCGGGCATCTCCAGGGTGCCGGCCACCGGGTTCAGGAAGGTCCGGATGATCGGCATGAAGCGGGCCAGCACCACGGCCTTGCCGGAGCCGAACTTGTTGAAGTACTCCTCCGCCTTCACCACGTACTCGCGGCGGAAGATCTTCGAATCGGGCTTGTCGAACATCCTCGGCCCGACCTTGGCCCCGATCAGGTGCCCCAGCTGGGCACCGGCGACCGCCGCGATCGGGCAGCCGACGAGCAGCACGGCGATCGGCAGCTTGGCGCCGTCGCCGAGCACCGAGGACGCGGCGTTCGAGGCGGCGACGCCCGCGAGGATCAGCAGCGAGTCGCCCGGGAAGAAGAAGCCGACCAGCAGGCCGGTCTCCGCGAAGATGATCGCGATGAGCCCGATGGCGCCGAGGGACGAGATCAGGGATTTGGCGTCGAGCAGATTGACGGCCAGCTGGTAAGAGTCCACGGGCGCAGGATAGCGGGCGTACCTTGCCGACGACTTCCGGCCGAGCCCTGCGACGGCTTCCGGCCGCGCGCCCCAGCGCGACGTTCCGACAGGCGGGCTCCTGCTGACCTGCGGGCACGAGTCTGGGAAGATGACACCGGCGTCCGGTCCGCGGCGGCCCACCACCCTCATGGCCGTACCGCGGAGGCCGCCTCGAACCTTGGTGCCGGAGAGCCACACCGCAGCGCCGCGCGTCGGCGGGCCGGCACGGAGTCGTCACGAAGGCGTACACAGCGTCGGACAGCACCGTCCGTACGCCGCAACCCGACAGGAGCGGATCGCATGCCCATCGCAACTCCCGAGGTCTACAACGAGATGCTGGACCGGGCCAAGGCGGGCAAGTTCGCCTACCCGGCCATCAACGTCACCTCGTCGCAGACCCTGCACGCCGCACTGCGTGGTTTCGCCGAGGCCGAGAGCGACGGCATCATCCAGATCTCGACCGGTGGCGCGGAGTTCCTGGGCGGCCAGCACAACAAGGACATGGTGACCGGCGCGGTCGCGCTCGCCGAGTTCGCGCACATCGTCGCCGCCAAGTACGACGTCACCGTCGCGCTGCACACCGACCACTGCCCGAAGGACAAGCTGGACGGCTACGTCCGCCCGCTGCTGGCGATCTCCGCCGAGCGCGTGGCCAAGGGCCAGAACCCGCTGTTCCAGTCGCACATGTGGGACGGCTCCGCCGAGACCCTGGCCGACAACCTGTCCATCGCCAAGGAGCTGCTGGCCCAGGCCGCCGCCGCCAAGATCATCCTTGAGGTCGAGATCACCCCGACCGGCGGCGAGGAGGACGGCGTCTCCCACGAGATCAACGACGAGCTGTACACCACCGTCAACGACGCCGTCCGCACCGCCGAGGCGCTGGGCCTGGGCGAGAAGGGCCGCTACCTGCTGGCCGCCTCCTTCGGCAACGTGCACGGCGTGTACAAGCCGGGCAACGTCGTGCTGAAGCCGGAGCTGCTGCGCGAGCTGCAGGACGCGATCGGCAAGCAGTACGGCAAGACCGACCCGTTCGACTTCGTCTTCCACGGCGGTTCGGGCTCCACCGCGGAGGAGATCGCCACCGCGCTGGAGAACGGCGTCGTGAAGATGAACCTGGACACCGACACCCAGTACGCCTTCACCCGCCCGGTCGCCGGCCACATGTTCGCCAACTACGACGGCGTGCTGAAGGTCGACGGCGAGGTCGGCAAGAAGAACACCTACGACCCCCGCACCTGGGGCAAGCTGGCCGAGGCCGGCATGGCCGCCCGCGTGGTCGAGGCCGCCGAGCAGCTGCGCTCGGCCGGCAAGCGCCTGAAGTGAGCCCGCTGACACGAGCGCGGTGAACACGTGTGCCCCCGGCGGTCCTCCGCCGGGGGCACAGTCGTGTGGTCCTACCGGTCGAACTGCACAGTCCTACCGCTTGCGCCGCGCAGCCCCTACTGCTTGAGCTCCGCGTACGCCTCGGCGCTGCTGTCCTTCAGGAACTGCCAGCAGCGGGCCTCCTCCTCGGTGTCCTTGATCGCGCCGGCCGCCCGGGCGAGCGCCGCCAGGCAGCGCAGGAAGCCGCGGTTGCCGCGGTGCTCCCACGGCACCGGCCCATGGCCCTTCCAGCCGTTGCGGCGCAGCGCGTCCAGGCCGCGGTGGTAGCCGGTGCGGGCATAGGCGTACGACTCGACGTAGCGACCGGCCGCGTAGGCGTCGTCGGCGAGCATGGCCCAGGCGAGGCAGAAGGCCGGGAAGTCGGCGGCCACCTGGGTCGGTGAGGCCGACTCCTCCGCCAGCATCCGGTAGGGCTGCTCGTCCTCCGGCAGGAGGGTCGGTTCGGGGCCGTCGAGAAGATTCTTGTGAATCGCCATGGAGTGCAGTCTGCCACCCGAGGCCCAGGGGTCAACCGCGGTCACGGGATCGGCCCCGGCTCAGTGCCGGACGGTCACCACGAGCTTGCCCACCTGTCCGGTGGCCTCCGTGCGCCTGTGCGCTTCGACGGTCTCCGCCAGGTCGAAGACCCGGTCGATCAGCGGCCGGCTCATCGACACCGGGGCGGGCCCAACGCTGAGGGCGCCCCCAAGGTTGCATACCTGGTACATGGACATTCACCCGTTCTCCATGCCAGGGTTTCGCTCGTGCCCGCAGCCCGATCCGCCCGCAGGCGAGCCGTCCCGCCCAAGAACGCCGGCGGAAGCCGCCGACGCCGCAAGGCACGTCGCCGGATAGGACCTGGCATGCTCACGGCATTAGTCGCCTCGCTGCTGGTGCTGGGCGCCGCGGCCTTCGTGCTGAACCGCCCCTCGGGCCAGACCTCGCCCGCGCCGACCGCCCAGGCCCGGATCGCCCCGCCGGCCGAGCAGTCGCCCACCGCGGCCGCGCCGCCGACCCCGACGCCCGCCGCCACCCCGACACCCACGCCGACGCCCACGCCCACGCCCACGCCCACCGCGCCGGACCCCGGCCCGACCAAGGGCGCCGGCACCTTCACCATCGCCTCCGCCAGCGCCAAGCCGGTCGGCCGCGGCAACGTGCGCCGCTACCGGGTGGAGGTCGAGGACGGCATCGGCATCGACTCGGCGGCCGCCGCCGCGCAGATCCACGGCATCCTCGGCGACCCGCGCGGCTGGACCAACAACCACAAGGACGGCTTCCAGCTGGTCGCGAACGGCTCGTACGACTTCACCGTGAAGATCGCCTCCCCCGCCACCGTGGACAAGATCTGCGGAGCCTCCGGCCTGGACACCCACGGCGAGGTCAACTGCGACGTCGGCAGCCAGGTGGTGGTCAACTCCAAGCGCTGGAACACCGGTTCACCGCAGTTCAACGGCCCGCTGGACGAGTACCGGGCACTGATCATCAACCACGAGGTCGGCCACCGGATCGGCCACGGCCACGAGACCTGCCCCGGCCCGGGCAAGCCGGCGCCCGCGATGATGCAGCAGATATACGGCCTCAAGGGATGTGCCCCGAACGCCTGGCCGTACTCGGCGGACGGCACCTACCTGAGCGGCCCGTCCGTCCCGTAGTGGAACGGAGTTGATACCTGATCGGCAATCGTCCGGTACGGCCGCGTTCTATCCTGCGATCATGACCGTTCCCCAACGCCGAAGGCTCGCCGCCGCGTTCGCCGCCGCCGGGATCACGCTCGGCGCCGCCGCCTGCTCGTCCTCGACCGGCTCCACCACGGGCGGTGGTGGAGCGCTCTCCTACGACCGCGTCCGCTCGACCGCCCTGGACCTGGTCAAGAACAAGTCCACCAGCTGCCCGTTCGGCCTCGATCTCGCGAAGGCGGCGTCCGGTGCCGGGATCGCCGGCGCGGTCGCCCCCGCCCCGGCGGACGGCCGCTCCGTCCGGGGCGACGCCGGCGACGGCGTCCCGGCCACGAACGGGCAGCCGGCCACTCCCCCGCACGCCCAGATCACCTGCTCGTACACCGTCGGCCCGTCCACCGTCGTCGACATCGACCTGCTGGCCGTGCCGCAGAACGACTACGCCGTCAGCATGATGCTGCCCTCGATCCAGGCCGCCGGGCTGCTCAGCGTCGACCAGCTGAGCCGGTTCTCCACCGATCGGCCCGCCGTCGGCCAGACCAGGATCACCCCGGACAAGGGCACCGCCGCCGTCGCCCGCGTGGCCGTCAAGGGCGAGGGCGACCTGGTGCTGATGCTCTCCCAGGACTTCCGCGACTCCGATCCGGACCCGGCCCTCACCGGCGAGCCGCTGCGCAAGGCCGCCGAGGCCCTGGCGGCCCAGCTCCACTAGGTCGAGCTCCACTAACCGAGGACCGGCAGGTACTCCCCCAGGTCGCTGCGCTCCCCGGAGGCGGACACCTGGGCGTCCGCCACCGCCGCCGCCCAGTCCGCCCGGCCGGTGGCCAGCCGGATCCAGGTCAGCGGACCGGTCTCGACCACGTTCGGCGGGGTGCCGCGGGTGTGCTTCGGCCCCGGCACGGCCTGGACCACGGCGTACGGCGGGATCCGCAGCTCGACCGCGCCGCCGGGGACGTGGTCCGCGAAGGCGTCGGCGAGCATCCGGGTGACGGCGGCGAGGGCCTGGCGGTCGTGCGGGAAGTCCGCCAGGCCGAGTGCGTCCGCCAGGTCGTCGGCGTGCACGACGGCCTCCACCAGCCGGGTCACCAGGTAGTCGGTCAGGAGCATCGGCCGCCCGGCCCGCAGGGCGGTCCTCCGCCCGGGTTCGGCGGCCGCCGCTTCGTCGAGCGCGGACCGCAGGTCGTCCAGCGACCGGTCGAACGCGGCGGCCACCTCCTGCGGCGGGCCGGCGAACTCGTCCGCCGCGAGGCCGGTCACCCGGGTGTCGACCGCCTCGGCCATCGTCCTGGTCAGCTCGGCGTAGTCGGCCAGCGAGAGCACCGGCCCCTCCGGCGCCGGACCGTCCAGGGGGGCCGGCGGCAGGCTCAGCGCCAGGCTCAGATGGGCCACCAACTCCCGCACCCGCCAGGAGCCGAGCCGGGTGGGCCGGTCGAGATCCGGTGCGGTCAGCCGGTGCACCACGGCACGCAGCGCCTCGTTCTGCGCCACCAGCGCGGCGCGGACCTTCTGCGGTTGGTACGTACGGGACTTGGGAGGCATGGGCCCCAACATACGCCGAGGGGCGGACGGTCCCCGGAATCCGGAGGACCGCCCGCCCCTCGAGGGCACGCCGGTCAGGCCAGCAGGGCCTCGATGACGCCGGTGTGGGCGTCCTTCAGCTCGGCCAGCGAGACGGTGAACTGCCCCTGGACGTCCAGGCTGTCGCCGTCCACGACACCGATCCGGGCGGCCGGCAGGCCACGCGCGGTGCACATGTCGTTGAACCGGAGCTCCTCGCTGCGCGGCACCGCCACGACGGCGCGGCCGGCCGACTCCGAGAACAGGAGGACGAACGGGTCCATGCCCTCGGGCACGACGATCCGCGCGCCGTGACCGCCCTTCAGGCAGCTCTCCACCAGCGCCTGACCGAGACCGCCGTCGGACAGGTCGTGCGCGGCGTCGATCATGCCGTCGCGCGAGGCGGAGATCAGGATCTCGCCGAGCAGGCGCTCGCGCTCCAGGTCCACCTTGGGCGGCAGGCCGCCGAGGTGGTCGTGGACGACCTGCGACCAGGCCGAGCCGCCGAGCTCGTCCGCCGTGTCGCCGAGCAGGTAGAGCAGCTGCCCCTCCTCGGCGAAGGCGACCGGGGTGCGCCGGGTGACGTCGTCGATGACGCCGAGCACCGCGACCACGGGGGTCGGGTGGATGGCGACCTCGCCGGTCTGGTTGTACAGCGAGACGTTGCCGCCGGTGACCGGGGTGCCGAGGGTCAGGCAGGCGTCGGCCAGACCGCGGGTGGCCTCCGCGAACTGCCACATCACGTCCGGGTCCTCGGGGGAGCCGAAGTTGAGGCAGTCGGAGACGGCGAGCGGCTTGGCGCCGCCGGCCGCGACGTTGCGGTACGCCTCGGCCAGGGCCAGCTGGGCGCCGGTGTACGGGTCCAGCTTGGCGTAGCGGCCGTTGCCGTCGGTGGCGACCGAGACGCCGAGGTTGGTCTCCTCGTCGATCCGGATCATGCCCGAGTCCTCGCCGACCGAGAGCACGGTGTTGCCGAGCACGTAGCGGTCGTACTGGTCGGTGATCCAGGACTTGGAGGCCTGGTTCGGGTGGCTCGCGACCTTCAGCAGGTCGGCCTTGAGGCCCTCGCCGGTGGTCGGGCGGGCCAGCCGCTCGACGGTGGGGGCGTCGGCCTGCAGCGCGTCCTGCCAGCTCGGGCGGGCGTACGGACGCTGGTAGGTCGGGCCCTCGTGGGCGACGGTGCGCGGCGGGACGTCCACCACGAGCTCGCCGTGCCAGAAGATCTCCAGGCGCTCGCCGTCGGTCACCTCACCGATGACGTTGGCGATGACGTCCCACTTCTCGCAGATCTCCAGGAAGCGGGCGACCTTGTCGGGCTCCACGATCGCGCACATGCGCTCCTGCGACTCGCTCATGAGGATCTCCTCCGGCGAGAGCGTGTGGTCGCGCAGGTGCACGGTGTCGAGGTCGATCCGCATGCCGCCGGAGCCGGCCGAGGCCAGCTCGCTGGTGGCGCAGGACAGACCGGCGCCGCCGAGGTCCTGGATGCCCTTGACGAGCTTCTCGCGGAAGATCTCCAGGGTGCACTCGATGAGGAGCTTCTCCTGGAACGGGTCGCCGACCTGGACCGCCGGGCGCTTGGCCGGCTTGGTGTCGTCGAAGGTCTCGGAGGCCAGCACCGAGACGCCGCCGATGCCGTCGCCGCCGGTGCGGGCGCCGTACAGGATGACCTTGTTGCCGGCACCGGAGGCCTGCGCGAGGTGGATGTCCTCGTGCTTCATGACACCCACGCACAGCGCGTTGACCAGCGGGTTGCCCTGGTAGCAGGAGTCGAAGACGACCTCGCCGCCGATGTTCGGCAGCCCCAGGCAGTTGCCGTAGCCGCCGATGCCCGCGACGATCCCGGGCAGCACGCGACGGGTGTCCGGATGGTCGGCCGCACCGAAGCGCAGCGGGTCCATCACGGCGACCGGGCGGGCGCCCATCGCCAGGATGTCGCGCACGATGCCGCCGATGCCGGTGGCCGCGCCCTGGTAGGGCTCGATGTACGACGGGTGGTTGTGCGACTCGACCTTGAAGGTGACCGCGTAGCCCTGGCCCACGTCGACCACACCGGCGTTCTCGCCGATGCCGACGAGCATCGCGTCCGAATCGGGCTTCTTCTCGCCGAACTGCTTCAGGTGGACCTTGCTGCTCTTGTACGAACAGTGCTCCGACCACATGACCGAGTACATCGCGAGTTCGGCGCCGGTCGGGCGGCGGCCGAGAATCTCACGGATGCGCGCGTACTCGTCCTCCTTGAGGCCGAGCTCGGCCCAGGGCTGGGCGGCGTCCGGGGTCTGCTCGGCGTTCTTGACGGTGTCGAGGCTCATCAGGCGTTCACCAGCTGCTTCAGGACGGAAGTGAAGAAGCCCAGGCCCTCGGTGGTCGGACCGGTGAGCGGCTCCACGGCGTGCTCCGGGTGCGGCATCAGGCCGACGACATTGCCGGCGGCGTTGGTGATGCCGGCGATGTCGCGGTACGAACCGTTCGGGTTGACGTCCAGGTAACGGGCGACCACCCGGCCCTCCGCCTCCAGCTCGTCGAGGACGTGCTCGTCGGCGACGAAGCGGCCCTCGCCGTTCTTCAGCGGGACGACGATTTCCTGGCCCGCCGAGTAATCCCGGGTCCAGGCCGTGCCGGCGTTCTCGATCCGCAGCTTCTGGTCGCGGCAGATGAAGTGCAGCGAGTCGTTCCGGGTGAGCGCGCCGGGCAGCAGGTGCGATTCGCACAGCACCTGGAAGCCGTTGCAGATACCGAGCACCGGCATTCCGAGCCTCGCCTGCTCGATGATGGTCTCCATCACGGGCGAGAAGCGGGAGATCGCACCGCAGCGCAGATAGTCGCCGTAACTGAATCCGCCTGGCAGGACGACGGCGTCGACCTGGTGGAGATCCTTGTCACGGTGCCAGAGGGCGACCGGCTCGGCGCCGGCCAGGCGGACCGCGCGCTGGGCGTCGCGGTCGTCGAGGGACCCGGGAAAAGTGACGACGCCGACGCGGGTGGTCACTTGCCCTCCTCCTCGACCCGAACGATGAAGTCCTCGATCACGGTGTTGGCGAGAAAGGTCTCGGCGGCTTCGCGGATACGGGCGAGCGCGGCGTCGTCGACCGGGCCCTCCAGCTCCAGCTCGAAACGCTTGCCCTGGCGGACGTCGGCGATCCCGGTGAATCCGAGACGGGGCAGTGCACGCTGCACCGCCTGTCCCTGGGGGTCGAGGATCTCCGGCTTGAGCATGACGTCGACTACGACGCGTGCCACTGGCACTCCCGGTGGTGTCTTCGGTGAGGCGGGGGAACTCCAGACTACCGGCCGTTTCGGGCTGGATTGCTGGCCGGGGAGGGTGACGCGCGTAGACCCAGGACCCTTACGCCACAAGGGATCCGAGCCTGCGGCCCCCCGTCCGGGCCGCTCCGTTTCCGGGGATTCGAAGCCTCGAACGGGAAGGCCCGAAGAACACCCGAATACGGCACTTGGGGACAGATCCGCCCGTCCCGCGCACCGGTATCCGGGAGTCCCGCGAAGACTCGTGAATATCCGGAAAAGAATGCCGGACTCTTCGATTTCGACCCCCTTCGGGTGCAGAATAGGGCCACCTGTCGCGGCAAGTGCTGCGTATCCGGCGGGCCACCAGGCCTGCCCGTGTGCGCTTGCGCGAGTTGGTGCACATCAGGCCCCGGACGTAGCCCGCGAACCGGCGGCCGAATTGCCCGAGAGGATTGACACCCATGGCTCAGCGTGTAGTTGTCACGCTCTCCGACGACCTGGACGGCGGCGCCGCCGCGGAAACCGTCCACTTCGGCGTCGACGGGAAGTCGTACGAGATCGACCTGTCCGTGGACAACGCGGAAAAGCTGCGGGAGGCCCTCGCCCCGTTCGTCGCGGCCGGCCGCCGCCAGAGCCGCACCGGAAAGTCCTTCCGCCGCACCGCGCTCACCCCGGACCCGGCCGCCGTGCGCGCCTGGGCGCTGTCGCGCGGCATGGAACTGCCGGCCCGCGGCCGCATCCCCAAGCACGTGTACGAGGCGTTCGCCGAGGCGAACTGAGCCTCCCCGGGGCACCGCCCCTGGTCGCCCTGCCCCGCCTGGACCGAAAGGGTGGGGCGACCACCCCGAACGATGCTGTAGAGTATTCCTCGTCGCCGCAACGGAGAGATCCGAAGAGGCGGCGGGTGCCCCACCAGGCACCCTGCGGACGTGGCTCAGTTGGTAGAGCATCACCTTGCCAAGGTGAGGGTCGCGAGTTCGAATCTCGTCGTCCGCTCGCAGTGCGCGAGCACAGTACAACTCAATAGTTTGTCCCTGCGGACGTGGCTCAGTTGGTAGAGCATCACCTTGCCAAGGTGAGGGTCGCGAGTTCGAATCTCGTCGTCCGCTCCAGAACGAAGGCCCCCTCGATCGAGGGGGCCTTCGGCATTTCCCGCCCCGGGCGATTCCCGGCCCATGACATTTGTCATCGCCGACCCGTGGATCCGCACCGCCGACTCATGACGGCGCGCACTGCCCGCGCGACCGGGGCGGCGGAAGGCTGGGGGGCATGGAAACGAGCCAGCCCTCCCGCCCCGGCGACAGCGTGATCGAGGTCACCGACCTGCACCGCCACTACGGCACCGGCGCCACCGAGTACCACGCCGTCCGCGGCGTCGACCTGACCGTCGGCCGCGGCGAGCTGTTCGCCCTGCTGGGCACCAACGGGGCCGGCAAGACCTCCACCATGGAGGTCATCGAGGGCATGGCCGCGGCCACCCGCGGCACCGTCCGGGTGCTCGGCCGCGACCCCTTCACCGAACGCACCGCCGTCCGTCCGCGGATCGGCATCATGCTCCAGGAGGGCGGCTTCCCCGGCGAGCTCACCGCCGCCGAGACCGGCCGCACCTGGGCCGGAATGACCAGCGGCGCCCGCCCGGTCGCGGAGGCGCTGGAGCTGGTCGGCCTCGGCCACCGCGCCGACGTCCGGGTCAAGCAGCTGTCCGGCGGCGAACGGCGCCGACTGGACCTCGCGATGGCCCTGCTCGGCCGCCCCGAGGTGCTGTTCCTGGACGAGCCCAGCACCGGCCTCGACCCGGAGGCGCGCGCCGCCGTCTGGCGGCTGGTCCGCGAACTGCGCACCCAGGGCACCACGGTGCTGCTCACCACGCACTACCTGGAGGAGGCCGAGGAGCTCGCCGACCGGCTGGCCATCATGCACGGCGGCCAGGTCGTCACCACCGGCACCGTCGCCGAGGTGATCGCCGGCCGGCCGTCCCGGATCAGCTTCGAGCTCCCCGCGTTCACCGGGACCGCGCTGCCCGTCCTGCCCGGGGCCGAGGTCACCGTCGACGGCCGCAAGGTCACCGTGCAGACCGTCGGCCTCCAGGACACCCTCACCGACCTGCTCGGCTGGGCCCGGCACCACGGGATCGCGCTCGGCGCCCTGGACGCCCGCAGCGCCTCGCTGGAGGAGGCCTTCCTCGCCATCGCCTCCGAGGCCGCCCACCAGGTCCCGCCGCAGGCCCCCGCCGCCCCCGCCCGTCCCGCTCGCCGCCGCCTGATCGGATCCGCCCGATGACCACCGCCGCTCCCACCACCACCAGCGCCGCCATTGGTCCGCAGAGCACCACCGTCGGCCGACTGCTCGCCCTCGGCCGCGCCGAGGCCACCCTGCTGCTGCGCAACCGCACGGCCCTGTTCACCGCCGTGGTGCTGCCGGTGGTACTGATCAGCTCCCTCCGCGGCCTGCTCAAGAAGCAGGCCGAGACCAACCCCGGGCTGGACGTCGACTCCCTGCTGGTCTACGGCTCGGTCGGGATGATCCTGGCCTTCGTCGTGTACTACAACCTGACCGCCGCGTACGTCGGGCGGCGCGGCGAGCTGGTTCTCAAGCGGCTGCGCACCGGCGAGGCCAAGGACCTGGAGATCCTGCTCGGCACGGCCGTCCCCTCGCTCACCCTCGGCCTGCTGATGGCCGCCCTGATCGGGATCGGCGGCAGCCTCGGTCTGCACCTGGCCGTGCCGGTCAACCCCCTGCTGATGCTGGTCGGCCTGGTGTCGACCCTGGCTACCATGATCGCCCTGGCCGCGCTGTCCAGTGCCTTCACCAAGACCGTGGAGAGCGCGGGCATCACCACCCTGCCGGTCATGCTGGTCATGCAGTTCGGCTCCGGCCTGTTCGTCCCGCTGGAGGTCATGCCCTCGCAGCTGGCCGACATCTGCCGCCTGCTGCCGACCACCCCGGCCTTCCAGCTGATCCGCATCGGCTGGTTCGGCACCGACGGCTCGGCCGCCCCGACCGGCTTCATCGGCAGCTGGGGCACCGCCGGCCCGCACCTGGTCTCCGGCGCCGTCTGGCTGGGCCTGGCGGTCTGGGGCGCGATGCGCTACTTCCGCTGGGAGCCGCGCCGCTGACCGTTCGACGGTAAACCAAGGAAATCCCCCGGTTCGACCTCTGATATGAAGGCAGCAGCACGATCATGGTTGAACTGGGGGAACGGCACGTGGACATGCGCTCACCACTGCGCAGGTGGAAGGGCTACGGCAAACCCCACCGCGCGGAGCTCTACTTCCGCTGGTCGATCTACCTGATGCCGCTGGCCACGGTGCCCGTGGCACTGCTCAGCCTCGGCGCCCACGTCGGCCAGTACTCGGCCGGCGCCGCCCGGGTCGCCCTGGCCGTCTCGCTGGCCACCACGCTGGTCGGCATCCGGGCCTGCCGGACCTCGCTCGACCACTACCTCGGACGGCCCGCCGACCACCGCCGCTGGCTCGTCATCAACGGCGCGGTCACCGTCGCCGGCATCTGGGCCCTGCTGCTGACCGGCCCGAAGGCGGACGGGACCGGTGCTCCGCCCAGTGTCCTGGTCACGACCGTCCTGCTGATCGTCGCCTACGGCCCGATCTCCATCGGCCTCCGGCTGCGGTGGTCCGCCCCGGCCGCCGTCGTCCTCGCCCTGTCGGTCGCCCCGGCGATGATGCTGGCCGGGCTGAGCGCCGGCACCACCACCGGGCAGCTGATCGGCACGCTGCTCGGGATGCCCTTCATCGCGGCGAGCTGCCGCAGCTTCGCCTGGCTGACCGCGGTGGTCTGGGAACTGGACGGCGCCCGCGAGACGCAGTCCCGGCTGGCCGTCGCCGAGGAGCGGCTGCGCTTCTCCCGCGACCTGCACGACGTGATGGGCCGCAACCTCACCACGATCGCGCTGAAGAGCGAGCTCGCCGTCCAACTCGCCCGCCGGGGCCGCTCCGAGGCCGCCGACCAGATGGCCGAGGTGCAACGGATCGCCCAGGAGTCGCAGCGCGAGGTCCGCGACGTCATCCGCGGCTACCGCACCGCCGACCTGCACGCCGAGGCGATCGGCGCCCGCGCGGTGCTCCGCTCCGCCGACGTCGCCTGCGAGATCGACCTTGGCGAGGGCGCCGACGAACTTCCACCGCACGTCCAGTCGGTGTTCGGCTGGGTGATCCGCGAGGCCACCACCAACGTGCTGCGGCACAGCGAGGCCGAGCGCTGCCTGATCCGGCTGCGCCGGGAGGGCGGACGGGCGGTGCTGGAGCTGGAGAATGACGGAG
Source organism: Kitasatospora sp. NPDC018058 (assembly GCF_044327205.1). Lineage (NCBI taxonomy): Bacteria > Bacillati > Actinomycetota > Actinomycetes > Kitasatosporales > Streptomycetaceae > Kitasatospora > Kitasatospora sp. NPDC018058. Next base: position 296,563 of record NZ_JBIRFA010000002.1, on the reverse strand, counting down.
TGCCCGCCGTACCGCTCCCCTCCCAGGGCGGCGGTACCGGGCTGCGCGGCCTGCGCGAGCGGCTCGCCGCCCACGACGGCGAGCTGACCGTGCCGACCGCCGGGCCCGGCGTCTTCCGGATGCTCGCCACCGTCCCGCTGCCTCACTGAGCGAACGAACGAACCGAACGTCACGAGCGACCCGAACGACCTGAGCGAACCGAGGAAGAGCCGACCGATGACCGACACCGCGCCCGTCCGCGTCCTGCTCGCCGACGACGAGCACCTGATCCGGGGCGCGCTGGCCGCGCTGCTCTCGCTGGAGGACGACATCGAGGTGGTCGCCCAGGCCGGCTCCGGCCCGGAGGCACTGGTCATGGCGCAGGCGCACCGGCCGGACATCGCGGTGCTGGACCTCCAGATGCCCGGCAAGGACGGCATCGAGACGGCCGCCGAGCTGCGTCGGCTGCTGCCGGACTGTCGCTGCATGATCGTCACCGGCCACGGCCGCCCCGGCTACCTGAAGCGGGCGCTGGAGGTCGGGGTGCGCGGCTTCCTGCCGAAGACCGTCTCGGCGGCCGACCTGGCCGGCATCATCCGCACCGTGCGGTCCGGCGGCCGGTACGTGGACCCGGAGCTGGCGGCGGACGCGATCAGCGCCGGGGAGACCCCGCTGACCCCGCGCGAGACGGACGTCCTGGAACTGGCCGCGGACGGCACCCCGATCGCGGAGATCGCCGTGCGAGCCGCGCTGTCCCAGGGCACCGTGCGCAACTACCTGTCCTCGGCGGCCACCAAGCTGGGCGCGGAGAACCGCCACGCGGCGGTGCGGATCGCCCGCGAGCACGGCTGGATCTAGTGCTCGCGGGCGTCACCGCCACGGATCAGACCCAGCCGGTGCCGGTCAGCCGCTCGTACACCTCGATGTACTTGGCCCGGGTCCGCTCGACCAGCTCGGCCGGCAGCTCCGGCGGCGGCTGCTCGCTGTAGCGGTCCCAGCCGGAGGCCGGGGAGACCAGCCAGTCGCGGATCAGCTGCTTGTCGAAGGACGACTGCGAGCGGCCCGGCTGGTACTCGTCGGCCGGCCAGTAGCGGGAGGAGTCCGGGGTGAGCACCTCGTCGCCGATCACCAGCTCGCCGTCCAGCAGGCCGAACTCGAACTTGGTGTCGGCCAGGATGATGCCGCGGTCGCGGGCGATGTCCCGGGCCCGGGCGTAGACGTCCAGGGTGGTGCGGCGCACCTGGTTGGCGAGCTCGGCGCCGATCCGGCGGGCGGTCTCCTCGTAGGTGACGTTCTCGTCGTGCTCGCCGACCTCGGCCTTGAGCGCCGGGGTGTAGATCGGGGCGGGCAGCTCGGAGCTGTTCTCCAGGCCCTCCGGCAGGGCGATGCCGCAGACCGTACGGCTCTCGTCGTACTCGGTCAGGCCGGAGCCGGCCAGGTAGCCGCGGGCGACCGCCTCGACCGGGATCATGTCCAGGTTCTTGCAGATCAGCGTGCGGCCCTTCCAGTCGGCGGGGGCGCCGGCCGGGACCTCGGTGGAGATCACGTGGTTGGGCACGATGTCGGCGATCCGCTCGAACCACCAGAGCGAGAGCTGGGTGAGGACGCGCCCCTTGTCCGGGATCTCGTTCGGCAGCACCCAGTCGTGGGCGGACATCCGGTCGCTGGCGACCATCACCAGCTCGCCCGACCCGGTGCGGTAGAGGTCGCGCACCTTGCCGGTGTGCAGGTGGACCAGGCCGGGTACCTGGACCGGCTCGGGCTTGGTGACAAATCCGCTCAAGGTGTCTCAGTCCTCAGGGGTCGTTCACGGGCGTGGAGCACCGCGAAAGGGGAGGTCACTGCCCCCGCAGTCTTTCATGCCCCCCGGAGCTCAGTTCTTGCAGAGCCGGTCCAGCAGGTTGGCGGTGGCCCGCTGGATCCGTTCGTCGGTCAGGCCGGGGCGGCCCAGCGCGGGCGACCAGGCGAAGGTGCCTGCCGCGAAGACGTACGCGCCGCTGGGTGCCCGGTACAGCGAGGTCTCCTGGTAGCGGGTGCGGCCGGACAGGTCCTGGTACGGCGAGTGCGCCAGCAGCACCCGCTCGGTGTGCTCGGGCAGCGCCACCTTGGGGTAGTACCGGTCGGCCTCCCCCGCGACCAGGCCGGGCAGCTCGTCGCCCTCGTGCAGCCCGGTGCCGTCCCAGAGCCAGTGCGCGGCGTGCCGGGCGACCAGCGGGACGGGCGCGGCGACCCGGCCCGAGTACTGCACCCCCAGAAGGTGCTGCTCGGGCTCCCCGGCGTCCCGCCACAGCGCGCTGGCCGCGCCCGGCACCCCGGCGGCCGGGCTGCCGGGCGCGACCTTCTGGCGCTTGCGGCAGTTGAGCAGCCGGTTGGGCTCGCCGGAGGCGGCCGCGGTCAGCTCGACCCGCCAGTACATGGTGTTGGCGGACAGGAAGACCAGCGAGGTGCCGCCGTCCCGGGCCCGCTCGGCGGCCCGGCGCATCGGCTCGGACCAGTACTCGTCGTGGCCGGGGAAGACCAGCGCCCGGTGCTCGGCCGCGTCCACCAGGCCGGCGTGCAGGTCGGTGGCGGTGGCGTAGGAGAGGTCGTAGCCGTAGCGCTCGGCCCACCGGATGAAGTCGTACGCGTGGCCGACGTGCAGCGGCAGCCCGGCGGTGGCGTGCGGGCGGTCGAAGGAGACGGTGACGGCCGCCTCGGGCTCGCCGACCAGGCCGCCCCGGCCGTCCCAGGCGTGGTACAGGCTGGCGCCGGTGCGGCCGTCCTCGGGGAACAGGTTGTACGCCTGCCAGGTCACGTCCGGGACCACCAGGAGCAGCTCGGCCGTACGCCCCCGCTCCTGCTCCGCGAAGTCCCGTACGGTGAACGGGATGTGGCTGCGGTGCAGCATGTCCGCGGTGGTCAGCACGGCGACGTACGCGCCGGGCTTCCAGTGCGCCGGGATCTGCAGTCGCCAGGAGTGCCACCAGTGGTGGCAGGAGACCGTCCGCTCGACCACCAGCGGGGCGGGCTGGGCCAGCCCGGAGATCAGCGGACTGGACGTCATGTGCCGGGCGCCGTCGCCGCCGTAGTGGCCGATCCGGTAGACGTCCACGGTGAACTCGCGGGGCGGGTTGACGGTGACCCGGAAGTCCACCGAGCCGCCGGGGCGGATCACCCCGGCCGAGGCGAAGCCCTTGATCTGCTGGTCCACGTCGTTGGAGCTCTGCGGGGTGCCGACCGGCGGCTTGGGCCGCGCGCCGGCCGTCAGCGGCTGCTGGCCGGGGGCGTCCACCGAGACGTACCAGGGCACGGCGCCCTCCGCCCCCGCCAGGTACTGGTCGGGGCTGCGCAGCCAGGGCAGCGGGCCCTGGCCGAAGGGGTCGGAGACGCTGTACGCATGCGTTCCCGACTCCCAGCGGCGGTTGAGTTCGGTCCCCACGCGCCCCTCCCAGGTGCACCTCCGCCCGGTTGGCACGTGCCCCCCGGATGTGCGTGCGGTCTAATACACCACACCGTGCTGGCGCTGCGTCACCCTACAGTAGCAATTGGTGTCGAGAATCTTGCGGGCCGTCCGGACCGGGCCTCCGGCCTGCGGAGACGGCCGACGACCGGACCCGACGGGGGCGCGTGTCGGGGCGCCGAGCGCCCTCTGTGGCCGATGTGGCGTCAGGGGTGTTCCGAGGCGATCCGGGCGTTCAGAGGCGTACGGGCTTCTCCAGGCGGACCTCGGCCGCGTCCAGCCAGGCGCGCAGCGGACCGTCCTGGCCCTGCTCCACGGCCTGGGCGACCGGCCCGGCCAGGTCGGTGCGGCGGACCCCGCCGAGCAGCAGCACCGGGCCGTCCAGCCAGTCCAGGCCCGGGGCGCCGCCCGCGGTGTCCACGGCGGCGCAGGAGACCATCGCGGTGACGTGGTCGACCAGCAGGTCGCGGCCGGTGCGGTCGGGTTCGAGCAGCGGGGCCGGGGTGGTGGTGCGGGCGAGCTGGGCGGCGAGGGCGGCGGCCAGCTGCTCTCCGTCGCCCTCGGCGAGCCGGACCAGCAACCGGGTGAGGGTCGGGGCGCCGGGGCGGGACTGCGGGGCGAGCCGGTCCAGCGCGGACTGCAGGGCGGCCGCTCGGGCCCGCCAGCCGGCGTCCACCACCTCGGCCGGGTAGTCGGCCCACTCCAGCTCGTGCCAGGCGCCGGCCGCCGGGCAGCCGAAGAACAGCTCGGCGGCGAGCCGGGAGACCGCCCGGTCCACCGCGCCGGGCTCCTCCAGCAGGTCGCAGGCGGGGCGGTGGCCGAGCCGGTTGCCGTAGCCGTCGGCCAGCCGGTCGCGGCGGGACAGCTCGGTGAGCGCGGCGACCACACCGGCGTTGAGGTGCGCGGGGTGGCGGCCGAGCCGCCAGGCAGGCAGCGCGACCCGGGTGAGCAGCCGGTCCCAGCCGGCGTAGGCCAGGCCCACCTGTTCCTGGGCGGCGATCCGCAGACCGTAGTCGACCGTCCGGGCATGCTCGGAGGCCCAGCTAGCGACGGACCGCTCCAGCTCGGCGGAGTGGCCCCGGCAGGCGCCCAGCAGGCGGCGGGTGATCCGTCGGGTGACCCGCTCGGCGAGCGCGGCCGGGGCACGGCGGGGCGGCCGGGGCGGGACGGCCAGGATGCCGCCGCCGAGGCCGGGGGCCGCGCCCGCGCCGGAGTCCAGGCAGGCGTCCAGGCTGCGCAGGAAGCGGCGGGCGGCGGCGATCTCCGGGTCGGCGGAGGCGGCGGTGCCGGCCACCACGGGGGCGAGCAGGGCACGCAGTTCACCGGACCGCATCCACCACAGGAACGGCGAGCCGATCACCAGCACCGGCGCGGGCGACGCGGGGTGCGGCCGCAGCGGGCCGGGCCGCTTCACCGGCGGGAGGTCCTCCAGCCAGCTGTCGCAGTCCGGGGTGAGCGCGATCGCGGAGGGCGCGGGCACGTCCAGCCGGTCGGCGAGTTCGTCGATCAGCCGGTACAGCTCGGGGGCCTCGGCACGGGCGACCGGGACGGCCGGGGTCTGCGGCGGGACGGCCCGGCGGTAGGCGCGGGCGGTCAGCCCGGCCACCAGCAGGGTCAGGGCGGCGACCGCGCAGACCGCCCAGCGGGCGGCGTCCCAGCCGGCGGCGTCGGACGAGCCGGGCGCGCCGATCCGTCCGGTGAACCGGCCCGCGAGCAGGACCACGGCGACGGCGGCGGGCAGGACGGCGGCGGCCAGGGCCAGGCCTCGGACCCGCAGGACCGCCTGGGCGTGAGCGCGCGCGGTGTCGACTGCGGCCATACGGTGCGGCACCCCCTTCGGAGCCCTCGGGCGCCCGGCAACGGGCCCTGAGCCGACTCGAAATGATCAGTTCCGACCGGGGGGCGGAGGCGTCCGATCCCCGGCAGTGCATGCTGTGTGGCGCTACTGACATTTTCGACGCCCCGGTCCGGGCGGGTGTTCCGGATCGACCCGGTTTCCACTCGTCCCGGTGACGTCGCCCGGATTCCGGACGCCTGCGACCGGTCCGGTGCGAAGCACCCGGGCGACCGCCGGGCCGAACGCCGTCCAGCATCCCCCCGCGGGCGCGCCGCTACCCGGCGGCGACCCCGGCGCACGGCCTCGTCGCACTGCGATCCAGCGCACCATAAGGCCGGGCGGCCGGTTACGTCAGCCGGATGCGGTTGCTGTCACCCGATGGGCTGGAATCCGGCCGCCGAACGGTGCGCCGCCCCCGGATTCACCCCCACCCCGGAAAGGCCGGGGGCACTGCGCCCATGGGGGTTGAATCGCCCTCTCCGGGGCTCGCCCGCCTCCGGGGCGCTCGCACACGGCGCGGCCCCCGTGCGGGCGATTCGCACGGGGGCCGCGGGGGTGCGGGTGCGCTACGCGGTGGCCGCCTTGAGCGCGATGTCGGTGCGGTGCTGGCCGCCCTTGAGGGAGATCCGGTCCACGGCGGCGTACGCGCGGCCGCGCGCCTCGGCCAGGTCGGCGCCGGTCGCGGTGACCGACAGGACGCGGCCGCCGGCGCTCAGCACCCGGCCGTCCTCGTCCGCCTTCGTGCCGGCGTGCAGCACGAACGCGGTACCGTCCGCCTCGGCCTCGGCCAGGCCCTCGATCGGGTCGCCGGTGCGCGGGGCGGCCGGGTAGCCCTCGGAGGCGATGACCACGGTGACGGCCGCGTCCTCGTCCCAGCGCAGCGGCTCCAGCTGGTCCAGGGTGCCGGTGGCGGAGGCCATCAGCACGCCGGCCAGCGGGGTGCGCAGCCGGGCCAGCACGACCTGGGTCTCCGGGTCGCCGAAGCGGGCGTTGAACTCGATCACCCGGGTGCCGCGCGAGGTGAGCGCCAGGCCCGCGTAGAGCAGGCCGGAGAACTCGGTGCCGCGCCGGCGCAGCTCGTCCACGGTCGGCTGCAGGACGGTCTCCAGGACCTCCTCGACCAGCCCGGCCGGCGCCCAGGGCAGCGGCGAGTAGGCGCCCATACCACCGGTGTTGGGGCCCTCGTCGCCGTCCAGCGCGCGCTTGAAGTCCTGCGCGGGCTGCAGCGGCAGCACGGTGGTGCCGTCGGTGATCGCGAACAGCGAGACCTCGGGGCCGTCCAGGTACTCCTCGATGACCACGCGCTCGCAGGCGGCGGCGTGCGCCAGCGCGGCCTCGCGGTCGGAGGTGACCACGACGCCCTTGCCGGCGGCCAGGCCGTCGTCCTTGACCACGTACGGCGCGCCGAAGGCGTCCAGCGCCGCGGCGGCCTCCTCGGGGGTGGTGCAGACGTAGGAGCGGGCGGTGGGCACACCGGCCTCGGCCATCACGTCCTTGGCGAAGGCCTTGGAGCCCTCCAGCTGCGCGGCGCCGGCGGAGGGACCGAACACCGGGATACCGGCCGCGCGCAGCGGGTCGGCGACGCCGGCCACCAGCGGGGCCTCCGGGCCGACCACGACCAGGTCGGCGCCGAGGCGCCGGGCCAGCTCGGTGACCTGAGCGCCGTCCAGCTGGTCGACCGGGTGCACCGTCGCCACCTGGGCGATCCCGGCGTTGCCCGGGGCACAGTGCAACTCGGTCACGGAGGGATCTTGGGACAGGGAGCGGCACAGGGCGTGTTCGCGGGCGCCGCCGCCGATGACGAGGACCTTCACGCCTGGCAGCGTAGTCGGTGGCCTGTTCCGGCCGCTCTCCGGTCCCGTCGGATCCTCCAGGAGAAGAGGTCTGTACGCCGACGACGTAGGAGGAACCTCCAAACCCGGAGGGGCCGGATGGGCGGCGGGTGCCCGGGTCAGGACGGCGGGTCACCGGGGCCTCGCTCGGACGGGTGAAATCCCGCCGCCCCCCGCAACCCGCTCACCTCGGGTTCCGGTGGCCGAAACCGATAACGATCACCGTGGAAGCGCCCCCATGGTCAGCCATTTGGCGGTAAGAAGTGCTGTTGGACAACCACCGGCAGACGTCACGTCAGCCGGTGCGCCGCCAGACCCAGCCGCCCGCCCGCCACAGGGAGCCTCACAGGTGAGCCAGCCGGAAATGCAGCCCGAGGAGAGTGCCTGGGGCAAGGAGATCGGCGAGGAGGACCAGCCCACCGTCGCCGCCGTCGCCCGGCGGGCCTCCACCCGCCGCCGGACCGATCTGAGCACCCGACAGTTCCCGCTCGGGGACTGGGGCGAGCCCGCCGAGCGGCTGGAGGAGCTCTACCGCTGGTCCGAGGAGCGGGCGGTCGAGGCGATCGACTGGTACCGCCGGGACCGGGTCTGGAAGCGCCGCTGGGCGCGGCTGCTGCGCTTCGGCACGGCCGGTTTCGCGGTGGGCGGGGTGACCGCCCCGCTGGTGGACCTGACCGGCGCGGTCCCGCACGGCACCAGCTGGGGCTACGTGGGCCTGGCGCTCGCCGCCGCCTGTTACGGCACCGACCGGGTCTTCGGCCTCACCTCCGGCTGGATGCGGGACGTCTCCACCGCGCAGGCGCTGCACCGGCGCCTGGAGGCCTTCCAGTTCGACTGGGCGTCGGAGTGCGTGCGCGAGGTGCTCGGCCCGACCGAGGGCACCGCCGGCGAGGCCGCCGAGCGCTGCCTGGGCGTGCTGCGGCGGTTCTGCGAGGACGTCTCGGACATGGTCCGTACCGAGACCTCGGAGTGGATGCTGGAGTTCCGTGCCTCGATGACCCAGCTGCCCACCCAGGCCCCCGGGGCCTGGGGCGGGCGTTCCGAGTCCGGGATGGGCGCCCAGGTGCGGGTGCTGCCGCCGCCGGGGGCCCGACCCACCATGCCGCGCCAGCGGCCGCCGGAGGGCCCGCTGCGGTAGCCGACGGGCGGTGGGCGGGCGGTGGGCGGGCGGACGATCGCCGGCCCGGGGTGGTCGCCGGACGGCGACGCTACGCGAAGACGATCATCGAGCCCTGGGCGAGGCTCCGGGTCGCCGCCGCGTACAGGCCCGACCAGGCGTGCCGCTCCCGGGCGAAGGGGTGCACATCGTCGATCGGCGGCCCGAACGGCTGCTCCAGGCCGGTCGGGCCGAGCGGCCGGGTCGGGTCCGGCGGGTTGAGCGGGTCGATGCCCAGCGCCGGCGCCACGGCCTGCAGTTCGCGCAGCAGCCCGTGGCTGGAGCCGAGCGGGCCGCCGGAGGCGAGCAGCGCGTCGTCCACCAGCGGGGTCGGGAACTCGATCGGCACGTACGCGCCGGCGTGGTCGAAGTGCCAGACCAGGTGCGACTGTTCGGCGCTGCTCTCGAACATCTCCAGCAGCTGCTCGTAGTCGCCGCCGAGCGCGTCGACCGGGGTGATGTCCAGGCCGGTGAGGCCCAGCAGGTAGGCGCGGCGCAGGAAGTGCAGCGAGTCGTAGTCGAAGGCGGCTATCGGCTCGACCGCTCCGCTCAGCCCGGGGACGTACTGGTAGACCGGCACCTGGGGCAGCCCCCGGGAGGTCAGCACCGCGTTGTAGAGCGCGAGGTCGTCCCGGAAGGGGTTGTCGGGGCTGTGGCTCAGCACGTCCACCAGCGGGACGAGCCAGAGGTCGCAGGCCATGGCCGGCAGTTCCTCTCCGGACGGCGGGGATCGCCCGCGGGGCGGGGCGACGACGGGGGCGGAGTCGGTACCCGGACGGCCCTTGCACGGGCAGCGGGTTCGACGCCCGCCCACCCTACCGGCCCGGCGCGTCGTGCGGACCGGGCCGTCCCTGCTGAGCCTCGGGCGTCGGTCCGGACAGCCGCCGGCCGAACCGCCCGTGCGGCACCCAGCGCGGTTGCGGCACCAGCCCGAGGCCGAGGCCGAGCTCGCGGCCCAGCTCCCGGCCGACGTCCTCGCCCGGCCGGGGCTGCCCCGGCCGGTCCGTTCCGGGCTCCACCGGGGGGTGCGGTGCGGGCGGCTCGACCGGTGCCGGCTCCACCCCGGCGACCTCGGTGAGCAGCCCCAGCACCGTCACCGACTCCAGCGGCCGCCCGGCCAGCTCGGCCAGCAGCCGGACGGTGAACAGGTTGTACTCGCAGATGATCCGGTGCGCGCCTTCGAGGTCGCGGGCCCCGATCGCCTCGACCAGGTCCAGGTGGCGGTCCCAGCAGACCCCGGCCAGGGTCGGCGTCTCCCGCAGGTAGGGCGCGGCGAACATCCAGGACTGCACCCGCAGCCAGTCCAGGTAGTCCCCGATCCGGCGGTTGCCGAGCAGGGCGGAGACCTCCTGCCAGAACCGGCGGTCACAGCCCACCATCACGTCCAGGTTCCCGGCCCGGGCGGCCCGCACCGCCGCGTCGGCCCGGCGGTGCAGCGAGGGCAGCCGGGTGAGGTCGGGCAGCGCCCGGCGGGTGGAGAACTGGCGGTAGAAGCTGTCGGTGAGCAGCACCCTGGACTCGAAGATCTCCAGGAAGTCCTCCCAGCACAGCTCCGGCACCGTGAAGCCGCGGTGGTGCTCGGCCCGCAACAGCCCCTGGGCCCCGAGGTCGACCAGCGCCTCGCGGGCCGGGGTCGCGGAGACGCCGTACAGCTCGGCGATCTCCTTGACGGTGAAGTTGCGGCCGGCCGCCAGCCGGCCGGCCATCATCTCCTCGCGCAGGGCGCCGGCGATCTGCTCGCGCAGGCTGTTGCGGTGGATGACGGGACGGGGGGTGTCGCTTGCGCCGTTGCCGGACATGCGCGCGACCTCCTCGGGCAGGCCGCCGTGCCGACCCGCGACGGACCGGCCGACGAGCGGCGGGGAACACGACGAGTGCTCATCTTCTCAAACCGGCCCGGGGCAGGTACGAACCAACCCTCCCCAACCCTCCGGCACCGCGGCTCCGGGGCGGGCGCTACCTCTGGACGGGCGCCGGGATACCGAGCAGGCGGTCCCGCAGCACCGGGAATTCCTCGCGCGCTTTGCCCACCTCGGCCGGGTCGAGCTCGACGGTCAGCACCTGCTCGTCGTCGCCCGCCTCGGCCAGCACCCGGCCCCACGGGTCCACCACGATGCTGTGCCCGGCCTGCTCGACCCCGGCGTGCGTCCCGGCGGTGTTGCAGGCCAGCACGAAGGCCTGCTCCTCCACCGCCCGGGCCCGGGCCAGCAGCGTCCAGTGCTCGCGCCGCCGGGCCGGCCAGGCCGCCGGGACCACCAGCAGCTGCGCGCCGGCGTCCAGCAGCGCCCGGAACAGCTCGGGGAAGCGCAGGTCGTAGCAGGTGGCCAGGCCCAGGGTGCCGATGTCGGTGGGCGCGGTGACGATCTCCTGCCCGGCGCCCATCACCACCGCCTCGCCGCTGTCGAAGCCGAAGCGGTGGATCTTCCGGTAGGTGTGCACCAGTTCGCCGTCCGGGGCGAACAGCAGCGAGGTGTTGTAGATCGGCCCGTCCGGGTCCCGTTCGACGATCGAACCGGCGTGCAGCCAGACCCCGGCGGCCCGGGCGGCCGCCGCCATCGCGTCCGAGGTGGGCCCGTCCAGGGTCTCGGCGCCCTCCGACCAGAGGTCGTAGGCGAAGCCGCCGAGCGGCCACAACTCCGGCAGCACCACCAGGTCGGCGCCCTGCTGCGCCCGTACCAGCGACGCGGCCCGGGCCCGCCGTTCGGCGGGCGGCTCGGCGTCGGAGACCGCGAGTTGGATCAATGAAGCGCGCACAGTACCACCGTCCACGGCAAGAGACCTACGATCGTCACCCGAAAGCGCTGCCCAGCTGTCTCCCGGCAGCGTAACGTGCGGTTAGCGTGTGCGCCCGGAAGCCGGACCATCCCGGCCGACCGCGACGGCCGGGCGCGGAGCGTAGGAAAGCTGACGGAGGGCCGGAGATTCCCGTGACGGACAACCAGACCGTGCAGGCTTACACCGAGGCGTGGACGCAGAGCATCGAGTCCATATCGGAGCTGGTCGCCCCCCTCCCCGAGGGATCCTGGAACCGGGCCACCGAGTGCCCGGGCTGGTCGGTCCGGGACATCGTGTCGCACGTGATCGCGGTCGAGTCCGAGCTGCTGGGCGACCCGCGCCCGATCCACTCGCTGCCGCGTGATCTTCGCCACGTGACCACCGAGTTCGCCCGCTACATCGAACTGCCGGTCGACAAGCGCCGCTGCCACACCGCGCTGGAGATGACCAGCGAGCTGGAGTACACGGTCATCCGCCGCTCCCGCGCGCTGCGCAACGCCAAGCAGACGCCCGACGAGCTGGTCCGCTGGCCGGCCGGGCCGCTGGCCGGGGACGTCGCGTACCACGAGCTGCTGCGGCGTCGGGCCTTCGACGTCTGGGTGCACGAGCAGGACCTGCGCCGGGCCCTGGAGACCCCCGGCAACCTGGACTCCCCGGGCGCCCTGGTGGCCCGGGACGTCCTGCTGGAGCGGCTGCCCAAGGCCATCGCCTACAGCGCCGGCGCCCCGGCCGGGACGACCCTGGTGGTGGACGTCACCGGCCCGGTGGAGTTCCTGCGCACCGTCCGGGTGGACGGCGCCGGACTCGGCACCGTGGACGAGTCGATCAGCCTGGCCCCCGACGTCCAGCTCACCATGGGCTGGGAGACCTACCTGCGGCTCGCCTGCGGGCGCGGCCGGCCCGGCCCGGTGAGCGTGGAGGGCGACAAGGAGCTGGCCGAGCGGGTGCTGGCCAACTTCTCCGTCACGATCTGAGGCCGCCGGGGCGTGTCCGACACGCCCCGGGGCCCGCCGCACGGATCAGGACGCGGCTGCGACCTTCCGGCGCAGCCGCAGGATCATCACGGTGCCCACCGCCAGCGGGACGTACTGCCAGCAGAACGCCCAGCGGAAGGCGGAGGCCGAGTACGCCCCGGCGCCGTCCGGGGAGAGCGCGTCCAGCAGCACGCCGACGCCGAACAGGGTGATCATCGTGCCGATGAAGCCGCCCATGTTGACGATCCCGGAGGCGGTGCCGAGCCGCTCCACCGGGTTGCGGGCGCGGGCGTAGTCCAGGCCGACCAGCGAGGCCGGACCGTTGCCGCCCATCACCAGGATGATCCCGACCAGCAGCCAGGTCGGCGGGTGCCCGCCCGGCCAGGCCAGCACCAGCGCCCAGCCGAGCCCGGTGGCCGCGAGGACGCCGAACACGATCGGCATCCGGGCCCGGGCGGTGCGGGAGAGCGCCCGGCCGAAGACGAGGCCGAAGCTCATGGTGGAGAGCACCAGCAGGGTCAGCAGCCCGCCGGCCGCGGCCCGGGACATGCCCTGTGCCTCCACCAGGTAGGGCAGGCCCCAGAGCAGGCCGAAGGTGTTGCCGGGGAACTGGGTGGTGAAGTGGATCCACAGGCCGAGCCGGGTGCCCGGCTCCCGCCAGCAGTCGAGGACCTGGCGGCCGATCCCGGCCCGCTCCCGCCGCTCGACCGGCCGGGCGGGCCGCTCCTGCGCGGGCGCGTCCTTCAGGAACAGCGCGACCAGCGCGAACACCGCCACCCCGAGCAGCGCGATCGCGGTGAAGGTGGGCGTCCAGCCCTCGCTGTGCAGCACCTGGGCGAGCACCACGGTGGTGACCAGGTTGCCGCCCATCCCGGCCAGGCCGGTCAGCTGGGCGACGAACGGGTTCTTCGCCGCCGGGAACCAGCGGGCGGCGATCCGCAGCACGCTGATGAAGGTCATCGCGTCGCCGCAGCCGAGCACCGCCCGGGAGGCCAGCGCGGGGGCGAAGGAGGAACTGAACGCGAAGGCCAGTTGGCCGGTGCTGAGCAGCAGCACGCCGAGCAGCAGCACCCGGCGTGGCCCGAACCGGTCCACCAGCAGGCCGACCGGGACCTGCATGGCCGCGTAGACCAGCACCTGGAGGATCGAGAAGGTGGCCAGCGCCGAGGCGCCGATGCCGAAGCGCTCGGCGGCGTCCAGTCCGGCCACGCCGAGGCTGGTGCGGTGGATGACGGCCAGGATGTAGACGCTGACGCCGACGGACCAGGCCAGCCAGGCCGCGCGCCCGCCGGGCGGCGTGGGCGCGGTGGCGGCCGGGGACTCGACGGTGGGTCGGGGAGCGGGGACGGACAGGGGCGGGGCTGAACGAGCTGGCTCCACGGTCATAGTCCGCCCAGATTAGTCATCCCATGATTGGACGCCCAGTCCGGGTGAGAACGACCCGTCAGCCGGTCACCGTCCAGGACACCGACCTGGTCATGTAGCGGGCCCGGAAGGCCTCGTCCCGCACCCAGTCCGTGGTGTCCCGGACGGTCGCGGTCACGGTGGCCGTCCGACCCGGGGCCAGGTCCAGCTGCGCGGTGTCCAGCCGGGCGCCGTCCGCGGCCTGCGACGTCACCGGGACGCCGTCCACCGTCCACTCCACCGTCAGCTGCCGGGTGCCGGTCAGCGGCAGCGGCCGGACGTCCAGCCGGGGGCGCCCGGCCACCTCCCCGGGCGGCGGCGAGGGGGCGTCGGTCGGCCGGACCTTGCGGTAGAGCTCCTCGATGATCGCCTCGCGCGAGGGCAGGTTGTAGGCGCTGCCCAGGGTGCGCATCACCGAGTCGGGGGTGGGCCGGTAGAGGCCGTTGGCGTTGCGGTACGCCCCGACGGTCCCGGCGCCGTCCGGGGACTCGGCGCCCAGCCAGCGCCACCACTTGGTCCGCTTCGTGCGCATGTCGTCGGCGTCGGTGGTGGAGAGGTTCGGGTAGTCGGCGTCGTCCGGGGCGCTGTCGTACTCGTCGCCGAGGTCCCCCATGGTGTGCCCGATCTCGTGCTGGATGATCCGCCCGGCGTCCGGGCTGCCCCCGGCCAGGGTGGTCACCCCGGTGCCCCCGGCGCCGCCGTACTCGGCGGAGTTCGCCAGCGCTATCAGATACTGCGGCCCCGCGCCGTCCCCCGCGTACCGGGCGGTGGCGGACTCGTCGGCGCACAGCAGCCGGGCGGTGCCCTCGCACCAGAAGTGCATCCCGAGCGGGGTGGCGGGGTTGCGGCCGTGGCTCTCGGTCTCGGCTATCCCGGAGACCGGGGAGACCACCTCGACCCGCCTTATGTTGAAGAACCCCTGGTAGGTGCGGAACGGCTCGATCTCCATCAGCGCGCGCCAGGCCTTGTCGGCCTGCTGCCGGAACAGCTCCTGCTCGTCTCCGGTGTAGCCGTCGCCGAGCAGGACCAGGGTGATCCGGTTGGCCGGGTCCCCGGTGCGACGTATGTCGAAGGTCGGGGCGGCCGCGGGTACCCGCTGGTCGGCGCGGAGCGCGGTGTGCGGCGGCACCGCCCGGTCGACGGGGGCGCCCGCCCCGATCACACCGAACGGCGAGGGGCCGACCAGCTCCAGGGCGGCGGGGAGTACGGCGGTGGACACCAGCACGAGCGCGGCCAGACTCCGGACGAGACGGCCTGGGGTGCCAGAAGGCATACGGGTTCGTCCTCGGGGCTCCGGTCACCCGGCGTCGCCCGGGTGGTGGAGCGGAGACGTACCCGGACCGGCGTGTCGCCCCAACCGGCCGAAGAAAATGTCACCGACCTGGCCGAACGATTCCTCTCGTCCAAGCCATACCAATCAATTCCGGGAACGCTTCCCCAGGTCCAGCACCAGGTGCGTCCCGAGCCCGAAGAGCAGCCCCCAGAAGGCCGAGCCGATGCCGAACAGGCTCATCCCCGAGGCGCTCGCCAGGAAGGTCACCACCGCCGCGTCCCGCCCGCGCTCCTCGGCCACCGCCGCCGCCAGGCTGCCCTGCAGCGAGGCCAGCAGCGCGACCCCGGCGATCACCGCGATCAACTCCTTCGGCAGGCCGGTGAACAGGCTCACCAGCACCCCGCCGAAGCTGCCCACCAGCACGTACAGCGCGCCCGAGGACATCCCCGCGACGTACCGGCGGCGCGGGTCCGGGTGGGCCTCCGGGCCCGAGCAGATCGCCGCCGTGATCGCCGCCAGGTTCACCCCGGGCGAGCCGAAGGGCGCCATCAGCATCGACATCGCGCCGGTCGAGCCGATCAGCAGCCGGTCGTCCGCCCGGTAGCCGAAGGCCCGCATCACCCCGAGGCCCGGCGCGTTCTGCGAGGCCAGCGTGACGATGGTGAGCGGTAGCGCCAGCCCCACCAGGGCCGACCAGGAGAAGGCCGGCACGGTCAGCACCGGCACGGTCGGCCCGCCCGAGCCCAGGTGCAGCGGCAGCCCGACGGTGAGCGCCGCCAGCACCCCGCCGACCAGCAGCGCGACCGGGACGGCGTACCGGGGCGCGAACCGCTTGGCCAGCAGGAAGGCCGCGAAGCTGCCCACCACCAGCACCGGCGCGCTGTGCACGGCGCCGAAGATCCCGGCGCCGAAGGAGAACAGGATGCCCGCCAGCATCGCGTTCACGATCCCCACCGGCACCGCCGCGATCAGCCGGCCGAACCAGCCGGTCACCCCGAACAGCGTCACCACCACGGCGCTCACCAGGAACGCCCCGACCGCCTCCCGGTACGGGTAGTCGCCCAGGCTGGTCACCAGCAGCGCGGCCCCCGGGGTGGACCAGGCGGTGATCACCGGCGTGCGGGTCCACCAGCTGAGCGCGAAGCCGCTCACCCCGCTGCCGATCGCCACCGCCCAGATCCAGGACGCCGTGTGCGCTGGGTCCAGCCGCCCGGCGGCCGCCGCCGCGAGCACCACCACCAGCGGCCCCGAGAAGGACACCGCGACGCACACCAGGCCCGCCAGCAGCGCCGGCCCCGACACGTCCCGTCGCAGCGACCGACGTTCCCCACCTGCGACCGGCTCTGCCTCCGGTCGGATCGTCAGCTCATCCGTCATTCCGGCAGTATCCCGAAGCCTGCCCGAAGACTCGCGAAAAAACTTTTGAAACCACCTGCAACCCCCGGCGGGGATGGACGTCTATCAGGGTGAAGGCACGGAGAGCGAGACCGGCAGAGCCGGGGGGCGCTTCCGCTCACGAAGGAGCGGGGCCGGTCGTCTTCACCAACACACCGTCAGTCACATGACCTTGGGGAGTCACGTCATGCGCACGTCCGTTATCACCCGTTTTGCGAAGAACGCCCGCTCGCTCTCCAGCCGCCGCCGCGTCGCCGCGCTCGCCGCCACCACCGTCCTCGCGGGCGGCATCCAGTTCCTCGCCACCGACACCGCCTGGGCCTGCGGCGACGAGCGCACCGGCGGTCCGGTCTCCGTCGCCCCCGGAACGGCCGGCGCCGCCCCGGACGCCGTCCTCGTCTCGACCCCGTCCTCGGTGGTCGCGGACGGCAGCTGGAACGAGGTCACCCTCAAGGTCACCGACCGGACCGGCGAGGACGCCCAC
Organism: Kitasatospora sp. NPDC018058; assembly: GCF_044327205.1. Classification (NCBI taxonomy): domain Bacteria; kingdom Bacillati; phylum Actinomycetota; class Actinomycetes; order Kitasatosporales; family Streptomycetaceae; genus Kitasatospora; species Kitasatospora sp. NPDC018058. The sequence goes on along the minus strand of NZ_JBIRFA010000002.1, from coordinate 280,015 downwards.
GGCATGGAGCCGTTCTTCGGCCTGTACACCCCGGGCTCGGGCTCCGCGGCCGGTGCCGGCGACGTCCGGATGCAGCTCCTGGACTACACCGGCACCTGGAAGGACCTCAAGCCGGTCCAGGGCTGCTACCGCGGCGTCGACGTCGCCTCCACCCAGCGCTCGCGGCTCGACAACGGCCAGTCGGCGACCTTCAAGTTCCGCTTCTCGCTGGCCCCGACCACCCCCCAGGGCGTGACCACGGTCGACCTGCTGGCCTCGGCCAACAGCGCCGGCGCCACGACCACCGGCGGGTCGGACTTCAAGCCGGTCAAGGTGACCCACGCCCAGGGCACCGCCACCGCCAAGCCGGTCACGCCGGCCAAGCCCGTGCCCGCGCCGGCCAAGGAGGCCAGGAAGGCCGAGCCCGCCGCCGACAAGACCCCCGCCAAGGCCGCCGAGCCCGCCAAGGCGCCCGCAGCCGCCCCGTCCGCCACTCCCTCCGCCGCGCCGGCCACCTCCGCGCCCGCCGGCACCCCGGAGCTGGCCCAGACCGGCGCCTCCTCCACCAACACCTTCCTCGCCGTCAGCTCCGCCGCCCTGCTCGCGCTCGGCGCCGGCGTCCTGATCGCCGTCCGTCGCCTCCGTCCCCAGCGGTAATCGACGGGCGGGCACGACGAAGGGGCCCTCCTCCGTACGGCGGTACGGGGGAGGGCCCCTTCCTCAGTTCCGGCGAACCGTCAGCCCCAGGTGATCAGGCGCTTCGGGTGCTCCAGCAGCGCGGCCACGTCGGCCAGCACCCTGGAGCCCAACTCCCCGTCCACCAGCCGGTGGTCGAAGGAGAGCGCGAGCGTGGTGACCTGGCGCGGAACGACCTTGCCCTTGTGCACCCACGGCAGCTCCCGGACCGCGCCGAAGGCGAGGATGGCCGCCTCGCCCGGGTTGAGGATCGGGGTGCCGGTGTCGACGCCGAAGACGCCGACGTTGGTGATGGTGACCGTGCCGCCCTGCATGTCGGCCGGCGAGGTCTTGCCCTGACGGGCCGTCTCCACCAGCTCGCCGAGCGCGACGGCGAGGCCGGAGAGGGTCCGGGCCCCGGCGTCCTTGATGTTCGGGACGATCAGGCCGCGCGGGGTGGCCGCGGCGATGCCGAGGTTCACCTGGCCCTTGATCACGATCTCCTGGGCCGCCTCGTCCCACTGGGCGTTGATCTCCGGGTGGCGCTTGATCGCGGTGAGCAGCGCCTTGGCGACCAGCAGCAGCGGGCTGACCCGGACGTCCCGGCCCAGCTCGCCGCTCTCCTTGAGCCGGCGGACGAACTTCATCGTGCGGGTCACGTCGACCTGGACGAACTCGGTGACGTGCGGGGCGGTGAAGGCCGAGGCCACCATCGCCTGCGCGGTCGCCTTGCGGACGCCCTTGATCGGCACCCGGACGTCGCCCGCACCGGGGACCAGCACCGGCGCCCCGACGGCGGCGGCCGTCTCGACCACGGCGGCCGCGACCGTCTCGACGGCCGGAGCCGCCAGGGCCGCGGCGTGGGCGTGCACGTCCTCGCGGGTGATCACGCCGTCCGGGCCGGTCGGGGTGACGGCCCGCAGGTCGACGCCGAGGTCCTTGGCCAGCTTGCGCACCGGCGGCTTGGCCAACGGCCGCTCACCGACCGGCACTTCGGCCACCGGGGCGGGCGCGGCCGGAGCCGGGGCGACCGGGGCCGCGGGCGCGACCGGAGCCGGCTTGGGCGCGGCGACCGTCTTGGTGGTGGTCGTCCGCCGGGCCCGGCGCTGGGTGACGCCGGTACGCGGGCCGTACCCGACCAGCACCTCGCGGCGCTCGGGCTCGGCCTCGTCGGCCGGCGCCTCCGCAGCGGGGGCGGGCGCGGGCGCGGCGGCCGGAGCGGCCCCCGCCTCGCCGGCCACCGCGACCGAGATGATCACGGTGCCGACGTCGACCGTCGCCCCCTCGGGGAAGAAGAGCTGCTCGACGACCCCGTTGAACGGGATCGGCAGCTCCACTGCCGCCTTGGCGGTCTCGACCTCGCAGACGACCTGCCCGTCGGTGACGGTGTCACCGGGCTTGACGTACCAGCTGAGGATCTCGGCCTCGGTGAGGCCCTCGCCCACGTCGGGCATCTTGAACTCGCGGAGCGAGCGAACTTCGGTGGTCATCTTCGCTCCCCGGTATCAGTACGCGAGCGCGCGGTCGACGGCGTCGAGCACGCGGTCCAGGTCGGGCAGGAAGGCCTCCTCGACCCGGGACGGCGGGTACGGCGCGTAGTAGCCGCCGACCCGCAGGACCGGTGCCTCCAGGTGGTAGAAGCACCGCTCCGTGAGCCGGGCGGCCAGCTCGGCGCCCATGCCCAGGAAGACCGGTGCCTCGTGCACCACGACGGCCCGTCCGGTGCGCTTGACCGACTCCTCCAGGGTGGTGAAGTCCACCGGGGAGAGCGAGCGCAGGTCGACGACCTCCAGCCGGCGGCCGTCCTCCTCGGCGGCCGCGGCGGCCTCCAGGCAGACCTTGACCATCGGGCCGTACGCGATCAGCGTCGCGTCGGTGCCGGGGCGGACGATCCGGGCGTCGTGCAAACCCAGGTCGGCGGCGGCGCCGACCTCGCCCTTGTCCCAGTAACGCCGCTTGGGCTCCAGGAAGATGACCGGGTCGTCCGACTCGATGGCCTGCCGCAGCATCCAGTGCGCGTCGTGCGCGCTGGCCGGGGTGACCACCCGCAGACCGGCGGTGTGCGCGAAGTACGCCTCGTGCGACTCACTGTGGTGCTCGACCGCGCCGATACCACCCGCGTAGGGGATACGGACGGTGACCGGCAGCTTGACGTGGCCCAGCGCGCGGGCGTGCATCTTGGCCAGCTGGGAGACGATCTGGTCGAAGGCCGGGTAGACGAATCCGTCGAACTGGATCTCCACGACCGGGCGGTAGCCGCGCAGCGCGAGGCCGATCGCGGTGCCCATGATGCCGGACTCGGCCAGCGGGGTGTCGATCACCCGGCTCTCGCCGAAGTCCTTCTGCAGGCCGTCGGTGATCCGGAAGACGCCGCCGAGCTTGCCGATGTCCTCGCCCATCAGGACGGTCTTCGGGTCGTTCTCCAGCGACTTGCGCAGCGCCTCGTTGAGCGCCTTGGCGATGCTCAGCTGACCGGCCATCAGTGGTTCTCCCCCGCCTCGAAGGAGGCCGCGTACTCGATGTATTCGGCCCGTTCCTCATCGACCAGCGCGTGCGGCTCGCTGTACACGTGGTCGAAGATCAGCGTCGGGTCCGGGTCCGGCATGTTGCGCACGCCCTCGCGCACCCGCAGGCCCAGCTGCTCGCTCTCGGCGTCGACGGCGGCGAAGAACTCCTCGTCCGCCAGGCCCTCCTTCTCCAGGAGGGTGCGGAGCCGCAGGATCGGGTCCTTGGCCTTCCAGGCCTCGGTCTCCTCGGCGAGCCGGTAGCGGGTGGGGTCGTCGGAGGTGGTGTGCGCGCCCATCCGGTAGGTGAAGGCCTCGATCAGCACCGGGCCGTTGCCGCTGCGGGCGTAGTCGAGCGCCCAGCGGGTGACCGCGAGGCAGGCCAGCACGTCGTTGCCGTCCACCCGCACGCCCGGGAAGCCGAAGCCGGAGGCGCGGCGGTACAGCGGGATCTTGGTCTGGGTGGTGGTGGGCTCGGAGATCGCCCACTGGTTGTTCTGGCAGAAGAACACCACCGGCGAGTTGTAGACCGAGGCGAAGGTGAAGGCCTCGTTGACGTCGCCCTGGCTGGAGGCGCCGTCGCCGAAGTACGCGATCACCGCGTCGTCGGCGCCGTCCTTGGTGATGCCCATCGCGTAACCGGTGGCGTGCAGGGCCTGCGCGCCGATCACGATGGTGTACAGGTGGAAGTTCTTCTCGTTCGGGTCCCAGCCGCCGTGGTTCACGCCGCGGAACATCCCGAGCAGGTTCAGCGGGTCGACGTCGCGGCACCAGGCCACACCGTGCTCGCGGTAGGTGGGGAAGGCGTAGTCGCCGGTGCGCATGGCGCGGCCGGAGCCGACCTGGGCGGCTTCCTGACCGAGCAGCGAGGCCCACAGGCCCAGCTCGCCCTGGCGCTGGAGGGCGGTCGCCTCGCCGTCGAACCGGCGCACCAGCACCAGGTCGCGGTAGAGGGAGCGCAGCTCCTCCGGAGTGGTGGTGAGGGGGTAGTCCGGGTGCTCGACCCGCTCGCCTTCCGGGGTGAGCAGCTGCACGAGCTCCGGCTGGGCGTCCGTACCCGCGGCGCGGAGGGTGCCAGGGACGTCGGGGGCCGCCTTCTTGCGGGCCCTCGCCGTACTTTTGGCCGTGCTTTTGACGGTCACGTTCACTCCTCGGTCTGTCCGGCCGCCCGGGGTCGCCGGTGACCGGTCCGGTCACCGCCTCGCGGGGCGCGCGTGGGTGTGCGCACCTACTGCGTGGCAGGTGGTGATCCTGTTCCGACGGCGTCCCTCACGAGAACGTTACCCAGCGTCCGCCCTTGGCGCGCTTGCGCTAGGACGTCCTACTTGTTCAGGGCCTACAACCCCGAGGGTGCCGCGCCCGGCTCGCCGTCGAAAGGGTGGGGGTGACGGTCGGCGTGACGCAGCTCTCAATTCGAGCGCCTTCAGGACACCAGCGCACGTTATCCGGGCGGACGCCCGTACGTAAGGGGGTTCTCGGTATCGGTTTCGGCGACTGTGGCCGGATCACGTCGTGACGCCGATGAAAACGATAAGCCTTATGTAGGGTGATATGGGAGGCTTTGCGCGTGATTGATAACGGACAAATCAGGGTGTTCCTGCTCGACCGATCACGAGGTCGTCCGACGGGGCGTGCACGACCTGCTCTCGGTCGAGGATGACATCGAGGTGGTCGGCGAGGCCGGCACGGCCGCCGAGGCACTCACCCGGATCCCGGCGGTCCACCCCGACGTCGCGGTGCTCGACGTGCGGCTTCCGGACGGCAACGGGGTCGAGGTCTGCCGCGAGATCCGGTCCCGGCTGCCGGAGATCAAGTGCCTGATGCTGACCTCCTTCTCGGACGACGAGGCACTGTTCGACTCGATCATGGCGGGCGCCTCCGGCTACGTCCTGAAGGCGATCCGCGGCACCGCCCTGATCACCGCCGTCCGGGACGTCGCGGCCGGCCGCTCGCTGCTCGACCCGGTCGCCACCAGCCGGGTGCTCGCCCGGCTGCGCGACGGCGGCGAGAAGGAGGACGAGCGACTGGCCCAACTCACCAAGCAGGAGCGGCGGATCCTCGATCTGATCGGCGAAGGGATGACCAATCGCCAGATCGGCAACGAGTTGCACCTGGCCGAGAAGACGGTGAAGAACTACGTCTCCAGTCTGCTCGCCAAGATGGGCATGGAGCGGCGCACCCAGGCGGCCGCCTTCGTGGCGCGGCACCAGGCCGACCATCAGCACTGATCCGACCGCTTCACACACCTGACGGTTTGTCAAGGGCCCCCACCAGGGGGCCATAACCTCTGCACGTGACTTTCAGCCAGACCCTCGCCTGCGCCCCGGCCCGCCCCGACCTCACCGCCCCGCCGATAGGGACCCTCAGTCCACCCGTCCCGCGCAGCGCACTCGCCGAGGTCCTGGCCCGCTACCGGGTGGGGCGGCTGCTGACCGCCGAACCGGTCGCCGAAGGCCTGCTGAACCGGGGCTACCGGGTCGCCACCGAGGCCGGCTCCTACTTCCTGAAGTGCTACGTCGACGCCGCCACCGCCAACCGCCCGAAGATCCTCGCCCACCACCGCGCGATGACCGACCTGCACGCCCTCGGACTGCCCGTCGCGCCCCCGCTGACCTGCGCCGAACGCGTCGGCACGGTGGCCGGCCTGGACGGCCGGCTGTTCGCGCTCTTCCCCTGGGTCGATGGCCGACACCAGCACGGTACGGAGCTCCCCCCATCGCAGTGCGACGCGCTCGGCGTGCTGCTCGGCCGACTGCACGGCGCACTCGACGACGTCTGCGCCCCCCTCGACCAACCCGCCGGCTACCGCAGCGCCGACCCCCGCGACAGCGCGGAACTCGCCCGCGACCTGCAACGCCGCGCCCGCGAGCACCGCCCGTACGGCGAACTGGACGCACTGGTCGAAGAACGGCTCGACGAACGGCTGGAACTGCTCGCCGAGCACGCCCACCGCCGCCCCGACCCGCGCACCGCCCCGCCCACCGGCTGGACCCACGGCGACTTCCACGGCCTCAACCTGCTGTACGCCGACGGGCACGTCACGGCCGTCCTGGACTGGGACAAGCTCGGCCCCCAGCCACGCGCGGAGGAGGCCGTCCGCGCCGCCACCCTGCTCTTCAACGACCGGGACACCGGCACCCTCGACCTGGTCCGGGTCCGCCGCTACTCACAGGCCTACCGGGCCTCCGGAGCCGCCACCGCCGAGCACCTGGCCGCAGCCGTCCACCGGGTCTGGTGGGAGCGGCTGAACGACTTCTGGATACTGCAGTGGCGCTACCAGCGGGCCGACCACCGGGCCGACCCGCTCTATCCCGCCTCGGCGGGCCAGTTGGCGTGGTGGTGCCAGGAGTACGAGCAGGTCCTGGACGCCTTCGCCAACTGACCCGAGTGCTCAGTTCGTCGTTCCCGGCGTAGCCGGTGCCGTCGCCGGCGGGCCCGACTTGGTCGGCACCGGTGGCAGCGTGCCACCCGAGGTCGGCGACGGAGCCGTGGTCGCCCCGCCGGTCGCCGAGGAGGTGGCCGTCGGGGTGTGGGTCGCGGTCGACGTCGGCGTCGAGGTCGGCGTCGGGGTCGACGTGTGCCACCGGCCCGAACTCGGCGACGGCGACATGTTGTTGTAGCCGCCGTTCCCGGTGTAGCCGCCGTTGTCGGTCGGCTGCTGCGTCGGCCGCCTACTGCCGGAGACGGAGGGCGGCGTGGTCGCCTGGCCGCTCTGGGTCGGCGTGGTCGCCTCGGTGGTGCTGACCACCGAGGTGGGCGTGGTCGGCGTGATCGTCTTGTTGGTGTTGTTGTCGCTACCGCTGAGCGCGAAGGCGATCCCGGCACCGGCCGCGAGCAGCACGGCGATGCCACCGACCACCCAGCCCCAGGGCCCGCGCCGTCGTCCGCCGCCGTACTCGTCGTCGCCGTCGCCGCCGTCGCCGCCACCGCCGTACGGGCCGCCGGCCCCCTGGTAGGGCGAGGGGGAGCTCTGCGACCCGCCCGCCGAGTACGGCAGCACGGAGGTCTGGTCGCCCGCGCCGACCGCGCCGAAGGCCTGGGTGGCCAGCGTCTGGTCCGGCCGGATCACCTGGGTGGCGCCGGTGTCGCCCGGCAGCCCGTCGGCCGCGCCGACCCAGCCGGCCCCGGCCGCGCCGTGCATCTCGCGGAGCGCGTGCTGCACGTGGGCGCGGAACTCGTCGGCGTCCTGGAAGCGGTCGTCCGGGTTCTTGGCGAGCGAGCGCAGCACCAGCGGGTCCAGCCCGACCGGCACCCGGCTGTTGGCCTGCGAGGGCGGCACCGGCATGTCCTGGACATGCTGGTAGACCACCGAGAGCGGGGTGTCGCCGGTGAACGGCGGGCGCAGCGTGAGCAGCTCGTAGAGCATGCAGCCGGCCGCGTACAGGTCGGAACGGTGGTCGACCGCCTTTCCGAGCGCCTGCTCGGGCGACAGGTACTGCGGGGTGCCCATGACCATGCCGGTCTGGGTCATCGTGGTGGCCCCACCGGTCAGCGCCCGGGCGATGCCGAAGTCCATCACCTTGACCGCGCCGCTGTTCGTGATGATCACGTTGGCGGGCTTGATGTCGCGGTGGACGATCCCGTTCCGGTGGCTGTAGGCGAGCGCCTCCAGCACCCCGGCGATGATGATCAGCGCCTGGTCGACCGGCGGCGCCTCCTCGTCCACCAGCAGCTCGCGGACGGTCCGGCCCTCGACCAGCTCCATCACGATGTACGGCGTGGACTCGTCCCCGACGTACTCCTCGCCGGTGTCGTAGACCGAGACGATCGAGTGGTGGTTCAGCGCCGCGACGGCGTGCGCCTCGCGGGTGAACCGCAGCCGGGCGACGTCGTCCTGGGCGAGCTCGCCGCGCAGCAGCTTGACCGCGACGGTGCGGCCCAGCCGCACGTCCTCGGCGGCGAAGACCTCGGCCATGCCGCCGCGGCCGAGCCGGTGGGTCAGCCGGTAGCGGCCGTCGCCGACCGTGCCCAGCGGGGCGGCGGTACCGCGGCCCGGGGTCTGCGGACCGCTCCGGCCGAACGGCGGCAGCGCGGAGGTCGCGGCTTCGTTGCCGGGCTCGGGGATCCTCGGCGTCCCGCCGGTCCGTCCGTCCCCTCGGGCACCCGCGTCGTCGTCCGGCTGCTGCGTCTGTGCCATCGCTCCTCGCCCCGGGCGTTCGCTCGGAATCGCGGTGCCCTGTCGCTTACGTATCCCCGAACGCTACCGCTTCCGGCGCGCACCCGTGACCCGCCCGAACCGGCCGGAACCCGTCAGAGCAGGCCATTCCGGTCGGCCGGCCGGTCCAGCACCAGCACCGCGGCGGGGCGCTCGGCGTGCCCGTACTTGGTCTTGGTGTCGTTCTTCGCCTTGTTCAGCACGATCGCGATGATGATGCCGGCTAGCACCAGCACACCGACGATGATCGCGACGACCACGAAGGCCGTGGAGCAGCCGCCTCCGTTGGGCTTCGGCTGCTGGTACGGCGGCATCGGCTGCGGCGCCGGGGTGTGCATCGGCCGCTGCTGGCCTTGCTGGAGGTACTGCGGCTGCGGCGTGTGCGGAGCCTGCGGACGCGGCGTCTGGTAGGCCGGCGGCGGGGTCTGGTACTGCGGCTGGCCTTGCTGGAGGTACTGCGGCTGCGGCGTGTGCGGAGCCTGCGGGGCCGGGGTCTGGTAGGCCGGCGGAGGGGTCTGGTAGTGCGGCTGCTGCGGGAAGGGGGGCGGGGTCTGCGGGGCGGCGTGCACCGAGCGCGGGCCGTCCTTGATCATCAGCGGGGTGCTCGCCTGGAGCGAGTGCCCGGCGCCGCCGCCCTTCAGCTCGGCGATCAGCCGCTCCGCCTCGTCCCGCATCGCGGCCGCGCTCTGGAAGCGGTGCGCCGGGTCCTTGCGCAGCGCCTGGGCGACGTAGGCGTCCACGGCCGGGGTGATCGAGCGGTTGAGGCCGGAGGGCGCCGGCGGCTCCTCCTGGACGTGCTTGTAGGCGATCGAGAAGGCCGAGTCGCCGTCGAAGACCAGCTGGCCGGTGAGCATCTCGAAGAGCATCACGCCGACCGAGTAGAGGTCGGAGCGGGCGTCCACCGGCTTGCCGAGCGCCTGCTCGGGCGAGAGGTACTGCGGGGTGCCGACCACCATGCCGGTCTGCGTCATCGACGTGACGCCGGATTCCAGCGCCCGGGCGATGCCGAAGTCCATGACCTTGACATTGCCCTTGCGGTCGAACATGACGTTGCCGGGCTTGATGTCGCGGTGCACCAGGCCCATGTCGTGCGAGGCCTCCAGCGCGTTCAGCACGCCGATGGTGACCTTCAGGGCCTGCTCGGTGGGCACCGCGCCGTACTGGGCGACCGCCTCGTTGATCGTCTCGCGCAGGCCCTGGCCGTCGATCAGCTGCATGACGATGTACGGCGTGCTGGAGCCGTCCGGGGCGATGTCCTCGCCGCTGTCGTACACCGTGACGATGTTGGGGTGCTCCAGCCGGGCCACCGCCTGGGCCTCGCGGCGGAACCGCTCCTTGAACGAGTCGTCCCGGCCGAGCTCGCTGTGCATGCTCTTCAGCGCGACCTGCCGGTCCAGCACGCTGTCGTACGCGAGGTGCACGGAGGCCATACCGCCCTCGCCCAGCAGCCGCTGCAGCACATAGCGGCCGTTGCCCAGGGAGAAGCCCTCGACCGCCGCGTTGCCGTGCTCGCTCATGGTCCTCTGCTCCCCCTCGGCGCGGCCGTGCTGCCGCAGCCGTGACGTTCGGTCTCGTCCGTGCGTGATGGGCCCGGCCCGCTGGCCTGGCGGACCCCTGTCGCGGCGGCTCGACCGGCCAGCGACAGGGGTCAGGGTATCGGCTCGCGCCGACGGTGATCGGCCCAGGGCCGATCCTGGCCCCGGACCGCCGGCGCCGTTCCACGGCGCTGCGGCCCGGGGCGGATCGTCGTGGTACGTCCGGCCCGGAGACGGCCTACGGGCCCGGCCTACAGGTAGGGGCCGGAGCGGATGCCGCGGCCCTGACCCGGCTCCTCCTCGTCCGCCTCGCCCCCGTGCAGACCGGGCGGCAGCGCGCGCCGCATCTGCTCCAGCTGGGCCCGAGCGGCCATCTGCTGGGCGAACAGGGCGGTCTGGATGCCGTGGAACAGGCCCTCCAGCCAACCCACCAGCTGGGCCTGGGCGATCCGCAACTCGGCCTCGGTCGGAATGCTGTCCTCGGTGAACGGCAGCGACAGCCGCTCCAGCTCGGCGACCAGCTCCGGGGCCAGCCCGAGTTCCAACTCCTTGATCGAGCTGGCGTGGATGTCCTTCAGTCGGGCCCGGCTGGCCTCGTCGAGGGGCGCGGCCCGGACCTCCTCCAGCAGCTGCTTGATCATGCTGCCGATGCGCATGACCTTGGCGGGCTGCTCGACCATCTCGGTCACCGGGAGCTCACGCGGCGCGTCGCCCTCGTCGTCCACGTCCCCCGCCGAGCCGGCGAACCCCTGGCCCACGGGCAGCCCGTCCGGTCCGACGATCAGCACCTTCTGGCCGTCCTGCGACTGCCCGCCGGCGGCCCGGAAGGGCTCCTGCGACGAGCGCTCGTTCATCGGATTCGTCATGAACAACATTCTCTCTCACTGGGGTTGGTCGGGCGGAAGCCCCCGTTCGTCCCGCCGTCCTGCGCCACCCCGTCACGACGGTACGCCCCCGCGCCCCGTGCGGGAATCCGTACGGATACTCAGTTCCCGCCCCGCCCCATCCAACTACCGCCCCGGCACCCATCGTGGGCGGGGCCGTTACCACCCCAGAACCCGCACCGAACCTCCACGCCGGCGGACGCCGAGGAGACCGCCCTCGGCGGGCCGACGTGGGACGTGCACGGTGAGGCACGGGTGGGCCACCCGGCGCTCCGTGCCTCACCGCCCGTGCCTGCTTCAGCCTTTCCGGAGGCGGAGCCCGATCAGGGCGAGGCCGCAGCCGATGAGGCCCAGGCCGACGCCGAGGGGGAGCTGGAGGGTGGAGGGGTCCTGCCAGCGGGCAGGGAGGATCGCCGGGGCGGCCGCCTCGACGGTCTGGTCGGAGGCCACCGTGGTGGTGTCCGGGGCGCTGGGGGCGGCGGGGGCCGGGGCGTCCGGGGTGTTCGCGTCGCTGTCCGGCTGGTCGGTCTCGACGCTCTGGTCCCGGGCCTGCCCGGGCTGCCGCTCGATGCTCTGGTCGGCGGCCTGGTCAGGGGCTTGGTCCGGCGCCTGGTCCGGCACCTGGTCAGGGACCTTTTCCGGCACCTGGTCCGGGGCCTGGTCCGGCGCCTGTTCCACGGTGGCGCTGGGGCGTTCCGGCGCCGACGCCGGGCGGTGACGGTGGTGGTGGGCCCGGGGGAAGTCGCGGCCGTCCGGGCGCGTCCGGGGCCCCGAATGCTGCGCCAGCGCGGCCGAGGGCTCCGCCTCGACGCTCACCCGGGTGTTCGGCGAGGGCCCCGCCACGGCCGTCGTCGCGACGGCCAGCGGGAGCATGAGTCCCAGCACGGCCACCGCGAGCAGCTGCTGGGAGCGGCGGGTACGACGGTGGTGCGGCGCGGCGGGCAGCGGCCCGAGGGGTGCGTGCAGTGATGCGGCCACGGTCGGAGTCCTTCCGACGGCCGACCGCGCCCGGGGGCGGAATCGGCGGCGGGACAGCTCCGGACCAGCCTCACACATTCCGACCAGTGCGGCATTTCGGACACCCTGTGCGGCCCCGCACCGACCGCCGCCGACCCCTCAGGCCTTCAGCACGACCTTCCCGACCTGCTCCCCCGCCTCCAGCACCCGGTGTCCGGCACCGGCCTCGGTCAGCGGCAGCACCCGGTCCACCACCGGCTTCACCACCCCGGACTCCACCAGCGGCCACACGTGCTCCCGCACCGCCGCCACGATCGCCGCCTTCTCCGCCAGCGGCCGCCCGCGCAGGTTGGTGGCGATCACGGCAGCCCGCTTGCGCAGCAGCGCGTTGAGGTCCAGCTCGCTCTTCACCCCGCCCTGCAGCCCGATGATCACCAGCCTCCCGTTGACCGCCAGCGCGTCCACGTTCCGCTGCAGGTACTTGGCGCCCATGATGTCCAGGATCACGTCCGCCCCGGCCCCGCCGGTGGCCTCCCGGAGCGCCTCGACGAAGTCCTGCTCGCGGTAGTTGATCGTGATGTCCGCGCCCAGCTCGGCGCACCGGGCCAGCTTCTCCGCGCTGCCCGCCGTCACCGCGACCCGCGCGCCGACCGCCTTGGCCAGCTGGATCGCCATCGTCCCGATGCCGCTCGCGCCGCCGTGCAACAGCACCGTCTCACCCGGCCGCAGGTGGGCCGTGAGGAACACGTTGGACCACACCGTGCAGGCGACCTCCGGCAGCGCCGCGGCCTGCTCCGCGCTCAGCCCCTCGGGCAGCGGCAGCAGCTGCCCGCTCGGCACCGCGACCCGCTGGGCGTACCCGCCGCCGGCCAGCAGCGCGCACACCTCGTCGCCGACCGCCCAGCCGGACACCCCCGGCCCGAGCGCGACGATCCGCCCGGCGCACTCCAGCCCCGGGTAGGGCGAGGCGCCGGGCGGCGGGTTGTAGAAGCCCTGCCGCTGGAGCAGATCGGCCCGGTTGACGGCGGTGGCCGACACCTCGACCAGCACCTCGCCCTCGCCGGGCACCGGGTCGGGTACCTCCGCCCACACCAGTGCCTCGGGACCGCCGGGTACGGGAATCGTCATCGCATGCATGCCCCGAACCTACTGCGCCTCACGGAAGTTCGGGGGTCAGGCCCCGCCCCGGCCGGTCGACTCGATGACGATCACCCGGTCGGTGAGCTGCGGCACGGCGGCCTCCGGCTCGGGCCCCCCATCGCCCGCTCACGGCGCCTCCACCAGCTCGACGGTCTGCCCCGCCGCAGCCCCGCCGGGCGGGACCACGGCCAGCGCCTCGGCCCGGGCCAGGCCGCGCAGCATCGCGGGCCCGTCGAAGGCGAGCGGTACGACCCCTTCGACGGTGCGCCGCACCGGCTGCAGCCGGGTGTCCACCGGGTGCCCGGGCAGGACGACGGCCGCCGGCGCGAGCGCGGGGGCGGCGACGGCCCTTCCGCCGCGGGCGTGCAGCAGCGGCAGGGCGAGCGTGACCATCCCGGCGACGGCGGCCAGCGGGTTGCCCGGCAGGCCCACCAGGTGGCGTCCGCCGGGGAGCTCGGCCAGCAGCATGGGGTGTCCGGGCCGTACGGCGACACCGTCCACCAGCAGCCGGGCGCCGACCTCGGCGAGCGCCCGGTGCAGGAAGTCCACCGGCCCGGCGGCCGTCCCGCCGGTGGTGACCACGACATCGGCTGTGGAGTGCCGCAGCGCGTCCCGCAGCAGCCCGAAGTCGTCCCGGACGCACCGGACTTCGGCCACCTCCGCACCGGCCGCCCGCAGCCAGGGCGGCAGCAGCGGACCGAGCGCGTCCCGGACCAGCCCCGGCCCGGGGATCCCGGAGGCGAGCAACTCGTCTCCGAGCACCAGCAGTTGGACCACCGGTCGGCGACGGACCGCCAGCCGGTCGTGGCCGCAGGCGGCGGCCAGGCCGAGCACGGCCGGGCCGATCACCGTCCCGGCCGGCAGCAACTCCTCGCCCCGGCGGCACTCCTGGCCGCGCGGGCGGACGTCCTGGCCGGTGGTCAGCGGCTGCGGGCCGCGGTCGTACAGCAGTGCGCCGTCCGTCCGGCCGTGCTCGCGGCGCAGTACGGCCGTTGCGCCGGGCGGCAGTTGGGCCCCGGTGGCGATCTCGACGGCGCTGCCGTCGTCCAGCGGCGTCACCTCGGTCCGGCCGGCCAGCACCCGTCCGGCGACCCGCCAGGGCCCGGGACCGGCCACCGCCCAGCCGTCCATCGCGGAGGTGTCGAAGGCGGGCAGGTCGGTCAGCGCGCCCAGCGGCTCGGCCAGGGTGTGCCCGAGCGTCTCGGCCAGCGGCAGCCCGACCACCGGCAGCGGGCGCAGCCCGGCCCGGCGCGCGGCCTCCCGGGCCCGCGGCCAGCTCAGCGTGCCCGGGCCGGTGGACGGCGCCGCCACGGTGGTCCGCCCTACCGCGCTCACGGCTCGCCCGGCCCGTCGGCGGCGCTCCAGCGCTCGGCGAGCGCCGTGGTCCGCCGGGACGCCTCGGCCACGGCCGCCGACCCGCCGCCCTGCCGGGCGGCCGCGTAGCCGATCAGAAAGGCGGTCAGCGGCGCGGCCGGGCGGGCCACCCCGTGCGCGACCGCCCGGGCCATGTCGAGCAGGCCCCGGACGTCCACGTCCAGGTCGATACCCAGGTCGGCCTTGACCTCGGCGATCCAGTCTTCCAGCGTGCGCTCCATGCGCCCATGCTGCCTGATCGGCGGTTTCCCGTAGGTGTTCACCCCGTGTGCGGGACGCGTCGTTTCCCTCACGGGCCGACGAAGGACCCCGTGAGCCGCCCGTCCGGTCGCCGCGCGGCGAAGGCTCAGGACCTCTCCCGCTCCCGGGCCTGCTCCAGGTCCTCCCAGGTGTCGCAGTCGTACGCGACGTTGTCGGTGTCGGCCACCAGCAGCCGGGACAGCCCTCCGACGAGCCGGCGCAGCGGCAGTCCGTCCGGGTCGCCGAGGCCGACCAGCGCGGTGCGCAGCGGGGCGGTCCGGTAGGCGGCGGCGAGCGGCTGCTCGCGTCCGCCGGCGTCGATCAGGACGGTGGCCGCCACGGTCGGCTCGGCCGCGTCGAGGGCGTCGACCAGCCGCTCCACCGTCCGCCGGTCCAGGAAGGGCAGGTCGGCGGCGAGCAGCAGCACGGTGTCCGCGGTGACCAGGTCGAGCCCGGCCGCGACGGCCGCGACGGGCCCGCCGCCGGGCGGCTGCTCCCTGGTCCAACGGACCCCGTCCCGCGCGGTCGGCCGGGCGGGGCCGACCACGACGGTGGTGCGGGCGCCCGCGCAGGCGGCGAGCACCCGGTCGAGCAGGGAGGTCTCCCCCACGGTCAGGCCGGGCTTGTCGACCCCGCCGAGGCGGCGGGCGGCACCACCCGCCGGAACGATCACGTCGTACGGCGTCATGCGGCCAGTATCCGCCCGGCCGTGCCGGACCCTACTCGGCCGGGTCGTCGTCCTCGACGATCTCCGCGTCGATGATCCCGTCCTCCGCCCACGCCCGGGCGGTGTTCGCCGCCGCGCCCAGCTCCAGGAAGGACGGCAGGGTCAGCTCCCCGTACCGCTCGCTCATCGTCGTGACCAGCGTCTCCGGGTCGTGCGGGTGCGCGGCCAGCGCCCGGTCGAAGTCCCGCAGGTACTCCCCGGTGAAGGCGAGCACCCGGGCCGCGTCGTCGCCCTGCCCGGGGGCGCGGTGGCCGGCGATCACCCGGTCGACGCCGAGGTCGGCGATCCGGCCGAGGTTGTGCCCCCAGGTGGTGCGCTGGGCCGGGGTGGTGTCGGCGGTCCACACGTGGGTGCCGTTGTGGACGAAGTCCCCGGCGATCACGGTCCGGATGCTCGGCACGTGGACGACCGTGGACTCTCCGCAGTCGGCCTGGCCGAGCAGCAGCACCGGGATCACCCGGCGGTCGAGCATCAGCGGCTGCGGCAGCAGGGGGGCGGGGATCAGCGGGTGGTCCGGGATGTCGTCGCCGTACACCGGCTTCCACTGCGCGACCTTGGCGGCGACGGTGCGCCGGATGCCCTCGACCACCGCCGGTGCGGCCAGCAGCTGCGCGTCCGGGAAGAGCTTCAGCACCTCCTCCGCGCCGAAGTAGTGGTCGGGGTGCCGGTGGGTGATGACGATGGCGAGCAGTCGGCGGCCCTTGCCCGCGACCCACTCGGCCAGTTCCCGCCCGGCGCTGCGGGTGAGCTGGGCGTCCACCAGGATCGCGGTCCGCTCGCCGAGGATCAGCGTGGAGGTGCTGAAGAAGGCCGACTCGGGGCCGGTGAAGACGGCGACCTCCAGCGGCCGGGGGGACCGCTCGGCGTCCGTCCGCTCCGCGCCGGCGCTCTCCTCGGGCGGGGACGACGTCACGGGCTGCTCCCTCTGGTCGGCGGTCGGACTCCCTGCGGCCTACAGCATGGGAGTACCGGCGGCCGATTGCGCGGAAGGCGCGCCCGACGGGGCGTGCCTTCCGGCGCGGCTCACGCCGCAGCGCGGGCGGCGAGCTCCTTGCCGCGGCGGGCGGCCTGCTCCAGCGCCTGGGCCTTGGACTCGGCGGCCTTCGGGACGAAGTCGGCCATCGCCGGGCGGGTCCCGGCCAGGGTGAACTCGGGGACGATGAAGTCGACCTCCAGCCCGAGCATGCCGGTCAGCACCTTCTCCAGGTAGGTGGTGACGAACTCGTACGGCTCGCGCGGGGCGCCGGGCGCGTACGAGCCGCCGCGGGCGGCGACCACGGTGACCGGGGTGCCCTTGGCGGAGGGCTTCTCGCCGGCGGTGCGACCGATCAGGATCACCTGGTCCAGCCAGGCCTTGAGGGTCGACGGGATCGTGAAGTTGTACATCGGGGTGCCGATCAGTACGGCGTCGGCCTGCTCCAGCTCGGCCATCAGCTCGTCGCGCAGCGCGAAGGCGGCGGTCTGCTCGGCGCTGCGGCCCTCGGCGGGGACGAACCCGCCGGTGATGCCGTGCACGTCCAGGTGCGGGACCGGGTCGGCGGCGAGGTCCCGGTGGATCACCGTTCCCTCGGGGTGCTCGGCCAGCCAGGCGGCCCGGAAGGCGGCCGTGACCTCGCGGGAGACGGAGCCGTCGGCGACCGCGGAGGAGTCGATGTGCAGAAGCGTGGGCATGGGGACCTCCAGATAATAAGTAGCTGCTATTCCTTCCGCGGCTGCAAGTACGATAGCAGCTTACTTTTCTGCAGTCACTAGTGACAGGTCGAGTACGCTGGCTCCATGGCCGAGTACGAGGTAGTGACTGATGGGGCGCCGACCGCCGTGGAGGCGTGCGGCACCGGGGACCAGGGCGGCTGCACCAACGTCGAGATGGCCCTCACCCGGGTGTTCACCCTGCTCGGGAAGCGCTGGACCGGCCTGCTGCTGGGCGTGCTCAACCAGAGCGGCCCGGCCTACTTCTCCGAGCTGCGCCGCGCGATCCCGGGCATCAGCGAGCGGATGCTCTCCGACCGGCTGACCGAGCTGACCGAGGCCGGGATGGTCGTCCGCGAGGTCGACGCCGGCCCGCCGCTGCGGGTCAGCTACCGGCTCACCGAGGGCGGCGTCGCGCTGAAGCCAGCGCTCACCGAGCTGGCCCTCTGGGCCGACCGCTACCTGCCGGAGAGCGCTCTCAAGGGCGGCTGCTGACATTCCCGGAACGGCCCCGCCCACGAACGACGAAGGGCCCGTCCACCGGCGAACCGGTGGACGGGCCCTTCACACACCCGGAGACTCAGCGCTTGGTCACGGCCTCGCGCAGGCGGGCCACCCGGTCGGCGACACCCCAGGTGGTGACCCGCCAGAGCGCCTCGATCACGATGTTGCGGCTCATCTTGGACGCGCCCAGCTCGCGCTCGACGAAGGTGATCGGCACCTCGGCGACCTTGAACCCGGCCTTCACCGTGCGCCAGGCCAGATCGACCTGGAAGCAGTACCCGGCCGAGGCGACCTGGTCCATGCCCAGCCCCAGCAGGGTCTCCTTGCGGAAGGCCCGGTAACCGCCGGTGACGTCCCGGATCGGCACGCCCAGCATCAGCCGGGAGTAGGTCGAGCCGCCGCGCGAGAGCAGCAGCCGGGACTTCGGCCAGTTCACCACCCGGCCACCCGGTACCCAGCGCGAGCCGAGCACCAGGTCGGCGCCGCGCAGCGCGCCCAGCAGCCGGTCCAGCTCCTCGGGCTGGTGCGAGCCGTCCGCGTCCATCTCGACCAGGACGTCGTAGCCGTTGTCGATGCCCCAGCGGAAGCCGGCGAGGTAGGCGGCGCCGAGGCCCTCCTTGCCCTTGCGGTGCATGACGTGGACGTGCGGGTCCTCGGCGGCCAGCTTGTCGGCCAGCTCGCCGGTGCCGTCGGGGCTGTTGTCGTCGGCGACCAACACGTGCGCCTCGGGCACCGAGGCGCGGACCCGGCCGACGATCCGCTCGACGTTCTCCGCCTCGTTGTAGGTCGGGATGATCACCAGGACCCTGCCGAGATCAGCAAAACTCTGCTGGTTCACGGTCACGTACAAACCTCTCGGCCGATGGCGGGGAGTATCAGAACACCGTCGCCCGCACTCTGGAACGCGGTCCCGCCGACAGCCCTCCGGCGGGTTGACCACGGTGGAGAATGCTGTGCGGGGCGGGGGCTACTGCGTCCTGGCATCCTACTACCGCGCCCGGGAACCACCGGTCCGACCACGGCACTCACACCGGACGACCACCGTTTCCCCGTGGGTGATGCGGGTGGGCTAGGGTCGATGCCCTTGCCCGTGCCCGGACCGCCCGGACGGCCCGGGCCCGCCCAGCCGATCCGGCACACCCGCCCAGCCAGCGAAGGAGTAGGACCGCGCGCATGGACAGGCTCGTCAACACCATCCGCCCGTATGCCTGGGGGTCGCTCACGGCCCTGCCCGAGCTGCTGGGGCAGGAACCGACCGGTGAACCGCAGGCCGAGCTGTGGATGGGCGCCCACCCCGGCGACCCGTCCCGCGCCGACCGCGGGGAGGGCCCCCGCCGACTGGACGAGCTGATCGCGGCCGCCCCCGAGCAAGAGCTCGGCGCGGCGAGCGTGGCCCGGTTCGGCCCGACCCTGCCGTTCCTGTTCAAGGTGCTCACCGCGGGCATCCCGCTGTCCATCCAGGCGCACCCCACGCTGGACCAGGCCAAGGCCGGCTTCGCCGCCGAGAACGCCCTGGGCATACCGCTGGACGCCCCCGAGCGCAGCTACCGCGACGACAACCACAAGCCCGAAATGATCTGCGCGCTCGGCGAGTTCGAGGGCCTGTGCGGCTTCCGTCGGCCCGCCGAGGCGGCCGAGCTGATGGCCCGGCTCTCGGTGCCCGGGCTGGACCCGCTGATCGACCTGCTGTGCGTCGAGGACGAGTCCGAGGCACTGCGCGGCACGCTGGCCGCCATCCTCACCATGGACGACGAGACGGCCGGGAAGACCGTCCGGGAGACCGCCGAGGTCCTGGCGGAGTACGACACCGGCGATCCGGACTGGTACTACGCCCCGTACGCGCGGGTCGCCAAGGACTTCCCGGAGGACCGCGGACTGATCACCGCCTTCCTGCTCAACCACTTCCGGCTGCGCGCCGGCGAGGCGCTCTACCTGGGCGCCGGGGTGCCGCACGCCTACCTGTCCGGCGTCTGCGTCGAGCTGCAGGCCAACTCGGACAACGTGCTGCGGGCCGGCCTCACCCCCAAGCACATCGACGTGCCGGAGCTGCTGAAGGTCGTGGTCTTCGAGTCCGACGTGGCCCGGGTGGTCCATCCCGTCCCGGTCGAGGGCACCCCCGGCGAGCAGCTCTACCCCGTCCCGATCGACGAGTTCCGGCTCTCCCGCTTCGAGCTGGACGGCGTCGGGCGCGAGATCGACGGCCGCACCCCGCAGATCCTGCTCTGCACCGAGGGCGCGGTACGGCTCACCGCCGCCGACGGCACCGCGCTGGACCTCGCCCGCGGCCAGTCCGCCTTCCTCCCCGCCTCCGGCGCCCCGACCCGCCTGACCGGCACCGGCAGCACGCTGTTCCGCGCCACCGTCACGGTCTGACGGCGGCCGCCGACCGTTCGTACGACGAAGGGCTCGTCCCCCCACCGGGGGACGAGCCCTTCTCAGCTCGGGTGATCACCGGGTGATCAACGGCCCGGCGGCCCCACACCGGCCTCGACCGGCACCGGCTCCCCGGCCCGAGCCGGAGTGCTCGTGGTCGCTGCCGTCGCCGCCGCGGCGCCGGTCGGCACCGCGAGGGCCAGCGGCGGCAGCTCGCCGCCCGGCCAGCGGCGGTCGACCCACTTGCCCACCTTGCGGCCCAGCTTCTGCACCGGAAGCTCCACCAGCTTGTACATCACCCAGCTCGCGATCATGATCACGGCGAGGTACTCGACCGTCCAGATCACCTTGCCACCGGTCGTCGGGGGCACCTTGGGCACGTTCAGCAGGTGGTGGAGGGTGTGCAACACCGGGACGTGCAGCAGGTAGAGCGAGAAGCTGATCCCGCCGAGCCAGGTCAGCGGCTTCGGGAAGCGGCGCTTGCGCAGCGCGAAGCCGATCCCGAAGGTGATCCAGGCGCCCAGGTAGGAGCCGATCCAGGCCCGCGGGCCGGCCGTCCAGGTGTTGTTCTCCATGCCGCTGTGGTTGTAGAAGAAGGCGACGGCCACGCCCGCGGCCATCACGAAGCCACAGCAGAGCACGGCCTGCAGGCGGTCGATCTGGCCCCGCTCGGCGCGGTAGATCACGGTGCCCGCGAACATCGTCGCGAAGATCATCAGGGTCTCGAACATCGGGGCCCGGCTGTTGTTGTACATCAGCACGAAGGCCAGCACGCCGAGCGTGATCGCCCCGATCCGGGTCAGGTTGGCCCGGCCGCTCAGCACGCACGCGAAGGCGAAGAGCACGATCAGCACGACGCCCCAGACCAGGTTGTGGGTCGAGGCGGCGTCGACGGTCATCGTGTGGGACGCGATGGAGGTGCCGAAGATCAGCGCCACGGCGGCGAAGGCCACCGCGATCGGGCCGCTGCGGCGGTGCTGGCCGACCGCGAAGAGCGCGGTGACCATGTAGTAGAAGGCCATCTCGTAGCTCAGCGTCCACATGACGCCCAGGCCGTTCCAGACGCCCATGAAGTCCTGCAGCATGGTCGTGTTGGCAGCCACGGCCACGTAGTTGTGGCCGGTGGCGAAGAGCGCGACGGAACCGTCACCCTTCGGGATGATGGCCAACGCCACCGCGATGCCGATGATCACCGGCGGCCACAGCCGGAAGAACCGACCGATCCAGAACGCCCGCACGTTCCCGCGGCGCTCCAGCGAGGCCGGGATGATGTAGCCGCTGACCAGGAAGAACAGCATGACGCCGTACAGACCCAGGTCCCCGTGCCACCAGATGAAGGCGGCGAGCCGGTCCGGCAGCAGCTTCAGGACGTCGAAGTGGTGCAGGGCGACCACGAGGGCGGCCACGCCACGGAGCGCGTCGAGCCAGCCCAGCCTGGCGGCTGCCCCTCCGGCCTGGGCCTTCGTGCTTCCTCCGACCCGGCGGGCGGACAGCTGTCGTATCGTCTTCACGGCAGGGACAGTAGCCCATCGCACCCCGGCCCTCTCCCCGGCCGAGGCCCCGGGAGACCTGTAGGGTCTCGCGGCTCGTGTCGGAGACCACCGCTGTGACCTGCGGCTCCCCGATCTGTCTCACTACGTGCCGGAGCTGATCAGTCTCACCACGGTGGCGATCCCCAGAGCCGAGCTCGTCACTCGTCTTCGTCGTCGAAGTCGTAGGGCGGAATGGTCCATCGCATCACCATCTCGCCCGCCTCGTCGGCTTCGAGCGTGACCGGATAGACCTGGCCGGCGTCCCGCTCACCGCGGTGCCTCATCGAGTGGTCGCCCTGATCCCATTCGATGCCGAGCACCTGGCAGCCACCGACCTCGATCGCTCCGGCGCGGAGCGGGTGGTGCCACCCGGCTCGCCGGAAGCGGTGGTAGTCGGTGTGCTTGTCGATCGAGACCATGAGGCCCTTGCCGTGGAGGCGGTCGCACCAGGCAGTGAGTTCAGACACGCGTGCGGCTGCCTCGGCCAGCGGGAGGTCAAGCCACCCGTGCGGTCCGTCGACGCCGTATTGCGCGATCCGATCGCCGCCGAACTGCGTCTGCGCGTCGCCCGCGTACCGGCCCCAGTAGAAGACGTCGGCGAGCCCGTCGGCCGGCTCGCCGTCCATTCCTGTCCACGTGTCCAGCCCTGCAGCGTCGCCGATGACCATGCCGCACCGGTCGACGGGCAGGTCCCCAAGCCGGACCGGCACCGATCGGTCCGCGGTCCCGGGCCACGGGAGGCCAAGGCTGATCTCCAGGATCGCGATCGTCGGTTCCTCGTCGAACGGGGATGGCGACGTGCTCGCCCTCACCTTCAACGGCCGATCTGCGGCAGCCGGGACCGCGACCGCCTCGCACAACCACTCGCGAAGATGGCCTCCTCCCGACGATGCTGCCGCCCTGGCACGCTCGGACAGGGGCTGACCCAGTTCCCGCCAGTAGTCGATCCACCCGGCCATGCCGAGCACCAGCACACTGGACGGCGCATTGACGGATCCCAGGTCGACGAAGGTCTCAGGCATGCGCCGATTGTGCCTTCCCAGTACGACAGGATTCGGTGCGAGGGTGTCGGCACCCGTCGCCGGAGCCTTCGCGCTGCGGCGGCCACCTTGCGAACCGGTGTCAGCCTCGGGCGGCCGCGTTCGGCGCGCTCAAACAGGAGGTAACCGAGGTCCCGTTCGAGATGATGTGGCGGTGTCTCTTCGTTACTTCAATCAGACCGGCTGGACCGCCATTTTCAACGGCACTGAGACCGAGATCGGTCGTATGGTGCGAGTAGAGGGCTGGGATCAGGCGACCGGAACGGCCCTGGTGGTTGACCCCAAGCGAGGGGCCTTGCGCCTGGTCACGGATTACGAGGACTTCTCCCACCTGGAGCGGGCCGACCAAATCGTTGCCGCGGTGCCCGGCGGCGGGTGGCGGGCCCATTGGACGGATCAGGGGCCGGATGGAACTCCTCTCACTGAACAGGTGCTGGCCTGGCTGATCACCTCTCAGGGGCGGGCAACGGCTATCACGGTCGATGCCTATGGGCATGTCGAGGATGCTGACAGCGCCGACGCCTTCATCCCGCCGGGTGAGGAACTGAAGTAACAGCCTTGGACCCGAATCAGGTAGCGCCAGCGCCGAGGGAACTTCAATGCGACGCAGGATGGGAGGGCCCGTACTACCGCGTTCGAGCTGATGGCTTCGAGGCGCTCTTTCTCCCGGGCCCTGACGAGGCACTCGACGAGGTCTGCAACATCGATGCCGAGGTTCACCTCCCCGACGGCTCTCGCTGGAGTGCAACGATCTTCACCCTCGCCGAGGTGGACCGACTGATGAAGGGATGGGAGGACACCGGAGAAGCCGCAGATGGGCGGTGCTTCTGGTGCTCGGACGGGCTGATCGTCCGAGGCCCCGGCATCCAAGGCATGGTGAGCGTGATCGCCAAGCTGCTTGCATCGGGAGAGTTCGACGGAGCCTTTCATCGCCTTCCCGACCCGGAGTGAAGTTCGGACGTCATGACGCTGCACCATCTTGAGACGTGCGAATGGCCCTGAGCACCCTCCTCCCCAAGGGGGTCAGCGTCATGGGCCGACCACGTTCGGCTCTCACCAGCAGCGGCCCGCCAAGTTCTCGTTCGATCCGGTTGATCTGCGCGACGAGGGTGAACGTGTTGAGACCGAGGCCGCTCGCCGCCGCGCTGAGGCTGGGGTAGGCGGATGCGGCCGCGAATCGGCTCAGGCGTTCGCCGGCCCCTTGGCCGCTGAGTGCCGGTCGAAGGATGCGCGGCGCTTGATTGGCCTGGTCGGCAGCGCGAAGCGCCCGGCTGTGGCTGGATCCTCCGCGTGATCGCAGCGGAACGTTGTAGGTCTTGGCCCAGCGCGCCATGTTCGCGGTGCTCATGCCCTTCTCGCGTGCGAGGTCTGCAAGGGTCCGGCGGCGGTGGACGTACTGCTCGGTCAGCCAGTCCCGTTCGACGGTGCCGCGGCGCTTGTAGTCCTGGGGGCCCTCGCGGAGTGGGATGCCGTACTCCTTGGAGAGATCGGTCAGCACTTTGCGGGAGAAGCCGGTGAAGGAGGAGATCTGCTGGAGGGAGTGGTGTTCGGCGAGGTATAGCTGGATGAAGTGCTCTTCCGGGATGGTTTGCCGGGCTTGGTGCCGAATGCGGCCGGTGGCTCTAGCGGTGCTCTTCGTCAACGGGGCTGCGGGGGCTGGGTGCTCGTCAAGGACATGCCGGATGGCCTCGACGGTCGTGCCCAGGACCTGGGCGGCGTGCTGAACGGGGTGCCGCCGTTCTCGGACGAGCTGGTGCAGGCGGTGCAGGTCGACGTGCGCCGGGTCAGGTCCAGGGAGCGAGAGTCCGGCCAGCAGGGCGGTGGGAGGCTGCCAGGTCACGGGCTCGTCGTGGATGTGGTGCGAGGCCAGGAAGCCGAGGGCTTCCTGCTGGAGGGCGTGTGCGAGTTCGGGGGTCTGAAGGGCGGTGAACCGCACGGAGGCCGCCCGGAACTCTGCGCTGTCGAGCCCGGCCAGGTCGTCGGGGAAAGATTCGGCAGGCAGGCCGCTGAGGCGGCGGAAGAGCTGGCTGCGGGCGATGCGTTCGCGCCGGCCGGCCCCCGGAGGTGTTCCCGTGCGGAGGCAGATCTCCAGCCAACGGTCGTGGGGAAGCAGGCCGGTGTAGTCCAGGATTCGGCGCCGGCCGTAGTCGATGGGGGTGTTGTCGGCGTCAAGGTGGTCGGTGAGCCGGGTCAGGGCGGTGACGATGTCCGGCCAGTGCGGAAGATCATCGAGTTCCTGGAGGAGGCGGGAGATCTCGATGCCGTCGGTGACGTCACCGGCCAGGACGGCGGCCTGGTCCAAGGAGACGCGGCCGTCGGGGATCAGTAGCAGGGCGGCGAGGACGGGGGCCAGGGTTCGTGCGTGGATTCCTTCGGGTGGTGCGAGCCGGGCCGTCCAGGAGGGCCAGAAGAGCGTGGGGATCTTCCTGGAGCGTTGCTCAATGGCCAGCGCGGTCCTGGCCGGCCATCGTGGCGACTGGGTCGCAGTGCGGTAGCGCAAGTGCTCACTGGGCCGGAGGGACGGGGCGAGCGCGGCCAAGTGCACGGACTGCAGCACCGGGCTGATGCCCTGTCCCCAGTCGTCGATGCTGGTTACCGAGATCTGTGTGAGCTCGTCGCGTACTGCTTCCAGCAGGCCGCGCAGGGCCTCGCCGGCCGTATGGATTCCGGGTCTCTGCAGGATGTTCAGGGCGCCGGTGATCGCGACCGCGGTGTCTGCGGCCCGCGGCGGGGCCATGAAGCCCGGGCGGTCCCCCGCCTTCCCGGTAGCGGCGGACCCCTGGGAGAGATATACCGTCGTGATGTCTTCGGGGAGCCACTGCCCCAGGGCCTCGGCAGGGAGGTCCGCCAGGAAGCGGATGCCCAGCGCCCTGATGTCGGCCAGGACGGCTGCCGTCGGCTGCGGGGTGGCCGCGTAGGGGCCGAAAGAAGCGGTCGTGGTGTCGATGGCGGCCATCACCCGGTCCTGCGCTGTGAGAACGGGGTGCCCGGGAGGCAGGAGGAGTGTCGGAACACTGCGAAGGTCGCTGCCGCATCCGGCGGTGACCAGGCCACCGGGCCGGGCCGGCGGGTTGCCGCAGAGTTCCGGCCGGGGAACGGAGCGGCCCGAACAGGGCCTGTCTGGGAACCCTCCCACAATCCGGACAGCAGTCGGCCAGCAATCTGCGGTGGCGGGTGCAGGCGAAGGAGACACCAGCAACACTCACTCGAACGAGGTACGGCAGCGACCTGCGAATCTCAGTTCGGTGTCGGATCCGACTTCGATCCGACACCGACCGTGAGATTCCGACACGAAATCTGAGACCCTACAACCGGCCTCAGTCCCGGGTCATGTCGACGAAGCGCGAGTAGTGGCCCTGGAAGGCGACCGTGATGGTGGCGGTCGGACCGTTACGGTGCTTGGCGACGATCAGGTCAGCCTCGCCCGCGCGGGGCGACTCCTTCTCGTAGGCGTCCTCGCGGTGCAGCAGGATGACCATGTCGGCGTCCTGCTCGATCGAGCCGGACTCACGGAGGTCCGAGACCATCGGTCGCTTGTCGGTGCGCTGCTCGGGACCACGGTTCAGCTGGGACAGCGCGATGACCGGGACTTCCAGCTCCTTGGCCAGCAGCTTGAGGTTACGGGACATGTCCGAGACCTCCTGCTGGCGGTTCTCGGCCCGGCGGGAGCCGCCGGACTGCATCAGCTGAAGGTAGTCGATCACGATCAGCTTGATGTCGTTGCGCTGCTTGAGCCGGCGGCACTTGGCGCGGATCTCCATCATCGACAGGTTCGGCGAGTCGTCGATGAACAGCGGCGCCTCGCTGACGTCGGGCATCCGGCGGGCGACCCGGGTCCAGTCGTCGTCCGTCATGTTGCCGGAGCGCATGTGGTGCAGCGCGACCCGGGCCTCGGCGGAGAGCAGACGCATGGCGATCTCGTTGCGGCCCATTTCGAGCGAGAAGATCACGCTCGGCAGCTTGTGGTGGATCGAGCAGGCCCGGGCGAAGTCCAGCGCGAGGGTGGACTTACCCATCGCGGGTCGGGCCGCGATGACGATCATCTGGCCGGGGTGCAGACCGTTGGTGAGCTGGTCGAAGTCGGCGAAGCCGGTCGGCACGCCGGACATCTGGCCGTTGCGGGAGCCGATCGCCTCGATCTCGTCGAGGGCGCCCTCCATGATGTCGGCGAGCGGCGCGTAGTCCTCGTTGGTGCGCTGCTCGGTGACGGCGTAGATCTCCGCCTGGGCGGCGTTGACGATCTCGTCCACGTCGCCCTCGGCCGCGTAGCCCATTCCGGCGATCCGGGTGCCGGCCTCGACCAGGCGGCGCAGCACGGCGCGCTCGTGGACGATCTGGGCGTAGTACTCGGCGTTGGCCGCGGTCGGGACGGAGTTGACCAGGGTGTGCAGGTACGAGGCACCGCCGACGCGCTGCAGCTCGCCGCGCTTGGTCAGCTCGCCGGCCACGGTGATCGGGTCGGCCGGCTCGCCGCGGGCGTAGAGGTCGAGGATCGCGCCGTGGACCATCTCGTGCGCGGGCCGGTAGTAGTCGGCCGGCTTGAGCACCTCGACCACGTCGGCGATGGCGTCCTTGGAGAGCAGCATGCCGCCCAGGACGGACTGCTCGGCGGCGAGGTCCTGCGGGGGGACGCGCTCGAAGCCGTCGACGCCGCCCTGGCCCTCGTCCTCGCGGCGGTCCCGGTCGTCCCGGCGGTCGCCCTTCTTGAAGCCGCCGCCCTTGCGGAAGCCCTCACCCCGGCCGCCGCCCTGGCCACCACGGTTGCGGGAGACCGGGAGCCGGTCGCCGGGACCGTCCGGGAAGGGGGCGTCGTCGAAGGCACCGACCGGGAAGGGGTCCTCGGCGGTCTGCCAGTCCTCCTCCGGCGGCGGGGCGTCGTGGTCGTCGTACTGGGGGCCGGTCACGCGTGTTCCCCGATCAGCGAGTGGTGCGAGTTGGAGCGGGCCTTGCCGGTGGCTGGGTGGAGCGGATCCGATCCTCTTTGTACGCCACGGCACCGACGAATCGGACGCCGGGGCGGGTGGGAGTGTCGGGTGGACGGCCCACGCTAAAGCGCCGGGAGCCCTTGCGCCAAGGCGGTTATCCACAGGGGGTGTGGATGAGTGGCCCTGGGCTGTGGAGAACTGCCGCAAAGCTGTGGACACCCCTGTGGAAGCTCCTGTGGATAACCAGACGATCGACCCACCGTCAATCGCCTGACCTGCGATTACCTCTTCCCGGGCCTGTGCATGGGAAATTCTTCACACACCACCGAACGGCTGTGGGCACCCAGCGCACAGAGCTCGTCGCTCAGGATTTCGAGTAATGATCGAATGTGGCTAGCACTCATTACCTGTGGATGAGTACCCTGGAGCCCATGACCGCCGCCCCGACCGTGTCCCCCAGCCGCCGGCACGACCGCGAGATCCTCGCCCTGGCGGTCCCGGCCTTCGGCGCGCTGGTCGCCGAACCGCTCTTCCTGATGGCCGACTCGGCGATCGTCGGCCACCTCGGCACCCCCCAGCTCGCCGGGGTCGGCGTCGCCTCCGCCGCGCTCACCACCGCGACCGGTGTGTTCGTCTTCCTCGCCTACGCCACCACCGCCGCGGTGGCCCGCCGGATCGGCGCCGGGGACCGCCGGGGCGCCGTCCAGCAGGGCGTCGACGGCCTCTGGCTGGCCCTCGGACTGGCCGTCCCGGTCGTCCTGCTCACCCTGCTGCTGGCCCCCTGGGCGGCCGGGGTGCTGGGCGCCTCGCCGACCGCCGCACCGTACGCGGTCACCTACCTGCGGATCAGCTCGCTGGGCATACCGGCGATGCTGCTGGTGATGGCCGCCACCGGTGTACTGCGCGGTCTCCAGGACACCCGTACGCCGCTACTGGTGGCGGTCGCGGGCTTCACCGCCAACATCGGCCTGAACGCCGGCCTGGTGTACGGGGCCGGGCTCGGGGTGGCCGGCTCGGCCTGGGGCACCGTGCTGACGCAGACCGGGATGGCCGCCGTCTACCTGGTCGTGGTGGTCCGCGGCGCCCGCCGCGAGCGGGCCTCGCTGCGGCCGGACGCGGCGGGCATCCGGGCCGGCGCCAAGGCGGGCGGTCCGCTGCTGGTCCGGACGGTCAGCCTGCGCGCGGTGCTGATGATCGCCACCGCGGTGGCCGCCCGGCTCGGCGACGACCAGGTGGCCGCGCACCAGATCACCATGACGCTGTTCAGCTTCCTGGCCTTCGCGCTGGACGCCATCGCGATCGCCGGGCAGGCCATCATCGGGCGCTACCTGGGCGCCTCGGACGTCCCCGGGGCGAAAGCCGCCACCCGGCGGATGGTCGAGTGGGGCCTCGGCTCCGGGGTGGTGCTCGGCCTGCTGGTGGTGCTGGCGCGCCCGCTGTACATCCCGCTCTTCACCCCCGACCCGGCGGTCCAAGGGCAGCTGGCCACCGCCCTGCTGCTGCTCGCGCTCAGCCAGCCGGTGGCCGGTCCGGTCTTCGTGCTGGACGGCGTGCTGATGGGCGCCGGGGACGGCCCGTACCTGGCCTGGGCGGCACTCGCCACCCTGGCGGTGTTCGCCCCGACGGCGGCCCTGGTGCCGGCCACCGGCACCGGACTGGCCGGGCTCTGGTGGGCGATGAACCTCTTCATGCTGGTCCGCGCGGTGTTCCTGGTGGCCCGCGCCCGCGGCGGCCACTGGCTGGTCACCGGGGCCGTCCGGGGCTGAGCCCCGCCCCGGAACACCCCGGAACACCCCGGAACGACCGAGGGCCGGACTCCCCGGGGGGAGTCCGGCCCTCAGGCCACTGCTAGGGAACTCAGGCAGCCACGACGGCGACGTCGAGGTTGGCCACGACGTCCGAGTGCAGCTTGACCGAGACCTTGTGGGTGCCCACGGTCTTGATCGGCGAGGCGATCGCGACGGCGCGCTTGTCCACAGCCGGGCCGCCGGCGGCCTTGATGGCCTCGACGACGTCGGCCTGGGTCACCGAGCCGAACAGACGGCCGGCGTCACCCGAGCGGACGGCCAGCTTGACCTGGACGCCCTCGAGCTGACCCTTGACCTCGTTGGCGGCCTCAAGGGTCTGGATCGCGTGGATCTTGCGGGCGCGACGGATGGCGTCGACGTCCTTCTGGCCACCCTTGGTCCAGCGGATGGCGTAGCCACGCGGGACCAGGTAGTTGCGGGCGTAGCCGTCCTTGACCTCGACGACCTCGCCGGCGGAGCCGAGACCCGGCACCTCGTGCGTGAGGATGATCTTCATTACTCGGTCACCCTCTCTTAGCGCGCGGTGCTGGTGTAGGGCAGCAGCGCCATCTCACGGCTGTTCTTCACGGCCGTGGCGACGTCACGCTGGTGCTGGGTGCAGTTGCCGGTGACCCGGCGGGCACGGATCTTGCCGCGGTCGGAGATGTACTTCCGCAGCAGGTTCGTGTCCTTGTAGTCAACGTAGTTGACCTTGTCCTTGCAGAAGACGCAAACCTTCTTCTTCGGCTTGCGAGCAGGCGGCTTCGCCATGGTGTGCTCCATTTGGGGTTTACGGCCCGGCGGGCGTCCGGGGACGCCGACGGCCGGGCCGCACGAAATCTGTCAGCTCTTAGAACGGGGGCTCTTCCGAGTAGCCGCCACCGGACGGGGCACCCCAGCCGCCGCCCTGCTGGCCGCCGGACGGGGCGCTGGACGCCCACGGGTCGTCGGAGGGGCCGGACTGGCCGCCGCCGGAGTTTCCACCCCAGCCGCCGCCCTGCTGGCCGCCACCGCCGCCCCAACCGCCCTGGCCGCCACCCTGCTGGCCGCCGAAGCCGCCACCGGGGCCGCCAGGACCGCCGGAGCGGTTGGCCCGGGTGACCTTGGCGGTCGCCGAGCGCAGGCTCGGGCCCACCTCGTCGACCTCGACCTCGAAGACCGTCCGCTTCTCGCCTTCCTTGGTCTCGTAAGACCGCTGGCGCAGTCGGCCCTGCACGATGACGCGCATGCCGCGCTGGAGCGACTCGGCCACGTTCTCCGCCGGCTGACGCCAGACGTTGCACGTGAGGAAGAGGCTCTCGCCGTCCTTCCACTCGTTCGTCTGACGGTCGAAGGTGCGGGGGGTGGACGCGATACGGAACTTCGCGACCGCCGCACCCGACGGGGTGAAGCGCAGCTCGGGGTCGTCGACGAGATTGCCGACGAGGGTGATGACGGTCTCGCCTGCCATGGTGGTGATGACCTCTCGGGAAGATGTCCGTTCACCGCTGTTTCACGTGAAACAGCGGACGCGAGCTACCCGAGACCCGAAGGCCTCAGAGGTGGCTCAGTGGGTGTCCGGGCGCAGGACCTTGGTCCGCAGAACCGACTCGCTCAGGCCCAGCTGGCGGTCGAGCTCCTTGACGACCTCAGGCGTGGCCTTCAGGTCGATGACCGAGTAGATGCCCTCGGACTGCTTGTTGATCTCGTAAGCCAGACGGCGGCGACCCCACGTGTCGACCTTCTCAACCTTGCCGCCGGCGTTGCGGACGACGGCGAGGAAGGACTCGATCAGGGGGGAGACAGCGCGCTCCTCGACCGAGGGGTCGAGGATGACCATCACCTCGTAGTGACGCATGAGTAACCCACCTCCTTTGGACTCAGCGGCCACGGTCTCTCCGTGGCAGGAGGGTTGTGCGTAGCGTCGGCACCGGAGCAGTGACGACTCCGGCTCACCGTAGCGGCCGGGTCCGACAGTCGGCCCCCGCTCACCCGAAAGGTGATGCCGCCCGAAAGAGGGCGCAAGGAGGGCACAACTACACCAGTGCAGACGGCACAGCCTACCTGCACCCGGACGGCCGAACAAAACGCATAGGGGTTGTGAGAGCGACCCAAGCGCCGCAATCTGGACGGAACGGGATTCCTGCCCGTTCGTCTCCACGCCAGGAGGTGGGTCTCATGGCCCAGTCCGTCTCCCGCATGCCCGCGCTCACGCTGAACACCGACGGCCACCCGCATCCCCGCGAGAACACCCTGGTGGCACTGACCGCCGTACTGGGCGTGATCGCCTTCGCCACCTCGTTCTTCCACAACCTGCACGTGCTGACCTCGTGGACCGGCCTGGCCGGGATCGTCACGGGGCTCTGGGGCATGTTCGTCTCGGTCACCACCGCCGAGCGCTTCGTCCTGATGATCACGCTCGGCGCCTCCGCGATCGGCTTCTACCTCGGCATCGCCCGCGGCGGCCTCGTGGGCTGAGACCCCCGGGAGTCCGGGTTCAGGAACCCTCGGCGCCCCCGTCGCGTATCTGCAAGGAGACAGGTACGCGACGGGGGCGCCGTCGTGCCCGCAGCGGCGGGCCCCCTGGCCCCGGACGATAGGGTCACCCCGAGAACCTGGGGCCACCGCAGCCCGACCGACGAGGAGCACCGAGCAATGAGCCTTCGCCTGAGGACGATCACCCGCGAGGAGCACCTCGCCTTCATCAGGAGCCGTGCCTCGGCCAGCCACATGCAGGTGCCGGCCTGGGGTGACGTGAAGGCCGAGTGGCGCTCGGAGTCCATCGGCTGGTTCGACGAGTACAACCAGCTCGTCGGCGCCGGCCTGGTGCTCTACCGCCAGCTCCCCAAGGTCAAGCGCTACCTCGCCTACCTGCCCGAGGGCCCGGTCATCGACTGGTTCGACCGCGACCTCGACCGCTGGCTCTCCCCGATGCTGGCGCACCTGAAGTCGCAGGGCGCCTTCTCGGTGAAGATGGGCCCGCCGGTGGTCATCCGCCGCTGGGACGCCCCCACCATCAAGGAGGCCATCGCCGCCAAGCAGGCCAAGCGCCTGCGCGACATCGAGGCCGACTGGTACGAGCCGCGCGCCTTCGAGGTCGCCGACCGGCTGCGCAAGGCCGGCTGGCTGCAGGGCGAGGACGGCGGCGCCGGCTTCGGCGACGTCCAGCCGCGCTACGTGTACCAGGTGCCGCTGGCCAACCGCTCGCTGGACGACATCCAGAAGGGCTTCAACCAGCTCTGGCGCCGCAACATCAAGAAGGCCGAGAAGAGCGGCGTCGAGGTGGTGCAGGGCGGCTACGACGAGCTGCCGATCTTCCACCAGCTCTACCTGGTGACCGCCGAGCGCGACAAGTTCACCCCGCGCCCGCTGGCCTACTTCCAGCGGATGTGGAACGCCCTCAACGCCGAGGACCCGAACCGCATGCGGCTCTACATCGCCTACCACGAGGGCGAGCCGCTGGCCTCGACCACGATGCTGGTGGTCGGCGAGCACGTCTGGTACTCCTACGGCGCCTCGGCCAACCACAAGCGCGAGGTCAAGCCGTCGAACGCGATCCAGTGGCGGATGATGCGCGACGCCTACGCCCTCGGCGGCGGCGTGTACGACCTGCGCGGCATCAGTGACACCCTGGACGAGAACGACCACCTGTTCGGTCTGATCCAGTTCAAGGTCGGCACCGGTGGCCAGGCGGCCGAGTACCTCGGCGAGTGGGACTTCCCGCTGAACAAGCTGCTGCACAAGGCCCTCGACCTCTACATGTCCCGCCGCTGAGGAGGCTGACCCGATGACGTTGTCGCTCTACCTCGACACCGAACGCTGGCGCACGCACCAGCGGTCCGTGCTGGCCGAGTTCCCCGGCCTGGTGCCGGTCGCCAAGGGAAACGGCTACGGCCTGGGCAACCACCGGCTGGCCGAGGAGGCGACGCTGCTCGGCACCGGTGTGCTGGCCGTCGGCACCGCCTACGAGGCGGCCGACGCCGCCGAGTGGTACGGCGGCGAGCTGCTGGTGCTCACCCCGTACCGGGTCGGCGAGGAGGTGCTCCCGCTGCCGCACGCCCGGGTGATCCGGACGGTGGCCAGCGTGGACGCGCTGCGCGCGCTGCACGGCGCCCGGGTGGTGCTGGAGTGCATGACCACCATGCGCCGGCACGGCGTGAGCGCGGCCGACCTGCGGACGGCGGCCGGCGAGCTGGACGGGGTCTCCTTCGAGGGCCTGGCGCTGCACCTGCCGATGGACCGGCCGGACGGCTCCAGCCCGGTCGAGGAGGTCGCGTACTGGGTGGACACCGCCAAGGCGGCGGGCATCCCGGTGCACACCGTCTTCGTCAGCCACCTCGGCGCGGCCGGCATGGACCAGCTGGCCCAGCGCTACCCGGACACCGTGTTCCGGGCCCGGATCGGCACCCGGCTCTGGCTCGGCGACCACGCCGCGCTGGAGGTCCGTGCCACGGTGCTGGACGTCACCCCGGTGAAGAAGGGCGACCGCTACGGCTACCGCCAGCACCCAGCGCCCTCCGACGGCCACATCGTGGTGGTCGCCGGCGGCACCGCGCACGGCATCGGCCTGGAGGCGCCCAAGTACGTGGCGAGCATGGGTGCACGGGCCAAGGGCATCGCCCGGGCCGGCCTGGCGACCGTCAACAAGACCAAGTCGCCGTTCCACTGGGCGGGCAAGCAGCTCTGGTTCGCCGAGCCGCCGCACATGCAGGTGTCGCTGCTGTTCCTGGACGGGGAGACCAAGCCCCCCGCGATCGGCGAGGAGCTGGGCCTCCAGGTCCGGCACACCACCACGCACTTCGACCGCGTGGTGGACCGCTGAGCACCCCCTCCCGGTGCTCGGCTCGCCTCCCTTGACGCTCGCTCGCGGCCCTACGGCCCCTCGGCCGGCTCCGGCAGTTCAGGCTCCTTGAGCCACTGCTCGGGGCCGGCCGGCGCGTAGGCGGCGTAGCTCTCCTCCTCGCGCAGCCGTCGGGCGGTACCCAGTGTGAACACGTCCGGGGCGCGGTCCAGCACCCCGCCGGAGGGGTCGTCGCTGCCGTCCCAGCGGACCGGGTCGCGGTCCGCGTGCAGGGCGTCGCGGACCACCAGCACGACCAGGTAGAGCGTGCCGAGCAGGTGCAGCACGATCGCGAAGTGGTACCAGGGCTCGCCGATCCCGTGCTGCTTGGGCCCGGTGACGAAGCCCAGGTGGGACCAGATGCCCAGGGTGTACAGCACCTCGCAGGCCTGCCAGATCAGGATGTCCCGCCAGCGCGGCCGGGCCAGCGCCGCGAGCGGCAGCAGCCAGAGCGCGTACTGCGGCGAGTACACCTTGTTGACCAGCACGAACAGCGCGACCACCAGGAAGGCCAGTTGCGCGAAGCGCGGCCGACGGGGCGCCGACAGGCCGAGCCATGCTATGGCCGCACAGCCCAGCACCATCAGCAACCCGATGTAGAGGTCGAGGTCGGCCAGCCCCACGCCGCGGTTCTGCATCAGGATCAGCCAGAACGAGCCGTAGTCCTCGCCCCGGTGCTTGCTGAAGACGTAGAAGGTCGACCAGCCCCGCCAGTTGGCCAGCATGATCGGCAGGTTGACCGCCAGCCAGGCGCCCACCGCGCCGCCCAGCATCACCCGGAACTCGCGCCACTTCCCGGCCCGCCAGCAGAGCACCAGCAGCGGGCCGATCAGCAGCAGCGGGTAGAGCTTGGCGGCGGTGGCCAGGCCGATGAAGACGCCGGCCCAGCCCGGCCGGGAGCCGGCCCACCAGGCCATCGCCACGGCGGCCAGGGCGACCGCGAGCAGGTCCCAGTTGACCGTGCCGTTGAGCAGCAGGACGGGCGAGAGCCCGAACAGCAGGGCGTCCCAGGGGCGGCGGCGGTGGGTGCGCGAGAGCGCCACCACGGCGACCACCGCACAGGCCATCAGCATCCCGGCGTTGATCGCCCAGAACCACTGCTCCTGGTCCTGCTGGGTGCCGCCGCCGGGCGTCAGCCAGGCTGCGACCTGCATGAACAGGCCGGTCAGCACCGGGTACTCGAGGTACTGGAGGTCCCCCGAGCTGCCCGGGATGCGGTCCACGTACGGGTGCAGCCCGGCCGCGAAGCCGCGCCCGGAGAACAGGTGCGGGATGTCGCTGTAGCAGGCGTGGATGTACTGCGGCGACCCCGGCTGGAACCAGGCCTGGTTGTAGCAGGGCAGGTTGTGCACCATGCCGAGCGCCGAGACCACGATCACCACGAGCGCCAGGAAGCGCGCCGGGATCCACCAGGAGACGCCAAGCAGCGCCCGGCGCCCGGGCGGGCCGCCGAACACCTCGCTGCCGGCCGCCGCCACCCGGTCCTCGTCGGCCGGGACGACCACGGTGTTGGCCGACGGCGCGGCCGTGGCGACGGCCACCGGGGTGGGCCCTGCGGCGGCGCCGGGCCCGTCCGGGCCCGCGGTTTCGTCACGATCGCTCGACGTCATGCCGGACATCCTGCCGCACCGGATGCGCCGGGACGAGGAGGACCCCGCGGTGGCCGCGGCGGCACGAGTGGTACGGAGGGGGCGCGGGCGGCGAAACACGGCGAAACGGCGGTGGCGGCCCTCCGAGGAGGACCGCCACCGCCGTTTCGGCGTCTCACCGACCGGCCGCGTCCTACGGCGTGGTCGTACTGCTCGGAGTCGGCTTGCCGCCGCCCCCCGGCTTGCCGGTGCTGCCGCCCGTCGAGCCGCCGCCGGTCGGTGTCGGCGTCGTGCAGCCGAACAGGAAGCAGGTGTCCGTCGGCGTCGGCTTCGGCGGGTGGGTCGGCTGCGGAGTCGGCTGGCAGTCCACCCCCGGCACACAGCCCCCGCCCTGGGTGGGCTGCGGCTGCGTCGGCTGCGGCTGCGTCGGCTGCGGCTGGGTCGGCTGCGGGGCCGACGGGGCCTCGGACGGGGTCTGGGTCGCGGTCTGGGTCGGGGTGGCGGTCGCCGTGGACGGCGCGCCGGAGGAGTCCACCTCGGTGCCGATCGGCTGCGGGCTCGGGAAGTCCATCTTCTTCTCGTTGGCCAGCGCGGCCTTCATGTACCGGGTGAAGATGTCGGTCGGGATGTCACCACCGTGGATGGACTCCTTGCCGCCGGTGCCGTTGAGCGAGAGCCGGTCGTGCTTGCTCGGGTCCTCGCGCCACATCGCGACGCTGGTCACCAGCTGCGGGGTGTAGCCGACCCACCAGGCCGACTTGTTCTGGTCGGTGGTACCGGTCTTGCCGGCCACCGGGCGGCCCAGCGTGTTGGTCTTGGTACCCGTACCGTTCTTGGCCACGTTCACCAGCACGTCGGTGACGTTGTCGGCGACGGGCGGCTCCAGCGCGGCCTTGGTGTCCTTCTTGCCGAAGCCCGGGCGCTCCTTGCCGTCCACCTCGACCTTGGTGGCCGAGTAGGGCTCGGCCTCCTTGCCGCTGGCCGCGAAGGTGCCGTAGGCGGTGGCCATCCGGATCGGGCTGATGGTGGAGGTGCCGAGCGGGAAGGTCGGGGTCTTCGGGTCGGCCAGGCTGTCCTTCTTGACGCCCATCTGCACCGCGATGTCGGCCACGTTCTGGCCGCCGACGTCCTGGTTCAGCTGGACGAAGGGCACGTTGTACGAGTACTGCATGGCCTGCCGCAACGAGACGTAGCCGCGCTTGCCGGCGTCCTCGTTCTTCTGCCGGTAGGGCTTGCCGTCGTCGCCGATCACCAGCGAGCCGTCCGGCTTGCGGATCTCGGACAGGTCGTCGGAGAGGTAGCGGCTGTCGGCGTTGATCCGCTTCGGCTTGCCGTCGTCGCCCTTCGCGGTCTGCACGCCGACCTGCATCGCGGTGGCCAGCACGAAGGGCTTGAAGGTCGAACCGACCTGGACACCGGTGGCGTTGGCGTTGTTGTCGAAGTGCCCGTTCTCCACGCCGTCACCGCCGTAGAGGGCGACGATCGCACCGTCGCCGGGGCGGATGCTGGCCGAGCCGAACTGGATGAAGGTGTCGTTGTCGGGACGCTTCTGCGGGTTGAGGTTCTCCGCCTTGACGTCGTCGACCGCCTTCTTCAGGGCGTCGACCTTGTCCTTCTCGAAGGTGGTGTAGATCTTCAGGCCGCCCTTGTCGATCACCTGCTGGGTGATCGACTTGTCGGTGGCCATCACGTACTGGTTGACGGTGTCGACCAGGTAGCTGATCTCACCGTTCATGTTGGAGCTGGACTTCGGCTGGATCGGCTCGGGGAACGTGGTGCACTTGGCCCGCTCCTCCGCGCTGACGTTCTTGGTCTCCACCATCCGGTCCAGGATCCACTTCCAGCGGTCCACGGCACGGTCGTGGTTGGCCGGCTTGGAGGGGTCGTAGTAGTTCGCGCCCTTCAGCAGTCCGGCCAGCATGGCGCTCTGGCAGAGGTTCAGGTCCTTGGCGTTGACGCCGTAGTACGCCTGGGCGGCGGCCTGCGCGCCGTTGGCGTTGCGGCCGAACCAGCTGGTGTTGAGGTAGCCCTTGAGGATGTCCTCCTTCCCCATCTGCTGGTTGATCTTCAGCGTGATGAAGAACTCCTTCAGCTTGCGGCTGAGGGTCTGCTCCTGGCTCAGGTAGGCGTTCTTGACGTACTGCTGGGTGATCGTCGAGGCGCCCTGGGTCTCCCCGCCCTTCGCCATGTTGTAGACGGCGCGCAGCATGCCCTTGGGGTCGATGCCGCTGTCGGTGCGGAAGGTCTCGTTCTCGGCCGAGATGACGGCGTTCTGCAGATAGGGGCTCATGTCCTTGAGCTCGACGATCTGGCGGTTCATGTCGCCCTTGCGGGTCATCTCACTGCCGTCGGCCCAGTAGTAGATCGTGTTCTGCTCCTTCACCAGGTCCTTGAGGTCCGGGACCGTCGTGGTCTGGTAGAGGTAGAACACGATGCCCACGCCGGTGGCGAAGAACAGCAGGAAGGCGCTCAGCCACTGCTTCCAGGACGGCAGCCAGCGCCGGACGCCGGTCTTGCCCCACCGGGGGTAGTCGATGAAGCGCTTCTTGCCCGGGCCCGCGGCCGCGGCGGCGGAAGCGGCGGCGGCACCTCGTCGGCCGCCCCCCTTGCCCTTCTTCTGGGCGGCCTTACGCATCTCGGCACGGCCCATCCGGGGCTGCTGAGCGGTCTCCCGGACGCCCGGTGGGCGTCGGCGGCCGAGCCCGTCCGAGCCCAGCTCATCGGGACCGGGTCCACCCCGACGGCCACCGCCTCCCGGGGGCTGCTGCCCGTCACCGCCCGGGTCGGGCGTCCTTCGCCGTCGCTCGCTCATGTTCCAGCCACTCCTCGCCAGGCTTTCCAGCCTGAAGGCAGGGTTCACGTCCGATGCCCGGACCGCCCTAACCCCGGAGGTTGGTCCTCGTGCACACGCGACAGCGTACGCAGCACGAAATGACAATTAATCGGGCATCAGCCGTCAATTACCGCAAAACGGCGACAGATCATTACACGCCCGTTGCCAAGCCCACCCGCGCGTCGGCTTGTGATCACATTCACGCGTGCCCCCCTTGCCCGTTCCAAGGGTCGGGTTTACTGTTCTCGATATATCGAGCCGATACATCGAAGCGGTATACCGCCGGATGCAGCGGCCGGGGCGAGGTCGAGAGGGAGGAGGACGACGGCAGTGGGCAGGCGCTCAGGAGTGCTGGAGTTCGCCGTTCTCGGCCTGCTCCATGACGCCCCGATGCACGGCTACGAGCTGCGGAAACGGCTCAACATCCTGCTCGGAGCGCTGCGAGCGCTCTCCTACGGAACGCTCTACCCGTGCCTGAAGAGCCTGGTCGCCCAGGGTTTCCTGGTCGAGGACAACCCGGACGTCGAGTACGTCCCGGCCACCGCGCTCAACGGCAAGCGGTCGAAGATCGTCTACCGGCTCTCCCCCGAGGGCAAGCAGCGCTTCGAGGAGCTGCTCGCCGACTCCGGCCCCGACGCGTGGGAGGACGAGCGCTTCGGCGTCCACTTCGCGTTCTTCGGCCAGACCGATCGGGCCGTGCGGATGCGCGTCCTGGAAGGTCGACGCAGTCGGCTGGAGGAGCGCCTGGAGCGGATGCGCAACTCGCTAGCCCGCGCCCGCGAACGGTTCGACGACTACACCGTCGAACTCCAGCGGCACGGACTGGAGTCGGTGGAACGCGAGGTCCGGTGGCTCAACGAGCTGATCGAGACCGAGCGGGCCAACCGCACCGGCCGGACCGGGCCCGCCGCCGCCGGCCCCCACCAGACTTCGGACGGCCGTGGCCAGGAGACCGGGTCCCCGGACCCGTCCGGGCCACCGTACGACCGCCCGGGGCGCTCCGCCCAGGAGCGCTGACACCGCGTCAGCGTCGTGCCACGCGGCAGGAGAGGGCGCCTCGCGCCCGTACAAGCAGTCATCGAAGAAGCAGGACGAGTGCCGCCGACTCCGGCGGTCCTCATGAGATCACAGGGAGCAACCGGAAATGGGTTCGGTTCGCGTAGCCATCGTCGGCGTGGGCAACTGCGCCGCCTCGCTGGTGCAGGGTGTCGAGTACTACAAGGACGCCGACCCGGCCGGCAAGGTCCCCGGGCTGATGCACGTCCAGTTCGGTGACTACCACGTCCGTGACGTGGAGTTCGTCGCCGCCTTCGACGTCGACGCCAAGAAGGTCGGCTTCGACCTGGCCGACGCCATCGGCAACAGCGAGAACAACACCATCAAGATCTGCGACGTCCCGCCGACCGGCGTGACCGTCCAGCGCGGCCACACCCTCGACGGCCTGGGCAAGTACTACCTGGAGACCATCGAGGAGTCGGACGAGGCCCCGGTCGACGTCGTCCAGGTCCTCAAGGACAAGCAGGTCGACGTCCTGGTCTGCTACCTGCCCGTCGGCTCCGAGGTCGCGGCCAAGTTCTACGCCCAGTGCGCCATCGACGCCAAGGTCGCCTTCGTGAACGCCCTGCCGGTGTTCATCGCGGGCACCAAGGAGTGGGCGGACAAGTTCACCGAGGCCGGCGTGCCGATCGTCGGTGACGACATCAAGTCCCAGGTCGGCGCCACCATCACGCACCGTGTGATGGCCAAGCTGTTCGAGGACCGCGGTGTCATCCTCGAGCGCACCATGCAGCTGAACGTCGGCGGCAACATGGACTTCAAGAACATGCTCGAGCGCGAGCGCCTGGAGTCCAAGAAGATCTCCAAGACCCAGGCCGTCACCTCGCAGATCCGCGACCGCGAGCTGGGTGCCAAGAACGTCCACATCGGCCCCTCGGACTACGTGGCCTGGCTGGACGACCGCAAGTGGGCCTACGTCCGTCTGGAGGGTCGCGCGTTCGGCGACGTCCCGCTGAACCTGGAGTACAAGCTCGAGGTCTGGGACTCCCCGAACTCCGCCGGTGTCATCATCGACGCCGTCCGCGCCGCGAAGATCGCCAAGGACCGCGGCATCGGCGGCCCGATCCTGTCGGCCTCCTCGTACTTCATGAAGTCCCCGCCGGTCCAGTACTTCGACGACGAGGCCAAGGAGAACGTCGAGAAGTTCATCCGCGGCGAGGTCGAGCGCTGAGCGCAGCGAGGTTCGCGACTGTCGGGCACTGAGCGCTGAGCGCAGCGAGGTTCGCGACTGTCGGGCACTGAGCGCTGAGCACTGAGCTGACGGCTTGTCGTCACTCATAGCTCTTCCGAAGGGCTCACGATCATCAGATCGTGAGCCCTTCACGTTTCCGCGGCACATGTTTCACGTGAAACGGTGACCGCTTCCGTGGCACCCTGGGCGGGTGGCGATCACCGAGAACGGCAGCACCCACCAGCCCGCGCACCGCGCCACGCTCCTGGACCTGCTCCGGGGCCGCGACTTCCGGCGGCTGCTGACCGCCCGGGTGCTCTCCCAACTCTCGGACGGCGTCTTCCAGGTCTCGCTCGCCGCCTACGTGGTCTTCTCCCCCGAGAAGCAGTCCTCCCCCGCCGACATCGCCTCGGTGCTGGCCGGGATGCTGCTGCCGTTCTCGGTGGTCGGCCCGTTCGCCGGGGTGCTGCTGGACCGCTGGCGCCGCCGCCAGGTGCTGTACTTCGGCAACCTGGCCCGCTTCGGGCTGGGCCTGGGAACCGGCGCGCTGTTGCTGGCCGAGGCGCCGAAATGGCTGTTCATCGCCTCCGCCCTGCTGGTCACCGCGCTCAACCGGTTCATCCTGGCCGGCCTGTCCGCCGCCCTGCCCCGGGTGGTGGAGCAGGACCGCCTGGTCACCGCCAACGCGCTCTCCCCCACCCTCGGGACGGTCGCCGCCGCCTCGGGCGGGGGCATCGGCTTCCTGCTGCACCAGGTGATGACCCCCGGCCCGAAGGCGGACGCCGCGCTGGTCACGGTCGCCTCGCTGCTCTACCTGTCGGCCGCACTGGCCGCCCGCCGGATGGACCGGGACCTGCTCGGGCCGGAGCAGCACGCCGACCGCCCGGCGCTCGGCCAGGCGCTGGTCCGGGCCGCCGTCGAACTCGGCGCTGCGGTGCGCCACCTGGTGCGGGACTGCCGGCCCGCCGTGCACGCGCTGGCCGCCGTCACCGCGGCCCGGTTCTGCTACGGCGTACTGATCGTGGTCGTGGTGATACTCGCCCGGTACACCTTCAACGACCCGGCCGACCCCGCGGCCGGCCTGGTCACCCTCGGCCAGGCGGTCGCCCTCTCCGCCGCCGGCTTCTTCGTCGCGGCCGTGATCAGTCCCTGGTGCACCCGGAAGCTCGGCCTGACCGGCTGGATGACGGCCTGCCTGATCGCCCCGGTGGTCTTCGTCCCCGCGCTCGGCCTGAGCTTCACGCTGGTGCCGTGCCTGATCGCCGCCCTGCTGCTCGGGGTGGTCACCCAGGGCACCAAGATCTGCGCCGACACCGTGGTGCAGGAGACGGTCGAGGACGAGTACCGCGGCCGGGTCTTCGCCATCTACGACGTGCTGTTCAACGTCGCCTTCGTGGCCGCCGCCCTGGTCACCGCGCTGGTGCTGCCACTGTCCGGCCGTTCGGTGCCGGTGGTCATCGGGGTGGCGGCGGTGTACGCGCTCACCGTGACGCTCTACCTGCGGGCCGCCCGGCGGACCGGTCCGCTGCCCGGTGACCGGCCGGCCTGAACGCCGCGCCTCCTGAAGCCGCGCCGCCGGAACACCGCGCGGTCTGAACACCGCGGCGTCCGAACCACCGGTGTCTGAAACCGTGCTGTCCCGGAATGGAAACCACCCGGCCCCGAAGTCCCTTGCAGCCTCCGGACGGATTGCGTCCGACCCAGTCGCTAAGGTACGTAAACCTGTCGGAACGACAGCACTTGGTCTCGGGGGACGAACTGATGAGCACACCGCCCAGCCCGTACGGGCCGCCACCACCTGCCCCGGCGGCTCCGGCCGGCTTCGGGCCGCCCCCACCGGCGTACGGTCAGCCGGCGTACGGTCAGCAGCCCTACGCCCAGGCCCCGTACGGGCAGGCTCCCTACGGGCAGCCGCAACCCTACGCGCAGCAGCCGCCCGCCGGGGCGTACGGCTACCCGCAGCCCGGCCCGACGCCCGCGGCACCGCCCGCCAAGCGCAGCGTCCGGTCCAAGCTGCGGATCGTCGGCGCGGCCGGCGGCTGCGTCGCACTGGCCGTCGCCTACTTCGTGGCCGGCCCGAGCGTCAGCAGCGCCAAGGTCGGCGACTGTGTCCAGGTGAGCGGCTACAGCGACATCGAGATCGTCAAGTGCACTGATTCGAAGGCGAATTACAAGGTGCTGGCGAAGTTCACCGGCACCACCGACGTGAACCGCTGCCAGCAGACGCCGCAGACCACGCGCACCGTCTACGGCAAGAGCGGCCGCCGCTGGAACACCAACCGGTACGTGCTCTGCCTCGGTTCGCTGGCCCCCACCGCCCCCACCACCACCGGCTACCCGCCGGTGAAGAAGTCCTGACCTCATCAACCATCACCCTTCTCCGGGGGGACCACTTGTCCGTTCCGCCTCCGCCCCAGATGCCGTACGGCCCTCCGCCGGGCGACGGCAACCCCTACGGCGGCGCCCAGCCGTACGGCGCGCCGCCCCCGCCCGCCCCGGGCCCGCCCGGCTACGGCTACCCGAGCGCCCCGCCGCCGGAGCCGCCGTACGGCGCCCAGCCGCCCGGCTACGGGTACCCGCCGCCGGCCCCGATGGACGGTCAGACCTGCCGCTTCTGCGGCGGCTACCCAGCGGTGCGCGCCACCGTCCGCGGTCACCAGGGCCTGGTCCTGGCCTACCGGATGCTGCGGATGCACGGCCCGTTCTGCCGCACCTGCGGGACCGCTACCGTGCGCGACATGTCCGCCCGGACCCTGGTCCAGGGCTGGTGGAGCCCGGCGTCGCTGATCCTGGCGCCGATCACACTGCTGATGAACCTGGCCGCCAACGGCCGGATCAAGCAGCTGCCGCCGCCGATGCCGGGCACCCACGGCCCGCAGCTCGACCCGGGCGTCCCGCTGGGCCGGCGACCGCACATGGCGATGCTGCTGCTGCCGGTCTCGCTGGCGGTCACCGTGATCCTGGCGGCCACCGGCGTGCTCAGCCCGAAGGACGACAACAACAACGCGAACCCGGGACCGACCCCGACGCCGGTGACCACCTTCTCGCCGACGCCGCTGCCGGTGCCCACCTACACCCCGCCGACCTTCCCCTCGCCGACCTTCACCCTGCCGCCGCTGCCGAGCATCACCCTGCCGCCGATCACCACCCCGAGCCCGCGTGAGACGAACGGCGTGGACGACGCCAAGGTCGGCGACTGCCTGCGCAACGAGAACGGCACCAGCGAGACCACCGACACCGACCCGAAGATCACCGTGCTGCCCTGCACCG
Source organism: Kitasatospora sp. NPDC018058 (assembly GCF_044327205.1). Classification (NCBI taxonomy): domain Bacteria; kingdom Bacillati; phylum Actinomycetota; class Actinomycetes; order Kitasatosporales; family Streptomycetaceae; genus Kitasatospora; species Kitasatospora sp. NPDC018058. The sequence continues at coordinate 236,257 of NZ_JBIRFA010000002.1, read as the reverse complement.
ACTCCAAGGCGCAGTACAAGGTGATCTACAAGTACCTCGCCACCTCCGACAAGAAGGCCTGCGAGAAGCAGCCGAAGGCGGACAGCTGGTACACCAGCAAGCACCCCAACTTCCCGGCCCTGGACTACGTGCTCTGCCTCAAGCAGCTCCAGTAACCGGACGCACGCGCGAGGGGCGGTCCCGGCCGGGTGCCGGAACCGCCCCTTTCGTCGTCGTGGCCAGGGCCTGTCGTCAGGCTCCCGGCGCCGCCCGGCGGACGGGAGCCTGAAGACAGGCCCTCAACCTCAGCCCTGCTGCTCGGCCCACCAGGCCCGCAGCGCCGCGACCGCCGCGTCGTGCTCCATCGGGCCGTGCTCCAGTCGCAGTTCGAGCATGTGCTTGTACGCCTTGCCGACCTGCGGGCCGGGCTTGAGGCCGAGCAGTTCCATGATCTGGTTGCCGTCCAGCGCCGGGCGGACGGCGTCCAGCTCCTCCTGCGCCTTCAGCTCGGTGATCCGCTCCTCCAGGCCGTCGTAGGTGCGCGACAGCGCGGCGGCCTTCTTGCGGTTGCGGGTGGTGCAGTCCGAGCGGGTCAGAACGTGCAGGCGCTCCAGCAGCGGCCCGGCGTCGGTCACGTAGCGACGCACCGCGGAGTCGGTCCACTCGCCGCCGCCGTAGCCGTGGAAGCGCAGGTGCAGCTCCACGAGGCGGGAGACGTCCTCGGTGAGCTCCTTGGAGTACTTGAGCTCGCGCATCCGCTTGCGGGTCATCTTGGCGCCGACCACCTCGTGGTGGTGGAAGGAGACCCGGCCGTCCGCCTCGAAGCGGCGGGTGCGCGGCTTGCCGATGTCGTGCAGCAGCGCGGCCAGCCGCAGGGTGAGGTCCGGGCCGTCCTGCTCCAGGTCGATGGCCTGCTCCAGGACGGTCAGCGAGTGCTCGTAGACGTCCTTGTGCCGGTGGTGCTCGTCGCGCTCCAGCCGCAGCGCGGGCAGCTCGGGCAGCACGTACCCGGCCAGGCCGGTGTCGACCAGCAGCCGCAGGCCCTTCACCGGGTGCTTGGCCAGCAGCAGCTTGTTCAGCTCGGCCTGTACCCGCTCGGCCGAGACGATGGTGATCCGCTCGGCCATCGCCGTCATCGCGGCGACCACCTCGGGCGCGGGCTCGAAGTCCAGCTGGGCGGCGAAGCGGGCGGCCCGCATCATCCGCAGCGGGTCGTCGGAGAAGGACTCCTCGGGGGTGGCGGGGGTGCGCAGCACCCGGGCCTCCAGGTCCTCCAGGCCGTGGTGCGGGTCGACGAAGCCGCGGCCGGGCAGGTCGACGGCCATCGCGTTGACCGTGAAGTCCCGGCGGACCAGGTCCTGCTCGATGGTGTCGCCGTAGGTGACCTCGGGCTTGCGCGAGGTGCGGTCGTACGCCTCGGAGCGGTAGGTGGTGATCTCGATCAGGAAGGAACCCCCGGGGGTGTCCTTGCGGGCGCCGACCGTGCCGAAGGCGATGCCGACGTCCCAGACCGCGTCCGCCCAGCCCTTGACCAGCTTGAGCACCTGCTGCGGGCGGGCGTCGGTGGTGAAGTCCAGGTCGTTGCCGAGCCGGCCGAGCAACGCGTCCCGCACCGAGCCGCCGACCAGCGCCAGCCGGTGACCGGCCGCCTGGAACCGGCGTGCGATCTCGTCGGCGACCGGCGACACTCGCAGCAGCTCTTGCAGCCCCATGGTCTGGGCCTCGCTCAGGCCTGGGACGACCTGGACGGCGGTGCTGGAACGATCGGTGCGCGCGGTGGGCTCATTGGCAGTGGACACGGCTCACAAGGGTACGTGCCCCGACAGGTCAACCGCCCGCGCGTTTTGGGCGTCTCACCTCACAGCCCCCAACACTGCACGCCAGGCCGGATCGTTACCATGCCGGTGGACGAGTCTCGGACACCGCAACCGGGGATGCGGTGTCGCGTGCCGCCTCAGCCGACGGAACCCTCCGCGGCAGCAGGGCGGCGAACAGCGTCAAGCGAAGAACGTCGAGCGGGGAACGTCGGGCGGCAGCGCCGGGCGGACAGCATCAGCAGCGAGCGATCGATCGAGAACGGCGAGGGCGAAACGAGTGAGTGAGCCGGCACGGCACTCGGGCCTGGGGGCGCACCGACAGCCTGGACGGGCCGCGGGCCCCGCCGAACGTCCCAGCGGACGTCCTGTGGCACGAGCCGCCGACGGACGGAGCCCGGGCCGCCGTGCCCGCCGCTTCGCCGCCGCCTGCGCGGCCGCCCTGACCCTGTTCACGGCCGCGCCCGCCATGGCGCTGCCGTCCGGCGGCAACATCCGCCCGGCCGCCGACGCCACGGCCACCGCGGAGTACCCGGTGGCGCTGACCATCGAGACGGTGACCCCGCAGGTCGCCGTCCAGAACGGCACCGTGAGCATCAGCGGGCACGTCACCAACGCCGGCAAGTCGGCGATCAAGGGCGCCCACGCGGCGGTCCGCAAGCCGCTCTCCAGCAAGCCGCTGCAGCGGCGCAGCGAGCTGCAGTCGGTGGCCACCCGCAACGCGCCCGGTGGCGCGGACGGCGTGGAGCTGGACAGCCCGCAGTACGCCCTGCCGGAGCTGAAGCCGGGCCAGAGCCAGCCGTACACCCTGAGCGTGGCGGTGAGCGACCTCGGGCTGTCCGACAACGGCGTCTACGAGCTCGCGGTGGACGCCTGGGGCTCGACCGCCGAAAACTCGCACGACCGGGCCCTGGGCATCGCCCGCACCTTCCTGCCCTACAGCCAGGGCGGCACCGAGGCCCAGCCCACGAAGATCACCACGCTCTGGCCGCTGGTGCACGCGCCGGTGCTGGCCGCGCAGACCGTCTCCGACAACGACCAGACCGTCCCGGTGCTGCGCGACGACAGCCTGGCCGCCGAGTTCGCGCCGGGCGGCCGGCTGTACGAGCTGGTGGACACCGGCTCCAAGCTGACCGGCCTGACCTGGGTGGTCGACCCGGACCTGCTGGACACCGCGTTCGCGATGACCAACAAGCTGTACCGGGTGCAGAAGCCGGGCACGGATCCGGGCAAGCCGGCCAGGGACGACAACACCGTCCCGGGCACCGGCTCGGCCGCCGCCGCGGCCTGGCTGGAGAAGCTGCGCGCGGCCGTCGCCAAGCAGGGCAGCCAGGTGGTCGCGCTGCCGTACGCCGACCCCGACCTCGCCTCGATCGCGCACAACGGCGCCGACCTGACCGGAATGGGCACCGCCCTGAACAAGGCGGCCACCGCCGGCCGGCTGACCGTCGAGGGCCGGCTGTCCGTGGACACCCGCTCCGATGTGGCCTGGCCGTACCAGGGCTACCTCGACCAGCAGATCGCCGGCGTCGCCCGGCAGGCGGGCAGCGGGCTGGTGCTGGTCAACGGCGCGAGCATGCCCGAGCCGGACGCGGTGAACTACACCCCGACCGCGGTGCGCCCGATCGGCAACGGCCAGAACGCCCTGGTCGCCGACGACACGGTCTCCTCGCTCTTCCAGAAGGACCTGACCAGCCCGAAGGACCAGACCGAGGCGACCCAGCGCTTCCTGGCCGAGACCTACACGATCACCCATGAGCAGCCGCAGAACCAGCGCGGCCTGCTGGTCATGCCGCCGCGCGAGCTGTCCGCCGCCACCGCCAAGGTGCTGGCCGGCGCGCTGCAGGCGGCGACCGACAAGTGGCTGACCCCGGTGAAGCTGGACGCGCTGGCCCAGTCCGCGCCGGACCCGAAGTCCAACACCGCCGTCCCCTCGCCCGCCGACTACCCGACCCAGGCCCGGGCCACCGAACTGTCGGCCGCCGACCTGAGCAGCACCGACGACATCCAGCAGAGGCTGGACGTCCTGATGCGGGTGCTCACCCTGCCGCAGCGGGTGCGCGGCCCGTTCAGCGCCGCCATGGTCCGCTCGCTCTCCACCGAGTGGCGGGCCCAGGGCCCGACCGGCGGAACCTACCGCGAGGGCGTCACGACGTACCTGAAGGAGCTCACCGGCGCCGTCAAGGTGCCGCAGAAGTCGGTGGTCACCCTGGCCGGGAACACCGGCCTGCTCCAGGTCAGCGTGAAGAACGACCTCTCCCAGACGGTCACCAACCTGCAGCTGAAGCTCACCTCGACCCAGCCGAACAGGCTGAACGTGAGCAAGCCGGAGGAGCTGGTCATCCCGGCCGCGCAGAGCGTCACCCTGCGGTTCCAAGCCGAGGCGCACAACAACGGCCCGGTCACCATGACCGCCCAGCTCTGGACCACCGGCCCCAACCCGCAGAAGTACGGCGAACCGCAGACGTTCAAGGTCGAGGTCACCTCGGTGACCAACGGGGTGCTCTACGTCTTCGCGGGCGCCGGCGTCCTGCTGCTGCTGGCCGCACTGCGCTTCGTCCGCCAGCGCAAGCGCCGCGGCGGGCAGCCGCACGTGGACGGCGACCAGCCGATCGGGGACGGCCCGGCGACGGACGGTACCGGGGACGCCGCCGAGGCCGAGCCGGAGGCCCCCGCGGAAGACCCGGGGGACAGTCAGGGGAACAGCCCTGAGGACGGCCCGGCGGAGGAGTCCGGCGGTGGCGGTCCCGTGCAGACACCGCGCGCCAGCAGCCCGGATGGCCGGGATCGGGCCGCCAGTGATGAGAAGGTTGGTCCTTGATACCGCCGACCCCCCGTAACGCCGGGTCGGCCTCCCCCACGACAGCGAAGAGGTGACATGACCGGGCGCAGCGAGGAGCGGCCGCCGGGCCGCGGTGAGAGCCGGCCGGGCGCCGAGTCGCCGTCCGGCGACTGGTACGTGGCCGACACCTACGCCCAGGACCCGTACGCGGCCGAGGCGTACGGGACCCCGCAGGACGACCAGGACCCGTACGGCCTGCGGGCCGGGCGGCCCGCGGAGCCGCAGCCGCCGGCCACCGCGTACGACGTGCCGCCGCAGCTGCCGCCGCAGGGCGGCGGCTACCCGACGCCGGTGCCGCCGGCCCAGTTCTCGTCGCCGACCCCGTTCTCACCTCCGGTGCCGCCGGTGCAGCCCGGCTGGGACACCCCGGTGCAGGCCGCCTGGCCGCAGCAGCAGCCGGCTCAGGACGGCGGCCAGTGGGCCGGCACCGAGCAGCCTGGGCCGCAGTGGGAGCCGGGCCCGGCGCACTCGGCCTGGGACACCGAGACCACCGAGTACGTCGGGGTGGACGCGCTGTTCGGCGGCCACCAGGCCGAGGCCGCGGCTCCGCCGCCGATGCCCCAGCCCGTCCCGGCCCAGCCGGCCGCGCCCGTGCCCCCGGCCGCGCCGATGCCGCCGGGCGCGCCCTACCCGCCGGTGGGCGGCTACCCGGGGCAGCCGCAGCACGGCGGCCCGGACGGGCAGCGCCCCTTCGTGCCGCCGATCGAGTTCGACCCGCCGCTCTCCGAGGAGGAGGCCACCATGCAGGTGGCCGCCGTCGCGGTGCCCCCGGCGGTCGAGCCGCTGGCGGACCTCGCCGAGGAGCGCGCCGCGCAGCCGCAGCAGGAGATCGCGGCCGAGCCGACGGCCCCGGCGCCGAGCGGCGGTGGCGGCAAGGTCGCCAGCCTGCTGAACTCCAGCGCGATCATGGCGGCCGGCACCCTGGTCTCCCGGGGCACCGGGTTCCTCCGGACGATGGTGATCGCCGGTGCGATCGGCATCGCGGTCATGGGTGACTCGTACAACGCGGCGAACACCTTGCCGACCCTGCTGTACATCCTGATCGGCGGCGGCGCACTGAACGCGGTCTTCGTGCCGCAGCTGGTGCGCAGCATGAAGAACGACGAGGACGGCGGCACCGCCTACGCCAGCCGACTGCTCACCCTGGTGATGGTCGGGCTCGGCGGCGTGGTGTTCCTGGCGGTGCTCGGAGCACCCCTGCTGGTGCAGCTGATCGCGCACCCGATGATGTCGAACCCGGCCCGCGCCGACACCACGGTGGCACTGGCCCGGTACTGCCTGCCGACCATCTTCTTCATGGGCGTCCATGTGGTGATGGGCCAGATCCTCAACGCCCGCGGCCGGTTCGGCGCGATGATGTGGACCCCGGTCCTCAACAACATCGTGGTGATCTTCACCTTCGGCGCGTACATCTGGGTCTACGGCGGCTACAACGGCACCCAGGTCACCCCGGAGAACATCTCCCCGGAGGGCGTCCGGCTGCTCGGCCTGGGCACTCTGCTCGGCCTGGTGGTCCAGTCGCTGGCGATGATCCCCTACCTGCGGGCCGCGGACTTCCACTTCCGGCCACGCTTCGACTGGCGGGGCCACGGCCTGGGCAAGGCCGCCCGACTGGCCAAGTGGACCTTCTTCTTCGTCCTCGCCAACCAGGCCGGCTACCTGGTCATCACCCAGTTGGCCACCGCCGCCGGCAGCGCCGCCGAACAGGGCGGCCACGGCGGTGTCGGCCTGTCGGCCTTCTCCAACGCCCTGCTGATCTGGCAGCTCCCGCAGGCCGTCATCACCGTCTCGATCATGAGCGCGGTACTCCCCCGGCTCTCCCGGGCGGCGGCCGACGAGGACGCCGGCGCCGTCCGTGACGACCTGTCGTACGGGCTGCGCACCACCGCGGTGGCGGTCGTCCCGGCGGCCTTCCTGTTCCTGGCCCTCGGCCCGGCGATCGGTCGCTCGATCTACGCGGTCGGCGGCGGGACCACGGCCCTGGGCAACGCGACCAACGTCGGTCTGATGCTCTCGGCCTTCGCGCTCGGGCTGATCCCGTACTCGGCCCAGTACGTGATGCTGCGCGGCTTCTACGCCTACGAGGACACCCGGACGCCGTTCTCCAACACCGTCTGGGTGGCCGCCTGCCAGGCCGGCTTCTCGCTGATCTGCTGGGTCACGCTGCCCGCGCAGTGGACCGTGACCGGGATGGCCTTCGGCTACGGCCTCGCCTACGCCGTCGGAGTGACGGTGGCGGTGCCGAAGCTGAAGAAGAAGATCGGCGGGCTGGACACCAAGCGGATCGGCAGGACGTACAGCCGGCTGACCGCCGCGTGCGTCCCGGCCGCGGTGGTCGGTCTCGGCGTCAGCCTGGCGGTCCAGCAGGTGCTCGGCGGCTGGGCGGGCAGCGTGCTGTCGCTGGTCCTGGCCGGTGGTATCCAACTGGTGGTGTTTGTGTTCATCGCGAAGCGCCTGCGGATCGAGGAGCTGAACGCCATGCTGGGTATGGTCCGCGGCCGACTGGGCCGCTGACCACCGCGCCAACCGGCCGGACGAGCGGGCGCCCTGACCGGGCGTCAACCGGGGCGACCACCGCCTCCGCCCGTCCGGCCGAGTGCTGTGCCGCCACCCGAACCGGGGTTCTCCGGACCCACAAGGTGGCGGCCCGGTGTCGGATCTGCACCACATCTCTCCACCCGTAGGCAACCGAGCGGACCTTTCAGCGGTCGTACCCGGTGGAGAAGAGTGGGCACAATTGTCCTGGAGCACAGGGCGGCCAATCCGCAGGCTCCAGCGACTCTCTCAGGCCGGGGCGACACAAGGGGAGGCAGGACCACGGTGGCTGATGGCACCAAGGCGGTCGTCGACACGTCAGCAGCTGACGCGGCGGCGGACGAGGCCGCGCTGGCCGCGGCGATCGACGAGCTCGGGGGCGGAAAGACCGCCCCGGCGAGCACCGCCGACGCCTCCTCCTCGGACGCCTCCGAGGACGACGGTGAGGCCGACGGTGAGGCCGACGGTGAGGACACTCCCGCAGACCCCGACCACGAGGCCTCCGTCGGCGAGGAGACCTCCGAGATCACCGCCCCGCTCTCGGTCCAGGAGATCGCCGCCGAACTGGCCGCCGGCTCCCCCCGCAAGAAGCCCGCCCCCGCTCCCGAGCCCGCCACCGGGCGCCGCCCCACCGACCCTCAGCCCACGGTCGACCCGCGCGACACCGGCACCCTCCCGCGCACCCTCCCCGCGCCGATGCGGCACAGCGGCGACATGATCGGCCACCGGTACCGGCTGGAGGAGTGCATCTCCCAGACCGAGACCTTCAGCAGCTGGCGCGCCGTCGACGAGAAGCTGCGCCGCGCCGTCGGCGTCCACCTGATGGCCTCCGGCCACCAGCGTGCCCGCAAGGTGCTGGCCGCCGCCAAGTCCGCCGCCCTGCTGGGCGACCCGCGCTTCGTCCAGGTCCTGGACGCCGTCCAGGAGGGCGAGCTGGTCTACGTCGTGCGGGAGTGGCTGCCGCACGCCTCCGACCTCGCCAAGCTGCTCGCGAACAGCCCGATGGAGCCGCACGAGGCGTACCAGATGGTCCGCCAGGTCGCCGACGCCGTCGCCGCCGCGCACCGCCGCGGCCAGGCCCACCTGCGGCTCACCCCGCGCTGCGTGCTGCGCACCGACAGCGGCCAGTACCGGATCAACGGCATCGCGGTGGACGCCGCCCTGCGCGGGCTGCCCGCCGAGGAGTCCGCCGACGACGCCCAGCGCACCGACACCCGGGCGATCGGCGTGCTGCTGTTCGCCGCGCTCACCCACCGCTGGCCGTACCCGGAGGACCGCTACGACCTCCAGGGGCTGCCGAAGGGCCTCCAGAACGCCGCGCCGGACCAGGTCCGCGCGGGCGTCCACAAGGGCCTGTCCGAGCTCGCCGCGCGGGCCCTGTTCGACCACCCGCCGCACCACGCCGAGCCGATCACCACCCCGGAGGAGCTGGTCCGGGCGATCGCCCGGCTGCCCAAGATCCGCCAGCCCGAGCCGGAGCTGCCCGCCTTCCAGGCCCCGCCCCGGCACAACACCCACGCCCTGCCCACCGCGCCCAACCCGACCCGGGTGGCCGACACGACGGTCGCCCCGCTGCCGCCCTCCTCCCGGCCGGCCTCCTCCCGGCGCACCAGGCGACGGCTGCGCCGGGTGGTCAAGGCCACCGCCTGGACGGTCGCGCTGGGCGCGATCGGCGTCGCCTCCTGGCAGTTCGTCGGCAGCCTGCGCAATACCGGACCGGCCATCGCCGCCACCCCGCAGCCCTCGGTCAGCACCGCCGCACCGACCACCCACCCGACGACGACGCACACGCCGGTGCCGGTCCAGATCAAGGAAGCCTTCTCCTACAACCCGCGGGGCGACTCGCCGGAGTCCCTCTGGCTGCTCCCGAAGGTCTTCGACGGGGACCCGAACACCGCCTGGGTGACCAAGACCTACAACGACCCCTTCGGCCCCAAGCCACCGCTCAAGGACGGCACCGGCCTGCTCATCGACCTCGGCTCGGTGCAGTCGGTCAGCTCGGTGAACGTCCAGTTCGCCGGCATCCACACCGCCGAACTGCGGGTGCCGAACGCCCAGGCCGCCGCCAAGCCGCAGGACGCCCAGCCCGAGTCCTTCAACGTGCTGGACAAGCAGAGCGGCAGCACCGTCGACTTCACCCTCAGCAGCCCGACGAACACGCGTTATCTCTTGATCTGGCTGACCAGCCTGCCGAAGGATACGGGTGGCGGCTACCGCGGTCAGGTCAACGAGGTGAAGGTCCTCGGCTGACCGCGCGCCCGCGCACATCGAACAACGGCGACAAGGGGTGGCAGTGGCGGAGGACGACGCGGCGTTGCTCGCCCGGCACGTCGCCGGCGACCCGGAGGCCTTCGGCCTGCTGGTGAACCGCCACCGCGACCGGCTCTGGGCGGTCGCCCTGCGCACCCTCGGCGACCGCGAGGAGGCCGCCGACGCCCTCCAGGACGCCTTGGTCTCCGCCTTCCGGGCCGCCGCCGGCTTCCAGGGACGCTCTGCCGTCACCACCTGGCTGCACCGGATCGTGGTCAACGCCTGTCTGGACCGCGCCCGGCGCAGCGCCACCCGCCGCACCACCCCGCTGGACGACGACCCCCAGCGGCTGGACACCCTGGTCGGCTCCGCCGAACCGGCCGACTCGCCGGTGGTCCGGGCCGAGGTGCACCGCGAACTGACCGCGGCGCTCGCCGAGCTGCCCCCCGAGCAGCGGGCCGCACTGGTCCTGGTCGACATGCAGGGCTACCCCGTGGCCGAGGCCGCCGAGCTGCTGGGCGTCCCGGTGGGCACGGTGAAGAGCCGCTGCGCGCGCGGCCGGGCCCGGCTGCTCCCGCTGGTCCGTCACCTGCGCGAGACGGACGGCGGGACCGGCGGCGGATCCGGTGTTCCACGTGGAACACCGGGGCGCGGCGCGCCGGGACGCGGGACACCCGGGCGGGAGACACCGAACGCCCCCGGCGCGGCCCCGCCGTCGCGCCGGGACGCGCAGGGGAACCCGACGGGCCCCCGCACCGTCACAGGGACAGGCCCGAACACCGGCCGGACGATGCTGGAAGGAGACGCGAGCACGCGATGACCGCCCCCCTCTCCTCCCTCGAACCCGCCGACGCCCACCCCTCCGTCGAGGAGCTCGCCGACCTCACCGAGGGTCTGGTCGAGCCCGCCGAGGCCGCCGAGGCGCTGCGCCGGCACCTGGACGGCTGCGCCGAGTGCCGGGAGACCGCCGACGCGCTGGCCGAGGTGCAGACGCTGCTCGGCGCCGTCGAGCCCGAGCCGATGCCCGCCGACGTCGCCGCTCGGCTGGACGCCGCCCTGGCGGAAGCCGCCCGCGCCGAGAGCACCCCTGCCGAGGACGCCCTCGCCGAGGGCTCCAGCCGCCCCCAGGAGGCCGCCGGGACCGACCGCCGGACGGTCACCCCGGCCCCGTCCGCGCGGACCGCTGCGGCACCCTCCGCGCCCCCGTCCCGCCCCGCCTCGGCCACCGGCCCCGGCCGCCCCCGCCCGCGCCGACGGCGGGCCGGTCTGCTGCTCGGCGCGGCCGCCGTGCTGGCCGCCCTCGGGCTCGGCGGGGCACTGCTGGTGAACTCCTCCGCCCCGGACCACCCCGCGGTCACCGCGGGCGCCCCGGCGGGCACCTCCGCCGCCGACCAGAGCGCCCGCACCCCCCGCAGCAGCGGCCCGGTCACCGTCTACCAGGAGGACCGACTGGCCGCCCAGGTGCAACAGTTGCTGACCCGCTCCGGCACCGCTCCCGGGCTGCGCGCGACCGGGCCCGCCAAGTCCGACGCCGCGGCGCCCGCCGAGGGCGTCCGGCCGGAGCCCGACACCTCGGCCGCCCCGAACGCCGCCGCCTCTCCCCCTGCTCCCGCCCAGCCCTCGCCGGCCACCTGTCCGGCCCCCGCCCCGGGCACCCCGCTGGCCACCGACCGGGGCAGCTTCCAGGGCGTCCCGGTCGACGTCCTGGTCTACCCCGCTCCCGGCCGACCCGGGTTCGTGGACGTCTATCTGCGCTCCCCCGGCTGCGGCCCGGTCGTGCTGCAGCGGACCGTCCCCCGGGGCTGACCAGACGTTCCCAGCCGTCGCGAGTCCGTTCCCATGCGATCGACGACCAGGACGCCACGCCGCTCCCACACTGCGGGCGCCTGGTACTGATCAACCTGGGAATGCGAGAGACTGGTCAGCCGTTGTCCCGGGCGGCGGAGCAGGACCGCCCTCCCCGCAGCAAACGCGGGTCGCGATGCGAACCAGGAGAAGCAGTGAGCGACGTCCGTAACGTGATCATCATCGGTTCCGGCCCGGCCGGGTACACCTCCGCGCTCTACACGGCCCGTGCCTCCCTCAAGCCGCTGGTCTTCGAGGGGGCCGTCACCGCCGGTGGCGCGCTGATGAACACCACCGAGGTCGAGAACTTCCCGGGCTTCCGGGACGGCATCATGGGCCCCGAGCTGATGGACAACATGCGGGCGCAGGCCGAGCGCTTCGGCGCCGAGCTGGTCCCGGACGACATCGTCGCGGTCGACCTCACCGGTGACATCAAGACAGTCACCGACTCCGAGGGCAATGTGCACAAGGCCCGCGCCGTGATCGTCACCACCGGCTCCCAGCACCGCAAGCTGGGCCTGCCGAACGAGGACAAGCTCTCCGGCCGCGGCGTCTCCTGGTGCGCGACCTGCGACGGCTTCTTCTTCCGCGACCAGGACATCGCGGTGGTCGGCGGCGGCGACACCGCCCTGGAGGAGGCGACCTTCCTCTCCCGCTTCGCGAAGAGCGTCACGATCATCCACCGCCGGGACACCCTGCGCGCCTCCAAGGCGATGCAGGAGCGCGCCTTCGCCGACCCGAAGATCCGCTTCGAGTGGGACAGCGCGGTGGAGGCCATCCACGGCGACCCGAAGCTGACCGGCGTCACCCTGCGCGACACCACCACCGGCGAGACCCGCGAGCTGGACGTCACCGGCCTGTTCATCGCGATCGGCCACGACCCGCGCACCGACCTCTTCAAGGGCCAGCTGGACCTCGACGCCGAGGGCTACCTCAAGGTCGAGTCCCCCTCGACCCGGACCAACATCGAGGGCGTGTTCGGCGCCGGCGACGTCGTGGACCACACCTACCGCCAGGCCATCACCGCCGCCGGCACCGGCTGCTCCGCCGCGCTGGACGCCGAGCGCTACCTGGCCGCGCTGGACGACCTGGAGTCCAAGGCCGCCGCCGTGGCGGTCTGACCCCCTCGCCACCGACCGAACCCCCGCGGGGGGTGTTCCACGTGAAACACCCCCCGCCCCGGCCAGGCAGAAACAGAACGGGCCCGTCCGTTGTTTTCCTGGCAGCCCCCTCCGTCCGAACCCGAGGAGTTCCCGTGGCCGGCGCCACCACTACCGTCACCGACGCGACGTTCAAGTCCGACGTCCTGGAGAGCGACAAGCCCGTTCTGGTCGACTTCTGGGCCACCTGGTGCGGCCCGTGCCGCCAGGTCGCCCCGATCCTGGAGGAGATCGCGGCGGAGCACGGCGAGAAGCTGACCGTGGCCAAGCTCGACGTGGACGCCAACCAGGTGACCGCCGCCGAGTACAACGTCATCTCGATCCCGACCCTGATCCTCTACAAGGACGGCCAGCCGGTGAAGCAGATCACCGGTGCGCGGCCGAAGGCCGCGCTGCTGCGCGAGCTGGACGGCCTGTTCTAGATCCACCGGTCACCGACCGAACGGCGGCGGGGCTCCCCACTCGGGGAGCCCCGCCGCCGTCGTTCTGCCACGGCCCCCGGATCAGCCGCTCAGAACGGCCGCAGTGCCGGCTCCTTGCGCCCGCCGCCGAGCAGCCGCTCCAGCGCAACCTCCACATCGCCCCGCCAGGACAACGTGGTCCGCGCCTCCAGCCGCAACCGCGGGTAGCGGTGGTGCGGCCGTACGGTCTTGAAGCCGACCGCGAGCAGGTGGTCGGCCGGCAGCACGCAGCTGGTCGGCACCCGACCCGCCGAGCCGAAGGCCTCGATCGCCCGCACCCCGCGCCCGAGCAGGTCCTTGGCCACCGTCTGCACCAGCACCCGGCCGAGCCCCTGTCGCTGGTAGCCCGGTAGCACTCGGCTGACCATCAGCTGAACGGCGTCCGGCGAGACCGGGCTGGTCGGGAAGGACTGCGAGCGGGGAACGTAGGCGGGCGGTGCGTAGAGCACGAAACCGGCGGGCTGGTCGTCCACGTAGACGATCCGGCCGCAGGAGCCCCATTCCAGCAGCACCGCGGAGATCCACCCCTCCTTCTCCAGCTCCGGCTTCCCGGACTCCACCGCCTCCTTCGCGCTGACCGGGTCCAGCTCCCAGAACACGCAGGAGCGGCAGTCGGTCGGCAGATCCACGAGGTTGTCCAGCGTCAGCGGAGCTATCCGGCGTCCCATGGCCCGTACCTCCTCCCTTTCACGGTCGAGCATTCCCCCGCGAACGCCGATGGGTGCATGTTTCACGTGAAACAGCGCTCACGTGGAACATGCACCCATCGGGTCGTTGCCCTCGGCCGGCTCAGCCCTGCGACAGCCGCAGACCGTCCTCACCCGGAGCCATGCTGTCCAGGATCCGGTTGAGGTCCTCCACCGAGCCGAACTCCAGCACCACCTTGCCCTTGCCCAGCTTGCCGCCGCGCTGCGACACCTCGACCTTGACCCGGGTGTCGAAGCGGTCCGAGAGCCGGGTCGCCAGGTCGTTGAAGGCCGGGGACATCAGTTTGCCCGCCTTGGGTGCCTGGCGCTTGGGCTTCTGCTCGGCGCTCATCAGCTTGGCGATCTCCTCGGTGGTCCGCACCGAGAGGCCCTCAGCGATGATCCGCTTGGCCAGCTCCTCCTGCTGGTCCGCGTCCGGGATGCCCACCAGCGCCTTGGCGTGGCCGGCGGTCAGCACCCCGGCGGCGACCCGCCGCTGGACGGACGGCGGGAGCTTCAGCAGCCGCAGGGTGTTGGAGACGTGCGGGCGCGAGCGACCGATCCGGTCCGCCAGCTCGTCATGGGTGCAGGAGAAGTCCCGCAGCAGCTGGTCGTAGGCGGCCGCCTCCTCCAGCGGGTTCAGCTCGGCCCGGTGCAGGTTCTCCAGGAGGGCGTCCAGCAGCAGCTTGTCATCCTCGGTGGCCCGGACGATCGCGGGGATCCGCTCCAGCCCGGCTTCCCGGGAGGCGCGCCAGCGGCGCTCGCCCATGATCAGCTCGTAGCGCTCGGCCTCGACCTGACGCACCACGATCGGCTGGAGCAGCCCGACCTCCTTGATGGAGGCGACCAGCTCGGCCAGCTTGTCCGCGTCGAAGACCTCACGCGGCTGACGCGGGTTGGGGGTGATCGCGTCCAGCGGCAGCTCGGCGAACCGGGCCCCGGCGACCTCGGCCAGCTCGGCCGCGCGGTCGGCCTTCTCCCGCAGGCTCTCGGCGCCGGCCCGGGCCGCCACCGTTCCCCGGCCGGACGGCAGCACCGGCACCGCGGTCGGCGAGACCGTCCCGGCCCCGGAGGGCTCCAGCACCACCGAGGCCGATGCGGGCGTGGCCGCCGCGGGCTGTCCCGTCGCTCCGCCGACCGCCGGCGGAGCCGACGGGAGCAGTGCCCCGAGACCCTTCCCCAGACCCCTGCGACCACTCACCGATTACCCTCCGTCGTACCGTACTGTGCCACCGGGGCGCCGTGCCCCTGCTGGCCGTCCCGCTGCTGGCCCACCCGCGAACCGCCCTGGACCACCGCACGCAGCGCGAGCTCGCGAGCGGCCTCCAGGTACGAGAGCGCCCCGGTCGAACCCGGGTCGTAGGTGAGCACCGTCTGCCCGTAGCTGGGCGCCTCCGAGATGCGCACCGAGCGCGGGATCGCCGTGCTCAGGACCTCGTTCTGGAAGTGGGTCCGGACCTCCTCGGCGACCTGCGCGGCCAGCCGGGTCCGGGCGTCGTACATGGTGAGCAGGATGGTCGAGACGTGCAGCGCGGGGTTGAGGTGCGCGCGCACCAGCTCGACGTTGCGCAGCAGCTGGCCGAGGCCCTCCAGCGCGTAGTACTCGCACTGGATCGGGATCAGCACCTCCTGGCCGGCCACCAGGGCGTTGACCGTCAGCAGGCCCAGCGAGGGCGGACAGTCGATCAGGATGTAGTCCAGCGGCTGCTCGTAGGCGGCGATCGCGCGCTGCAGTCGGCTCTCCCGGGCCACCAGCGAGACCAGCTCGATCTCGGCGCCGGCCAGGTCGATCGTCGCGGGGACGCAGAACAGCCCCTCGACGTCCACGACCGGCTGGACCACGTCGGCCAGGGGCTTGCCCTCGACCAGAACGTCGTAGATGGAGGGCACCTCGGCGTGGTGGTCGATACCGAGCGCGGTGGAGGCGTTCCCCTGCGGGTCGAGGTCGACCACCAGGACGCGCAGCCCGTGCATCGCGAGCGAGGCGGCCATGTTCACGGTGGTGGTGGTCTTGCCCACCCCACCCTTCTGGTTGGCGACCACGATCACCCGGGTATTGGCGGGCCGGGGTAGCCCTTCCCCCGCTCGACCGATCGCCTGAACCGCAGCCTGAGCGGCCCGTGCGATGGGCGTGTCATCGATCTGGTCGATGGTCTCCGAGTCCTGCATGGGGGTCAGTGTTTCACGTGAAACCGCAGCGGCAACAGTCGCCGCCCGGTCACGGCCGAGGATTCCCGAGAGCAAGGAGCGACGTTTCACGTGAAACACCATGCCCGCTATGCCGGAAATCTGACGTTGCGACACTCCGGTTTTCCGGCGTCGGCCCGGCCGTCACCTGAACGACGACGGGCGGACGGTTCCCCCGTTCAGGAGGACCGTCCGCCCGTTCTGCCGCGTGTCCGACGCCCACTGGGCCTCAACGGCCGCGGCGCCGCCCGCCCCGGCCGCGCTCGCCGCCCTTGGCGCTGGCGCTGGCGCTGGCGCTGGCGTTGGCGTTGCGGCCGGCCCGGGCCACCTTGGCCCGCCGCGTCGCGGCCTTCACACCGCCGGGGCTCTCCCCCGCCTTGACCTGGACTACCCGGGTCGAGGTCTCCAGGGTGCCCTCGCCGACCGAGATGACGCTCCACTCGACCGCGCCCAGCTTGGCCAGCCCGGCGCGCGAGTCGGCCAGCTCCTGCTCGGCGCTGTCGCCCTTGAGGGCCAGCATCTGTCCGTGCGGACGCAGCAGCGGCATCCCCCAGCCGGCCAGCCGGTCCAGCGGCGCCACCGCGCGGGCGGTCACCACGTCCACCGCGAGCTTGCCGACCATCTCCTCGGCGCGACCGCGCAGCACCGTGACGTTCTCCAGCCCCAGCTCCCGGACGACCTCCTCCAGGAAGGTGGTCCGACGCAGCAGCGGCTCCAGCAGGGTCACCGAGACGTCCGGACGGGCCAGCGCCACCGGGATGCCGGGCAGGCCGGCACCGGAGCCGACGTCACACAGGGTGGAGCCGGTCGGCAGCAGCTCGGCCAGCACCGCGCAGTTGAGCACATGGCGGTCCCACAGCCGGGGCACCTCGCGCGGCCCGATCAGCCCGCGCTTGACCCCTGCGGTGGCCAGCAGCTCGGTGTAGCGGACGGCGGCGTCGAAGCGGCCGCCGAAGACCTCCCGGGCGGCGGCCGGCGCCTCGGCCAGCACGTCCAGCTCGGGTGCCTCGGCCGCCCGCCCCTCAACGTCCGGATCCACGTCCGCCCCCGGACGGCCGGCGGCCGTGTTCTCCGTGTCCATCTCGACCTCTCCGATCCCCGGATCCACCGACCCGCTCAACGCACTGTTTCACGTGAAACATCCCGGAAGGGACGACGACCCCGCCCGCACGAGGCGGACGGGGTCGCGTCCGGTGAAGCTCACCGGCCGCCGGAGCGGCCGGTCGTCGACCGTCGGCCTCAGGCCGGCAGCACGACCACACACCGCTGGGGCTCTTCGCCCTCGGACTCGCTCCGCAGACCGGCGGCCGCGACCGCGTCGTGGACGACCTTGCGCTCGAAGGGCGTCATCGGCTGCAGCTTGACCTGCTCGCCGGTGCTCTTGGCCTGCTCCGCGGCCTTGGCACCGAGGACGGCCAGTTCCTCACGCTTGCGGGCCCGGAAGCCGGCAATGTCCAGCATGAGGCGGCTGCGCTCGCCGGTCTCTCGGTGGACAGCCAACCGGGTCAGCTCCTGCAGGGCCTCCAGCACCTCGCCGTCCTGGCCGACCAGGCGCTGCAGCGCGCGGTCGTTGCCGTCGCTGACGATGGAGACCAGGGCGCGGTCGCCCTCGACGTCCATGTCGATGTCACCGTCGAGGTCCGCGATGTCGAGCAGACCCTCCAGGTAGTCCGCCGCGATGTCGCCCTCCTGCTCCAGGCGGGAGATGAGGTTCTCGTCGGCGCTGGCGGCGGCCTCGGCCTCGACGGCGGAGGTGGTGCCTTCCGTCACTGATGGACTCCTTCGGAGTTGGGCCCGTCTGGCGGGCCGGGAACGAAGCTCTACGGGGCTGCCGCAACAGGCCAGGGGCCGGTCAGGACTTCTTCTTCGGTCGCTGACCGCCACGCTTGGGCTGCTGCCGGGTCCCCTGCCTGGTGCCGGCGGGCTTGGCCGCGGTCTGCTTGGCGGCCGTCGGCTCGGGGCCGGACTCGGCCGGAACGGCGTCGCTCGACTGCTCAGAGTGGGCGTCCTGGGCGTCCTCGGCCGCCGGCGAGCCGGCACCGCCGTGCTGGCGCTGGGCCTTGGTCTGCCGACGGGGCTGCTGGCGGCTCGCCCGAACCGACTCCTCGACCACGGCCGCCGCGGAGGCCGCCTCGCTGATGGCCGCCTTGGACGGGGGCAGCAGGCCCCAGAGCGCACCCTTGATCTCCGTACCGTCCGCACGCAGCCGGCCGGCCTTCTTCAACCGCACCTGGCGCTCCTCGAAGGCCTTGCTGCCCGGGGTCGGGTTGTTGCGGATGACGATCAGCTGCTGGCCCATCGACCAGACGTTGGTGGTCAGCCAGTAGACCAGGACACCGACCGGGAAGTTGATGCCCATCACGGCGAACATGACCGGGAAGACGTACATCAGCATCTTCTGCTGCTGCATGAACGGCGTCTTCACCGTGAGGTCGACGTTCTTGGTCATCAGCTGGCGCTGGGTGATGAACTGCGACAGCGACATCAGGATGATCATCACCGCAGTGACGATCTTGACGCTGGTCTCACCGCTGCTGACGAAGGTCGCGGACAGCGGGGCGCCGAGAATGTGCGCCTTGCCGGCGCTCACCAGCAGGTCGCCGTGGATCACACCGATCGGCTTGCCCTTGGCGACCGAGGCCAGCACGCCGTAGAGGGCGGTGAAGAACGGGGCCTGCACGATGATGGGAAGGCAGCTGGAGAACGGGTTGGTACCCGCCTCCTTGTACAGCTTCATCATCTCTTCGGACTGGCGCTGCCGGTCGTTCTTGTAGCGCTCCTGGATGGCCTTCATCTTCGGCTGGATCGCCTGCATGGCCCGGGTCGCCTTGATCTGCTTCACGAAGAGCGGGATCAGGCAGATCCGGATGACGACGACCATCGAGGCGATGGACAGGCCCCAGGCCCAGCCACCGTCGGGATTGAAGACGTGGCTGTACAGCGAGTGGAACTGGACGATGATCCAGGACACCGCCGTGTAGAGGGGACTCAGAAAACCGAAGGTCACCGGTCAGACTCCTTGGGCATCGGGCTTCGCCACCGGCTCCGGCTCGGCGGTCCCGCTCTTGGGGCTCAGCAGATCGCGCAGCCGGCGGTGCCACACCGGGTGCTTGCGCGGCGGTACATGGTCCACCCCGCCAGGCGACCAGGGGTTACAGCGCAGGATGCGCCACATGGTCAGTCCGCCGCCCTTGACCGCTCCGTGCACCTTCACGGCCTCGTAGCCGTAGTGCGAGCAGGAGGGGTAATAGCGGCAGACCGGACCGAGCAGTGGGCTGATCGTCCACTGGTAGACCCTGATCAGGCCCATCAGCAGGTACTTCATCGCCCTGCTCCCGTCGGCGCCGTGGCGGCGGGCTCGGCCCTCAGCAACCGCTTCAGCGCCGCATCAAGATCACGTTCAAGATCCTGGTACGAGGCGGTCGCGGCCTGGGGTAGCGCACGCACCACTATCAGGCTACCGGCGGGCAGCCTGAACAGACGATCACGAACGAGATGGCGCAACCGGCGCTTGACCAGGTTGCGAACGACCGCCGGGCCAACGGCCTTGCTCACGACGAAACCCGCACGCGCCGAAGGAGTCCCCTCGGCGACGTGCGGGCGGGAGTCGCTGGTCCGGTCGGTCTGCCCCTGGGGGTCGGCCTCTCTGCTGAGATGGACGACCAGAAGGGGCCGGCCGGCCCGGCGACCGCGTTTCACCGCGGTCGCGAAGTCCTGGCGCCGCCGCAGCCGATTCTCGGAGGGCAGCACAACAGACTCTGTCGTGGATCAGGCGGACAGGCTGGCGCGGCCCTTGCCACGGCGGGCAGCCAGGATGGCGCGGCCGGCGCGGGTACGCATACGCAGCCGGAAGCCGTGGGTCTTCGCGCGACGACGGTTGTTCGGCTGGAAGGTGCGCTTGCTCACTCGGGGGCTCCTGAGGTGAATCGTAGGATGACGGGGAGTCGCTTGGCCGTCACCGTGCGTCCGCGTGATCTCCCCTGATTCGGAAATCCGGCCCATCGCCCCAGTTCGGCTGGGGTCTGAGGCAATCCACGGCGCCCGTGCTGCGCGCCTTATGGAGCGGGTGGACCCGCGGACATGCGGCAGCGGCCATCGACAACTCGACCTGGTTACGGTACGCGGGACGGGGTGTGAGGGTCAAACCAGCCGCCCGGGGCGTGTTTACCCACAGCCTGTGGACAACGACTTGATCCGTCTCTGTTCGCTGACTACCGTTGCAGGACTTGTCTGGTTTGTTCTTGGAAAGCGTGCACCAGTGGCTGATGTCAACAGCGACCTCGTCCCGGTCTGGGCGAGGGTCGTCGAGCGGCTGGTCAACGACCCCGATATCGGCGAGATGGACAAGCAGTGGGTGCAGCGCACCCAGCCCATGTGGATGATGCACGACACCGCCCTGCTGGCGACCCCGAACGAGCGGGCCAAGCAGGTGCTGGAGGGCCGACTGCTTCCGCAGCTGACCGACGCCCTCAGCCGCGAACTCAACCGACCGGTCCGGATCGCCGTGATGGTCGACGCCAACGCCGTGCCCACCACCCCCGCGCCCGCCGCCCAGGCCCCCTCCGAGCCGTACCCCGGCCCGGCCGAGGAGGACTCCGGCGGCTACGGCGGCCCGGGATACCAGCAGCCCTACGAGCAGGACTACGAGCGTCCCCGCTACGACACCGGCGGCTACGAGCAGCGCCCGGCGCCGTACGGCGGCCAGCCGGCCCAGCCCTGGCCCGGCTACCAGGAATCCGGCTACCAGGAACCGCAGCAGCCCTATCGCGAGCCGGATGAGCCCGCGCCCCGCCAGGCGCCGCGGCCCCTGCCCAGCTCGCCCTCGACCACCCAGGGCGACCTGTTCGGCGGCGCCTACGGCCCCGGCCCGGGCGAGCAGCCCCGCACCGGTGCCGGGCGCCGGGCGCACGGTACCCGGCCCACCGGCGGCCGGCCGGCCGAGAAGGCCGGCCCGGAGCGCGCCACCGACCGCCCCGCCGTCCCTGGGGTGCCCGCCCCGCCCGGCGCTCCTCCGGCCGGCGGCTCCCGCAAGGACGAGCCGGCCGCCCGGCTGAACCCCAAGTACCTCTTCGACACCTTCGTCATCGGCGCCAGCAACCGCTTCGCGCACGCGGCGGCGGTGGCGGTCGCCGAGGCCCCGGCCAAGGCGTACAACCCGCTCTTCATCTACGGCGAGTCCGGGCTGGGCAAGACCCACCTGCTGCACGCCATCGGGCACTACTCGCGCAGCCTCTTCCCGGGCACCCGGGTGCGCTACGTGTCCTCGGAGGAGTTCACCAACGAGTTCATCAACTCGATCCGGGACGGCAAGGCGGACACCTTCCGCCGCCGCTACCGGGACATGGACATCCTGCTCGTGGACGACGTCCAGTTCCTCGCGAGCAAGGAGTCCACGCAGGAGGAGTTCTTCCACACCTTCAACACCCTGCACAACGCGAACAAGCAGATCGTCCTCTCCTCGGACCGGCCGCCCAAGCTGCTGACCACGCTGGAGGACCGGCTGCGCAACCGCTTCGAGTGGGGTCTGATCACCGACGTCACCCCGCCGGAGCTGGAGACCCGGATCGCGATCCTGCGCAAGAAGGCGATCCAGGAGCAACTCAACGCCCCCGCCGACGTGTTGGAGTTCATCGCGTCCAGGATCACCCGCAACATCCGGGAGTTGGAGGGCGCGCTGATCCGGGTCACCGCCTTCGCCAACCTCAACCGGGCACCGGTGGACCTGGAGTTGGCCGGGATCGTCCTCAAGGACCTGATCCCGGGCGGGGACGAGGACGCCGGCCCGGAGATCACCGCGCAGGTCATCATGCAGCAGACCGCCGCGTACTTCGGCCTGGGTGTGGACGACCTCTGCGGGTCCTCGCGCAGCCGGGTGCTGGTGACGGCCCGGCAGATCGCCATGTACCTGTGCCGGGAGCTCACCGACCTGTCGCTGCCGAAGATCGGCGCGCAGTTCGGCGGCCGCGACCACACCACGGTGATGCATGCGGACCGCAAGATCCGCTCGCTGATGGCCGAGCGGCGCTCGATCTACAACCAGGTCACCGAACTCACCAACCGCATCAAGAGCTAGCGCCCGTCCACAGGCGGGCCGGGCAGACCCACAGAGGGCGTCAGGAGCGATCCTGACGCCCTCTTCGCCTATCCACAGGTGTTGACCGGGCCGCGGCTGGGCAGGGATCCCGTCGACGGACGTTCCGCCAGTCCACAGCCGGCGCCGAACAACTGACCGGTGATTCGAAACCCGGGAGCGCGCAAGGCCGTTGTCCACAGGACCGGCCCCTTCCGCACAGTCCACAGGCTGAGGAGTCCGAAGTTATCCAGAATTCGTCCACAGGGCCGTCGCCGCTACGCTCTTCGGCGCAGGTCAGATGCCTGGGGACTTGTGCACAACTGTTATCCACAGGCTGTGGACAATTGACAGGCCGCCAGTGGGCCATCCGGGTTATCCACCGGTTGTCCCCAGGACCAGGGCGGTTATCCCCAGGTTGTCCACAGCTGGGTCCACAGTTCGACAACCGTGAACCACCGTTCACGCCCTGGTGTGAAAGGCGTCACGAAAAGTTGACCGGTGCCCGTGGATAACCGGGCCCGGATCTGGGGACAGTCCTGGGGATAACCTGTGGATACCCTGCGTGCCCTGTGGGTAACGCTCGGCTGTCCACAGCGCGGCCTGCCCGTCCACAGCCGCCGTCCACACCCACTGTGGACAAAAATCGGGCGTTGACCTGCGGAAACGGGGTTATCCACGGTTTCCACAGGCCCTACTACTACCGCTACACAGATAGACCGTGAACCTGCTTTCAAAGTGGGTGGGCCCGAAATCTGTGGACAACCCCTCCCCGACATCTGTTCGGGTTCGCTTCCGCCCGTCTGCCCCGTCTGTCGGCGGAGTACGTCAGACTGTCCTTTGCAGCTGGAAGCGGAGTGGCAGAGCTCGGCGGACAGCGGAACCGACGATCAAGATCAGACGAACCAGAGTGCGAGCGGGAGCGCTCGATCCAGGAGGCGGTTACCGGTGAAGTTCCGGGTGGAGCGTGACGTCCTCGCGGAGGCGGTGGCCTGGGCTGCCCGCAGCCTCCCGGCACGGCCGCCGGTGCCGGTGCTGGCCGGCCTGCTGCTGACCGCGCAGGAGGGCAGCCTGGCGCTGTCCGGCTTCGACTACGAGGTCTCGGCCCGGGTCGAGCTGGAGGCGGACGTCGAGGAGGCCGGCACCGTCCTGGTCTCCGGTCGACTGCTCAACGACATCTCGCGCAACCTTCCCAACAGGCCTGTGGAGATCTCCACCGACGGCCAGCGGGTCAGCGTGGTCTGCGGCAGCTCCCGCTTCACCCTCCCCACCCTGCCCGTGGACGAGTACCCGGCCCTGCCGCAGATGCCGACCGCCACCGGCACCGTCTCCGGTGACGTCTTCGCCTCCGCCGTCAGCCAGGCCGCGGTCGCCGCCGGCCGGGACGACACCCTGCCGGTGCTCACCGGTGTCCGGGTCGAGATCGAGGGCGACCGGATCACCCTGGCCGCCACCGACCGCTACCGCTT
The DNA here is from genome assembly GCF_044327205.1 of Kitasatospora sp. NPDC018058. Lineage (NCBI taxonomy): Bacteria > Bacillati > Actinomycetota > Actinomycetes > Kitasatosporales > Streptomycetaceae > Kitasatospora > Kitasatospora sp. NPDC018058. The sequence continues at coordinate 212,959 of NZ_JBIRFA010000002.1, read as the reverse complement.
CGCCGTCCGCGAGCTGCTGTGGAAGCCCGAGCAGTCGGACATCTCCGCGGTCGCCCTGGTGCCCGCCAAGACCCTGCAGGACATCGCCAAGTCCCTGGGCAGCGGTGACAACGTCTCCATCGCGCTCTCCTCGGGCGGCGCGGGCGAGGGCCTGATCGGCTTCGAGGGCGCCGGCCGCCGCACCACCACCCGGCTGCTGGAGGGCGAGTTCCCCAAGTTCCGCAGCCTCTTCCCCACCGAGTTCAGCGCGGTCGCCGCGATTCAGACCCAGCCCTTCCTGGAGGCGCTCAAGCGCGTCTCGCTGGTCGCCGAGCGCAACACCCCGGTCCGGCTCAACTTCGAGCAGGGCGTGCTGACCCTGGAGGCCGGTTCGGGCGACGACGCCCAGGCCACCGAGCGGATCGAGGCCGACCTGGAGGGCGACGACATCTCGATCGCCTTCAACCCGGGCTACCTGGAGGAGGGCCTCAAGGCCATCGACTCCCCCTACGCCCAGCTGAGCTTCACCACCCCGACCAAGCCGGCCCTGCTCAGCGGCAAGGTCTCGGTGGACGCCGAGGAGGACAAGGCGTACCAGTACCTGATCATGCCGGTCCGCCTCTCCGGCTGAAGCCCGGGAGCGGCGTGATCCCGGGGGTGCGGGGGTCGTCCCCCGCAGGACGCGGCATGCCGGTCCGCCCCTCCGGCTGACCCCGGCCCCGCCCGTTACCCACAGGCTGTGCACACCCGCTGTGCACAGCCTGTGGACGTCTCCCCCGGTCGGCCCGACTGCGCAGAGCCGGTCCCGGTCGGAAGCGTAGGCTCGGGGAGTGCGGCAACGGCGCCGCCGGCAGGCACGTCCCCACAGTAAGGATTTGGTCATGGAGCTCGGCCTCATCGGTCTCGGCAAGATGGGCGGCAACATGCGCGAGCGGATCCGCCGCGCCGGCCACACCGTCGTCGGCTACGACCGCAACCCGGAGATCTCCGACGTCGAGAGCCTGCAGGAGCTCGTCAAGAAGCTCCAGGGCCCGCGCGTGGTCTGGGTGATGGTCCCGGCCGGTGCCGCGACCCAGGCGACCGTCGACGAGCTCGCCGAGCTGCTGTCCCCCGGCGACGTGGTCGTCGACGGCGGCAACTCCCGCTGGACCGACGACATCAAGCACGCCGAGGCGCTGGCCGCCAAGGGCATCGGCTTCGTGGACTGCGGCGTCTCCGGCGGCGTCTGGGGCCTGGAGAACGGCTACGCGCTGATGTACGGCGGCGACGCCGAGCACGTTGCGCGTGTTCAGCCGGTCTTCGACGCGCTCAAGCCGGAGGGCGACTTCGGCTCGGTGCACGCGGGTGCGGTGGGCGCCGGCCACTTCGCCAAGATGGTCCACAACGGCATCGAGTACGCGATGATGCAGGCCTTCGCCGAGGGCTGGGAGCTGCTGGAGGCCGCCCCCGAGGTCACCGACGTGCGCGAGGTCTTCCGCAGCTGGCAGGAGGGCACCGTCATCCGCTCCTGGCTGCTGGACCTGGCCGTCCGCGCCCTGGACGAGGACGAGCACCTGGACAAGCTGCGTGGTTGGGCCGCCGACTCCGGTGAGGGCCGCTGGACCGTCGAGGCCGCGATCGACCACGCCGTGCCGCTGCCGGCGATCACCGCCTCGCTGTTCGCCCGATTCGCCTCCCGCCAGGACGACTCGCCGCAGATGAAGATGATCGCCGCGCTGCGCAACCAGTTCGGCGGCCACGCGGTCGAGTCGAAGTAGTCCCCTCCGGGGCGGAATCCCCCAGGGATTCCCGGTAACCCACAGGTCTGTCCACAGAAGGCGAGCGCAGTCCACAGCCATGCACGTCGCGCATCTGTCGCTCGCCGACTTCCGGTCGTACGCCCGGGCCGAGGTTCCCCTCGACCCGGGCGTGACGGCCTTCGTCGGGCCCAACGGCCAGGGCAAGACCAACCTGGTCGAGGCGATCGGCTACGTCGCCACCCTGGGCAGCCACCGGGTCGCCACCGACGCCCCGTTGATCCGGCTCGGCGCGGAGCGGGCGGTGATCCGCACCTCGGTGGTGGACCGCGGCCGTTCCACCCTGGTCGAGCTGGAGCTCACCCCGGGCAAGGCCAACCGGGCCCGGATCAACCGTTCCGACAACGTCCGCCCGCGCGACGTGCTGGGCCTGCTGCGCACCGTGCTGTTCGCCCCCGAGGACCTCAGCCTGGTCAAGGGCGACCCGGGCGAGCGCCGGCGTTTCCTGGACGAGCTGCTGACCGCCCGCGCGCCCCGGCTGGCCGGGGTCCGGCAGGACTACGAGCGGGTGCTGAAGCAGCGCAACGCCCTGCTGAAGACCGCCGCGATGGCCCGCCGGGCCGGCGGCGGCAAGGGCGCGGACCTGTCCACCCTGGAGGTCTGGGACGGCCATCTGGCCCGGGCCGGCGCCGAGCTGACGGCTTTCCGGATCCAGCTGGTGGCCGCTCTGCAGCCACTGGTGACGGCGGCTTACGGGCAGTTGGCCCCGGGCGGCGGCGAGACCTCGCTGGAGTACCGCAGTTCCTTCGAGGGCGAGCTGCCGACCAGTCGCGAGCAGGCCGAGGAGCAGCTGCTGCGGGCGCTGCAGGCGGTCCGCAAGCAGGAGGTCGAGCGCGGGCTCACCCTGGTCGGCCCGCACCGCGACGAGCTGGTTCTCAAGCTCGGCCCGCTGCCCGCCAAGGGCTACGCCAGCCACGGCGAGTCCTGGTCGTTCGCACTGGCGCTTCGGCTGGCCTCGTACGAGCTGCTGCGCGCCGACGGCGGCGAACCGGTGCTGATCCTGGACGACGTGTTCGCCGAGCTGGACGCCGCCCGCCGGGAGCGGCTGGCCGAGCTGGTGGCCGACGGCGAGCAGGTGCTGGTCACCGCGGCGGTGGCCGAGGACGTGCCGAAGGCCCTGGCCGGCGCCCGGTTCGCGGTCTCCGACGGCGCCGTCCGCCGGATCGACGCCTGATCCGTCGCCTGATCCGCTCGTCACACTCACCGCGGTGCGGGCACGCCCCGCCGTTCCACGTCCGACCGCTCCCGTAGGCTGGACGGCTCATCGGTTGTCCACAGGCTGGGGAAAGGAGATCGCCGTGAGCGAGCCGGCGGAGCACTCCCCCACCCCCGGTGCCCCCGAGCCCACCGGCGCCGACCTCGCCCGTTCCGCGCTGCGGGCGGCCCGCGCCCAGGCCCGTCAGCGCGGCGAGCAGGTCCAGCAGAAGCGCGAGGCGAAGCGGCACGGTCTGCGCAGCGGCGCCCGCTCGGACGGCCGCGACCCGGTCCCGCTGGGCGCCGCGTTGAACCGGCTGCTGACCGAGCGTGGCTGGGAGTCCTCCGCCGCGGTCGGCGGGGTGATGGGCCGCTGGCCGCAGATCGTCGGGCCGGACATCTCGGCGCACTGCCACCCCTCCTCCTACGACGAGGCCGCCGCGGTGCTCACCGTGCAGTGCGACTCCACCGCCTGGGCGACCCAACTGCGCTGGCTGGCGCGGCAGTTGGTGGCCCGCCTGAACCACGAGCTGGGCCACGGCACGGTGAAGACCATCAAGGTGCTCGGCCCGGCCGCGCCCGCCCGCGGCTACGGCCGGCTGCGCGCGCCCGGGAGCAAGGGCCCGGGCGACACCTGGGGCTAGGGCCCGTCTTCAAGCCCCCTGGGGACCGCCGGCCCCGCCGGGATCGGACCACGATCTTCCGGAACCGCTGACGGCCCTTCCAGGCGCCCCAGGCCCCCCGGGCGAGTATCGGGACTCGTGTGGAGGGGATTCAGGGCGGCATATCTGCCTTCAAGGGCTGCCAAACGCCCATCTCTGTCAGTCGTACCGGTAGACTGAGAGCCAAACACTGTTGCTAGTGGCAACCGAGTCGAAACGCTGTGGTCGCACGCCTGCCCGTTCGGGGAGGGCATGCGGCCCGTGCTGTGCCAGAGAGGGCGCTTCGTGGCCGATTCCGGCAACCCCAGCCAGACCCCAGACCAGACCGACCAGGCTTCCTACACCGGTAGCAACATCCAGGTGCTGGAAGGCCTCGACGCCGTCCGCAAGCGCCCCGGCATGTACATCGGCTCCACCGGTGAGCGCGGCCTGCACCACCTGGTGCAGGAGGTCGTGGACAACTCCGTCGACGAGGCGATGGCCGGGTACGCCGACACCATCGACGTCACGATCATGGCCGACGGCGCGATCCGCGTCGTCGACAACGGCCGCGGCATCCCGGTGGACATCGTCCCCGGCCAGGACAAGCCCGCCGTCGAGGTCGTGCTCACCGTCCTGCACGCGGGCGGCAAGTTCGGCGGCGGTGGCTACGCCGTCTCCGGCGGTCTGCACGGCGTGGGTGTCTCCGTGGTGAACGCGCTGTCCACCCGGCTCTCGGTGGAGATCCACAAGGACGGCCACATCTGGACCCAGGACTACAAGATGGGCGCGCCGACCGCCGCCCTGGTCAAGGGCGCGGAGACCGGCCGCACCGGCACCACGGTGACCTTCTGGGCCGACGGCGACATCTTCGAGACCACCGTCTACTCCTTCGAGACGCTCTCCCGGCGCTTCCAGGAGATGGCCTTCCTCAACAAGGGCCTGTCGATCTCGCTGACCGACGAGCGCCCCGAGCACGTGGACGAGGAGGGCAAGCCGCTCACCGTCACGTACAAGTACGACGGCGGCATCGCCGACTTCGTCGCCCACCTCAACTCCCGCAAGGGCGAGCCCGTCCACCCCTCGGTGATCGACTTCGAGGCCGAGGACAAGGACAAGGCGATCTCGGTGGAGATCGCGATGCAGTGGAACTCCTCCTACACCGAGGGGGTCTACAGCTTCGCCAACACCATCCACACCCACGGCGGCGGTACCCACGAGGAGGGTTTCCGCGCCGCGCTGACCGGCCTGGTCAACCGCTACGCGCGGGACAAGAAGCTGCTCCGCGAGAAGGACGACAACCTCTCCGGCGAGGACATCCGCGAGGGTCTGACCGCGATCATCTCGGTCAAGCTCGGCGAGCCGCAGTTCGAGGGCCAGACCAAGGACAAGCTCGGCAACACCGAGGCGAAGACCTTCGTCCAGAAGGTCGTCCACGAGCACCTCAACGACTGGCTGGACCGCAACCCCAACGAGGCCTCGGACATCATCCGCAAGTCCATCCAGGCCGCCACCGCGCGCGTCGCCGCCCGCAAGGCCCGCGACCTCACCCGCCGCAAGGGCCTGCTGGAGTCCGCCTCGCTGCCGGGCAAGCTCTCCGACTGCCAGTCCAAGGACCCGTCCGAGTGCGAGATCTTCATCGTCGAGGGTGACTCCGCCGGCGGTTCGGCCAAGCAGGGCCGCGACCCGCGCACCCAGGCCATCCTGCCGATCCGCGGCAAGATCCTGAACGTCGAGAAGGCCCGGATCGACAAGGTGCTGCAGAACACCGAGGTCCAGGCGCTGATCTCGGCCTTCGGTTGCGGCATCCAGGAGGACTACGACGAGTCCAAGCTGCGCTACCACAAGATCGTCCTGATGGCGGACGCCGACGTCGACGGACAGCACATCCGCACCCTGCTGCTGACCCTGCTGTTCCGCTTCATGCGGCCGCTGGTCGAGTCCGGGTACGTCTACCTCGCCATGCCCCCGCTGTACAAGATCAAGTGGGGCCGGGACGACTTCGAGTACGCGTACTCCGACCGCGAGCGCGACGCGCTGATCGCCGCCGGGGTGGAGGCCGGGCGCCGGCTGCCCAAGGACGACGCGATCCAGCGCTTCAAGGGTCTCGGCGAGATGAACGCCGAGGAACTCCGGGTCACCACCATGGATGCCGAGCACCGGCTGCTGCTCCAGGTCACCCTGGAGGACGCCGCCCGCGCCGACGAGCTGTTCTCCGTGCTGATGGGCGAGGACGTCGAGGCCCGCCGCTCCTTCATCCAGCGCAACGCCAAGGACGTCCGCTTCCTGGACGTGTGACGCGCCTGCACCCCAGGCCCCGCACGTACCAGTCCGCGTGAAAGGAAACTGACCACCAGTGGTCGACGACAACCGTCCCGACGGCGAACAGCCCGAGACCCCCGAGACCCCCGAGACGCCCGAGGCCGCCGAGGCCACCGCCCAGGTGACCATGCGGATCGAGCCGGTCGAGCTCGAGACCGAGATGCAGCGCTCGTACCTCGACTACGCGATGAGCGTGATCGTCAGCCGTGCGCTCCCCGAGGTCCGCGACGGCCTCAAGCCGGTGCACCGCCGCGTGCTCTACGCGATGTACGACGGCGGGTACCGCCCCGAGAAGGGCTACTACAAGTGCGCCCGCGTCGTCGGCGACGTGATGGGCAACTACCACCCGCACGGCGACACCTCGATCTACGACACCGTGGTCCGCCTGGCCCAGCCGTGGTCGCTGCGGATGCCGCTGGTGGACGGCAACGGCAACTTCGGCTCCCCGGGCAACGACCCGGCCGCGGCCATGCGCTACACCGAGTGCAAGATGATGCCGCTGGCCATGGAGATGATGCGCGACATCGACGAGGAGACCGTCGACTTCGCGCCCAACTACGACGGCCGCTCGCAGGAGCCCACCGTCCTGCCCGCGCGCATCCCCAACCTGCTGGTCAACGGTGCCACCGGCATCGCGGTCGGCATGGCCACCAACATCCCGCCGCACAACCTCCGCGAGGTCGCCTCCGGCGCGCTCTGGTACCTCGAGAACCCCGAGGCCACCGCCGAGGAGCTGCTGGAGGCCCTGATCGAGCGGATCAAGGGCCCCGACTTCCCCACCGGCGCGCTGATCGTCGGCCGCCGCGGCATCGACGACTACTACCGCACCGGCCGCGGCTCGGTCACCATGCGCGCCGTGGTCGAGGTCGAGGAGATCCAGGGCCGCCAGTGCCTGGTGATCACCGAGCTGCCGTTCCAGGTCAACCCGGACAACCTCGCGCTGAAGATCGCCGACCTGGTCAAGGACGGCAAGATCGCCGGTATCGCCGACGTCCGCGACGAGTCCTCGTCCCGCACCGGCACCCGCCTGGTGGTCGTGCTCAAGCGCGACGCGGTGGCCAAGGTCGTGCTCAACAACCTGTACAAGCACACCGAGCTGCAGACCAACTTCGGTGCCAACATGCTGGCCCTGGTCGACGGCGTGCCGCGCACCCTGTCGCTGGACGCCTTCATCCGGCACTGGGTCAACCACCAGGTCGAGGTCATCGTCCGGCGCACCACCTTCCGGCTGCGCAAGGCCGAGGAGCGCGCCCACATCCTGCGCGCGCTGCTCAAGGCCCTGGACCTGATCGACGAGGTCATCGCGCTGATCCGGGCCTCGGCCAGCGCGGACGCCGCCCGCACCGGCCTGATGGGCCTGCTCGACATCGACGAGCTCCAGGCCAACGCCATCCTCGAGATGCAGCTGCGCCGCCTGGCCGCCCTGGAGCGCCAGCGGATCACCGACGAGCACGACGAGCTGCAGCGCAAGATCGACGAGTACAACGCGATCCTGGCCTCGCCGATCCGCCAGCGGGAGATCATCTCCGAGGAACTCACCGCGATCGTCGAGAAGTACGGCGACGACCGGCGCTCCACCCTCATCCCGTCCGACGGCGACCTCTCCATCGAGGACCTCATCGCCGAGGAGGACATCGTCGTCACGATCACCCGTGGCGGCTACGTCAAGCGGACCCGCTCCGACCTCTACCGCTCGCAGAAGCGCGGCGGCAAGGGCGTGCGCGGTGCCCAGCTGAAGCAGGACGACATCGTCGACCACTTCTTCGTGACGACGACCCACAACTGGATCCTGTTCTTCACCAACAAGGGCCGGGTCTACCGCGCCAAGGGCTACGAGCTGCCGGACGCCGGGCGCGACGCCCGCGGCCAGCACGTCGCCAACCTGCTGGCCTTCCAGCCGGATGAGCACATCGCCCAGGTGATGGCCGTCCGGACCTACGAGGACAAGCCGTACCTGGTCCTCGCCACCCGGGCCGGCCTGGTGAAGAAGTCCCCGCTCAAGGACTACGACTCCCCGCGCTCCGGCGGCCTGATCGCGATCAACCTGCGCCAGGACGAGGAGGGCCGGGACGACGAGCTGATCGGCGCCGAGCTGGTCTCCGCCGAGGACGACCTGCTGCTGGTCTCCAAGAAGGCCCAGTCGATCCGCTTCACCGCGACCGACGACGCGCTGCGGCCCACCGGCCGCGCCACCTCCGGCGTCAAGGGCATGGCCTTCCGCGAGGACGACGAACTGCTCTCGATGAACGTCGTCCGTCCGGGCACGTACGTCTTCACCGCCACGGACGGCGGCTACGCCAAGCGCACCGGTGTGGACGAGTACCGTGTCCAGGGACGCGGCGGCTACGGCACCAAGGCGGCGAAGATCGTCGAGGGCCGGGGCTCGCTGGTCGGCGCGCTGGTGGTCGACGACACCGACGAGATCATGGCGATCACCCTGTCGGGTGGAGTGATCCGAACGAGGGTTTCCGAAGTTCGTGAAACCGGACGTGACACCATGGGCGTCCAACTGATCAACCTCGGTAAGCGCGACGCGGTCGTGGGCATGGCCCGCAACGCGGAGGCCGAGGACGACGAGACGGCGGAGGACGAGGTCGCGGACACCGAGTCCACCGAGACGGCCGAGGGTGCGGGGACGGCGGTCGGCGGCGACGCCGAGGCCTGAACCGAACCGCAGACCGGTGCCGCCGCGTCCACAGAGTGGGCGGGGCGGCACCGGACGCCGACCAGTACCGGGCAAACCCGCCGGGCGCTGGATGACGAGTGACGGATCAGGGCGGCGCCGCCCTGGTGGGAAGTGCGGGAGGACCAGGTGAGTGGAGCCACGGGTGCTGCGGGAGGACCCTCCGGCGGCCGTCCGGGCGCGCAGGGCGGGGGTTCGTACGGTGTACCGCAGCCGCAGACCGAGCACTCGGCCGCGTCCACCTCGCTGATGCCGCCGGTCGGCGGGGCGGGCCAGAGCGGTGCGACCTACGGGGGACAGACGCCGGCCTCGTCGGGCAGCCCGGCCCCCGGCTCGGGCGGCTTCTCGCAGCCGACCACCTACGCCAAGGGCCAGCCGACCCCGGCCCGGGGCACCCGGACCGGCGGCAACACCCCGGCCGGCGGCACCCCCGTCCCCGGGGCGGCGCGCCGCCCGGCGGGTGCGCCCTCGACCGGCGGCGGCACCCTCGGCCGGACCCGCAAGGCCCGGCTGCGGGTGACCAAGGTCGACCCGTGGTCGGTGATGAAGGTCAGCTTCCTGCTCTCGCTGGCCGTCGGCATCATCATCATCGTGGCCTCGGCGGTGCTGTGGATGACGCTGGACTCGCTCGGCGTCTTCGACTCGCTGACCAAGACCCTCAAGGACGTCACCGGCGGCGGCGCCGAGAACGCCAGCAGCCAGCTGAACCTGATGGACTACATCGGCTTCGGCAAGGTGATGATGTTCACCACGCTGATCGCCGTGGTCGACGTCGTGCTGCTGACCGCGCTGTCCACGCTCTCGGCCTTCATCTACAACGCGGCGGCCGGCTTCACCGGCGGCGTCGAGCTGACCCTGGCCGAAGAGGACTGATCCCTGGCCGAATACTGACCGTCGGTCAGTTCTCCGTCCGCAGACGGAATGCACGGGCCCCGCAGGCTGTTCCAGCCTGCGGGGCCCGTCGGCATTCGGGTGACAGCCTGCCCCTGCGGCGCGCCGCCCGGAAACGGGTCGGCTGCGGTGGGATTAGCTGGACGCCGCCCGTTCCCGCGCCTGGGAGTGCCACAGGCCGCCCCGGTCGGTCGACCGGGTCTGGTGAGGTTCCGCAGGACGACTGGACGGAGGCGCGCGGTGGCGAAGCTCGCAGGTCAACTCGTGGAGGCCCTGGACGGGCTGTTGGGGATCCCGGCACCGCTGCGGGTCCAGGCCTGGGACGGCAGCGTCGCCGGGCCGCCGGGAGCACCCACCGTGGTGCTCCGCAACCGCCGGGCGCTGCGCCGGCTGGTCTGGCAGCCGAACGAGCTGGGCCTGGCCCGGGCCTACGTCTCGGGGGACCTGGAACTCGCCCCCGGCACCGACCTGTACGAGACGCTCTCCGCGGTCGCCCGCTTCGCCGAGCGGCCGGAGATCCGCACCATGCACCTCGGGCCCCGCGAGGTGCTCGGCGCCAAGGGCCGCAAGGTCCTCGCCGCCGTCCTGCGGGCCGGGGCGATCGGCCCGGAGCCCACCCCGCCCCCGGAGGAGGTCCGCAGGGCCCCGGGGCGGCTGCACAGCCGCAGCCGGGACCGCGCGGCCATCAGCCACCACTACGACGTCGGGAACGACTTCTACGGCCTCGTGCTGGGCTCCTCCATGGTGTACTCCTGCGCCTACTGGACGCCCGAGGCGAAGAGCCTGGAAGCCGCCCAGGAGGCCAAGCTCGACCTGATCTGCCGCAAGCTCGGCCTGCGGCCCGGGATGCGGCTGCTGGACGTGGGCTGCGGCTGGGGCTCGCTGCTGCTGCACGCGGCCAAGCACTACGGCGTCACCGCGGTCGGAGTCTCCATCTCCAGGGAGCAGGTCGCGCTGGCCCGCGCCCGGGTCGAGGAGGCCGGTCTCGCGGACCGGGTCGAGGTCCGGCTCCAGGACTACCGGGAGATCCCCGACGGCCCGTTCGACGCGATCTCCAGCGTCGGCATGGCCGAGCACGTCGGCTCGGAGCAGTACCGGGCCTACGCCGAGGGCCTGCACCGGCTGCTGGCGCCCGGCGGTCGGCTGCTCAACCACCAGATCGCCCGCCGCCCCGACTACCCCGGTGAGCCGCACCGCACCAGCCCCTTCATCGACCGCTACGTCTTCCCGGACGGCGAGCTCTCCCCGGTCGGTTCCACCGTGGCCCGGCTGGAGGAGGCCGGCTTCGAGGTCCGGGACGTCGAGGCGCTGCGCGAGCACTACGCGCTGACCTTGCGCGAGTGGGTGGCCAACCTGGAGGCGCACTGGATGGACGCGGTCCGGCTGGTCGGTCGCGGTCGCGCCCGGGTCTGGCGGCTGTACATGGCCGCCTCCGCGCTCGCCTTCGAGCAGAACCGGATCGGCGTGAACCAGATCCTCGCCGTCCGCAGCACCGAGGAGGGCGCGGCGGGCCTGCCGCCGACCCGTGAGGAGTGGCTGGTGCGCCCGGCCGCCGAGGTCCCTGCTGCGACCCCGGCCGATACGGATTTGGGGGATCGGCGGTCGGTCCGCTAATCTTTCAGTGCGGCAAGGGCCTATAGCTCAGACGGTTAGAGCGCTTCCCTGATAAGGAAGAGGCCACAGGTTCAAGTCCTGTTAGGCCCACCACCGCGAAGGGCCCGGAGTGATCACTCCGGGCCCTTCGACACTTCTTGAGATCGGGCGGGACCGCAGATCAGGACGGTTTCCGGTACGCTCTCTGAACAGCGCGGGCCTATAGCTCAGACGGTTAGAGCGCTTCCCTGATAAGGAAGAGGCCACAGGTTCAAGTCCTGTTAGGCCCACCGCCACGAGGGGCCCGGAGTGATCACTCCGGGCCCCTCGTCGTTTTCCCGTGAATCCTGGGGCTGCGGCAGGGATGCCGGTCGGACCGGTTCTGGCGGGGGCTTCCCGGACCGGCCGGGTGCGGACGAACCGCACGGCAGGAGGTTCGGCGTCAATCCGCCGAGCGGGCCTTCGGGTTGAAGCACCGGCGGCTGGTCACGATTGGGACACCGGTGTGTATCATCGGCCGCAAGGGCAGTCTGGTACCCGGCCGCCCGTTCGCGCTCGAAACACATCTGGACTCGTCGGCCCGGCCAGCCCGGTCGGAGCACCGGCTCTTGAGTCCACCAACGCAAGAAGGACGAGGTCCCGCGGTGAAGAAGCTCCTCCTGGTCGCCCTGGTCGCCCTCGGCGGCTTCTTTGTCTACCGTCAGGTCCAGGCGGACCGCGCCGAGCAGGACCTGTGGACCGAGGCCACCGACCCGGTTCCGGCCGGCCGCTGAACCCGGACGATCTGACGATCGACGATCTTCGGAGGCGCTGATCGGCGTCTCCCGAACCGGCCGGCCCGGTCGCACGACCGGACCGGCCGGCTCCTTCAAGGGGACGGCGCTCGGAATCGCGTCGGAACCCGGTACGCTAGTGCCCGTTGGCACGCGCCGTGCCGTCGAGGGGCATTAGCTCAGTTGGTAGAGCGCTGCCTTTGCAAGGCAGATGTCAGGAGTTCGAGTCTCCTATGCTCCACACCGCCTGAACGGCGGCCGACCTGTTCTCCGGGTCGGCCGCCGTTCTGCTTTTCCGGGCCGTTCGCTACGGCTGCGGGCGGTCGTCCTCGGTCGGCTCGGTGGGCTCCGCCGACTCGCCCGTGTCCTCCGGGCCGGCGCCGTTCACCGGGGAGGTGGCGGCGTGCACGTCGGTCGGCCGGGGGGCGTCCGGGGTCGGGGGCTCGACCAGCCACTCCGGGTTGCTGTGCCGGCGCCACCACTGCCAGGCGACGATGCCGCCGCCGATCGCCAGCACGCCCGCCACCGCGAGGCCCGCGGACCGGCCGCTGCGGCACCGGTCCCGCTTCGCGTTCCGGGTGGCGAGTCGGCTGATCTCCGCCGAGCTGACGTGGCCGTGGAGGGCGGTCAACGCGGCGGCGCCGCGGGTCTGGGCCTCCTTGGCGACCGGGGAGACCGCAGCGCGGGCGTCCTCGACGGCCTGGACGACCCTGGGACCGACCGTGGTGCGGGCCTGATCGGCGGCGTGGACGGCGGAGAGGCGGGCCGCCAGAGCGGCCTCCTGGGCCCGGTGGAGGGCTTTCAGGGCGTTCTCCTGGGCCTCGGGCGGCAGGCTGGCGAAGGCCTGGCCCAACGGTGGGGCGAGATGCTTGTCGTACTGGACGCGGAGATTGTGGGCGGCCTGGGCGGCCTTCGGCCCGAGGGCGTCCAAGGCGGGCCCCAGGCGCTGCTTGGCGTCGTCCGCGAGCTGCGCCGCGGTGTCCCGGGTCCTGGTGGCCGTCTCACGGGCCGAGTCCGAAAAGCTCACGAGTCTCTCCTCCTGGGTGGCGTCCTGTATGCGCATATCCACCTGAATGCTGATCATGCATCCGGATTTGTTCACCGGCACTCCGGGGTGGGCCGGGCGAGGGCCTCGGCGGCGGGGCCGTGCGCGGGAAGGCGCCGGGGGCGAGGGGCGCCGCAGTAGGCTGGCGGTTCCGGTGGTCGGGTACGGGAAGGGGAGAGCGCTGATGCTCCCGGATGAACCGCGGCAGTCGACGGAGCCGTCCCCGCAAGGCGGGCCGCCCGGCTGCTACCGGCATCCGCAGACGGCCACCGGGATCTCCTGCACCCGTTGCGAGCGCCCGATCTGCCCGCAGTGCATGGTGGCCGCCGCGGTGGGCTTCCAGTGCCCGGAGTGCGTCGGCACCGGGCACGCCGGGGCGCGGCGGGCGACCACCCGGTTCGGCGGGGCGCTGACCGTCGACGGCGGGCTGGTCACCCGGGTGCTGATCGGGATCAACCTGGTGGTCTGGCTGCTGGCCGCCTACGTGCTCAGACCGCGGCTGGGCGAGGTCTGGTCGCTGGCCAGCGCCGGGCGGGACGAGCCCGGCGGTCCGTTCGGCATCGCCGACGGCCCGGACCAGTGGTACCGGCTGCTGACCGCCACCTTCCTGCACCTGGAGTGGTGGCACGTCGGGATGAACATGCTGGTGCTGTTCTGGCTCGGCCCGCCGCTGGAGGAGGCGCTGGGCCGACTGCGCTTCCTGGGCCTCTACCTGCTCGCCGGGCTGGGCGGCAGCACCTTCGCCTTCCTGGTGGCCGGCGACTGGATGAACTCGCTGGGGGCCTCCGGGGCGGTCTTCGGCCTGATCGGCGCCACCGTCGTGATGCAGCTGCGGAACAAGGGCCCGCTCGCCCCGGCGATCGCCTTCCTGGTCTTCAACCTGGTGGTCACCTTCTCCCGCCCGGGCATCGACTGGCGCGCGCACCTCGGCGGTCTGGCCTTGGGCGCACTGACGGCTTTCGGCCTGATGTACGCCCCGCGCGAGCGCCGCGCCCTGGTCCAGGGGCTGACGGTGGCCGGGGCGGTGGTCGTGGAGGCGGCGATGCTGTGGATCGGGACGGCCCTCTACGGCGCGTGACGCCCAGGGCGTTTGTCCACAGCGGGTACGGGGTTGTGCACAGGCTGTGCGCCGGTCCGCCTGTGGACTGCTGTTCTACGCGTGTCCCCCTGTGCGGTTTCCCGGCCTCCCGGGAGTTGTGCACAGCTGTGGAAGGTCGCGACCGGAAAAGTTATCCACAGGCTGTGGGGACTTTTCCCCAGTGTGGATAACCATGTGGATAAGCGCGACTGTGTGATGGTGGGACTTGTGTGATGGTGGGGCGGGCCGACCGGGTTCCGGCCCGCGTCCGAGCATGCCGAACCGCCGCCCCGGGACCCGCGATCCGAAGCGGCGGAAACGGCTCGAATTCGAGCCTCAGGACGAGCGGAGCGTCACTTCCACTGAGTGGAGACGCCGAACCCGGCCGCGATGAAGCCGAAGCCGACCAGGATGTTCCAGTTCCGCCAGCTCTCGACCGGGTAGCTGCCGCTGGTCACGTAGTACGTGACGATCCACACCAGGCCGATCAGGAACAGTGCCAGCATCAGCGGCGCGACCCAACCGCGACCCGAGCTGATCTTCACCGCGGCCGTGGTGGGCGGGGTGTAGTCGGACTTCTTGCGGAGTCGAGACTTCGGCACGAGGAGCTCTCCTGTCGATGCGCTGTGAGACCGCGCAGGGGGTGCAGCGGGTGAGACGCCGACGTCGTGTCGTGGAGAGCGCTCTGGGACCGCTCCCCGACCTGCCACCGGCGTCCGTTAGCGTAGTGGCTCGGCGGGTCTCAAGGAGATAAGGGTACGGTGACTAATTTGTCGATTCCCCCCGGGAAGGCCGGTACCCGCCGCTCCGGCATCCGAATTGTCGGCCGTGCCCTGACCTGCGCGGTGTTCGCGCTCGCCGGTCTGCTCTTCTACATCAGCGCGCAGACCGCCCGCGGCACCGACCTGCGGACCGACAACTCGCTGCTGAGCCTCGGCGACGTGATCCGCCAGCGCAGCTCGCAGAACCAGCAGGCGCAAGCCCAGCTGGCCGACCTCCAGGCCCGGGCGCAGCAGCTCACCGAGCAGCAGGGCCACGACCCCGCCGACGCGGTGCAGCTGGACGGCCTGCGGCGCGGTGCGGCCCTGGAGCCGCTGCAGGGCGGCGGCCTGACCGTCACCCTCAACGACGCCCCGCCGAACGCCACCGCGCGCATCCCCGGCGTTCCCGAGCCCGGCGTCAACGACCTGGTCATCCACCAGCAGGACATCCAGGCCGTGGTCAACGCGCTGTGGCGGGGCGGCGCCGAGGGCGTGCAGGTGATGGACCAGCGGCTGATCTCCACGAGCGCGGTGCGCTGCGTGGGCAACACCCTGCTGCTCCAGGGCCGGGTCTACTCCCCGCCGTACGTCGTCAAGGCGGTGGGCAGGACCGACGCCCTGCGGGCGGCCGTCGACGCGGACCCGACGATCCGTAACTACCTGCAGTACGTCCAGGCGTACGGCCTGGGCTGGAAGGTCCAGGAGAGCGGCGACCTGTCCCTGCCCGGCTACGCCGGCACCACCGAACTCCGGTCGGCGGGCGGGTAGTAGCGGCTGAGTCGTGGACCGGCCTCACGGCTGTGGATCCCGGGTCTACTCTTGACCCCAGTCTGCTACCTCGAGGGAGCACCATGTACGGCTTCATCTGGCGTCACCTCCCGGGGAACACCCTGGTCAAGGCCGTCATTTCGCTGCTCCTGATCCTGGGGACCGTCTACCTCCTCTTCACCTACGTCTTCCCGTGGGCGGAACCGCTGCTCCCCTTCGGTGACGTCACAGTGGACGGCGGCGACGGAGCCGCGGCCGGCTGACCCAGCGGGCCCGGCAGTTCCCCAAAGCACCGCATCCCACGGAGACCACGCGCGAATGACCACCCAGCCGCCCCCGCCCCGCATCCTGGTCGTGGACAACTACGACAGCTTCGTCTTCAACCTGGTCCAGTACCTGTACCAGCTCGGCGCCACCTGCGAGGTGGTGCGCAACGACGAGGTGACCGTCGAGCACGCCGTCCGCCGGGCGGGGGAGGAGGGCTTCGACGGGGTCCTGCTCTCCCCCGGGCCCGGGGCGCCCGAGGAGGCCGGGGTCTGCATCGAGATGGTGCACCACTGCGCCGGGATCGGGCTGCCGGTGTTCGGCGTCTGCCTGGGCCTGCAGTCGATCGCGGTCGCGTACGGCGCGGTGGTCGACCGGGCGCCGGAGCTGCTGCACGGCAAGACCTCGCTGGTCGAGCACGAGGACGGCGGCGTGTTCGAGGGCCTGCCCTCGCCGCTGACCGCGACCCGCTACCACTCGCTGGCCGTCGAGCCGGCCACCGTGCCGGACGAGTTGGTGGTCACCGCGCGCACCGAGAGCGGTGTGATCATGGGCCTGCGGCACCGTGAACTGCCGGTCGAGGGCGTGCAGTTCCACCCCGAGTCGGTGCTGACCGAGGGCGGGCACCGGATGCTCGCCAACTGGCTGGCGGAGTGCGGCGACCCGCACGCCGTGAACCGGTCGGCCGGGCTCGCCCCGGTGATCGGCCGGGGCTGAGCGGCGTGACCGCGGTGCGCCCGGAGGGGCGTTACCAGCCCGAGGCCGGCCCCTACGGCGGCGCGCAGCAGTACGGCGGCGTGCCCCATGACGTGGGCCAGGCAGGCGTGCCGTACCCGCGGCAGCACCAGGCCCAGGGCACGCCCGAGGACGTCTGGGGCGTGTACGAGCAGGCCGTGGAGCCCGCCGAGGGTGGGCCCGAGTATCCGTGGCTGCCGGACCAGACCCTCCAGCTGCGGCTGCCCGCCGACGCCGTCGAGCCGGCCGCCGAGCCCGCCCCGCCCACCGGCGGCCGGGCCGAGCGCCGTCGGGCCGCCCAGGGCCGGACCTCGGTCCGCTCGGGCAACGGGCGGCGCCGGGCGAAGGGCCGGGCGGCCGGACAGGCGCGCCCCAGGGAGTCCGCGGTCGTGGTGGGCGCCCGGTTCGTCGGCGAGCTGTGCATCACCCTCGGTGTGGTGATGCTGCTGTTCGTGGCGTACCAGCTCTGGTGGACCAACGTGCAGGCCGACGCGGCCGCCAGCAGCGCCCGTGACCAGCTGGAGCAGCAGTTCGACGCCCAGCCGCCCGCCCAGCCGGGCCAGCCGGCGCCGGACCCGAACAAGCCCGAGGCGTTCGCGCCCGGCAAGGGCTTCGCCATCATCTACCTGCCCAAGCTGGGCCTGAAGTTCCCGATCGCCGAGGGCACCGACAAGTCGGCGGTGCTCGACAAGGGCCTGGTCGGCCACTACACCAACACCGGGATGCCCGGCGACAAGGCGAGCAACTTCGCGCTGGCCGCGCACCGCAACACCCACGGCGAGCCGTTTCGGTACATCAACGAGCTGGGCAAAGGTGACAAGATCGTGGTGGAGACCGCCACCGCGTACTACACGTACGAGATCACCGGCGGCATCCCACAGACCTCCCCGAGCAACGTGAGCGTGATCAAACCGGTGCCGAACGGCTCCGGCTACGCCGGCCCCGGCCGCTACATCACGCTGACCACCTGTACGCCGGAGTTCACTTCGAAGTTCCGTCTCATCGTCTTTGGCAAGATGATCGAGGAACGGCCGCGCAGCCAAGGCAAGCCGGCCGCGATCACGGGCGGATAGCCGCCCGTAGGCCCGTTCGGAGGGGGAGCACCGCAGATGCAGGACGACGGGACCGCGCAGTCGGCAGAGCCGGCCCAGGAGGCCTTCCCCCCGCCCGGGGAGGGCGCCGCGCCGGGCGCCGGATCCTCGCCCGGGGGCAGGGCGCGGCGGGGGCGGAGCCGGGCGCTGGCCGCGCTCGGCGTCTTCGGTGAGCTGCTGATCACCCTGGGCCTGGTGCTCGGCCTGTTCGTGACCTACTCGCTATGGTGGACCAACGTGCAGGCGGACCGCTCCGCGGCGGCCGCCTCCGACAAGTTGCGCAGTTCCTGGGCCGCCGGCCCGACCGCAGGACCCTCGGCCGCGCCCGGTGCCACCCCCGGCGCGACCCCCGGTGCCACCCCCGGCGCGACCCCCGGTGCCACCCCCGGCGCCGCCTCCGCGCCCGGCGGGGCCTCCGCGGCGCCGCCCGCGATCGGGGACGACATCGGCTTCCTGCACGTCCCGGCGATGGGCCGGGACTTCCAGGTGCTGATCCGGATGGGCACCTCCACCGAGGTCCTGGACGAGGGCGTGGCGGGCGTCTACGAGCAGCCCTACCAGGCCGCGATGCCCTGGGACCAGGCGGGCAACTTCGCGCTGGCCGCCCACCGGGACGGCCACGGCGCCAAGTTCCACGACCTGGACGCCGTCCACAAGGGCGACGCGATCGTGGTCGAGACCAAGGACAAGTGGTACGTCTACAAGGTCGACAGCACCCTGCCGGAGACCTCCAAGTACGACACCGGCATCGTCGCGCCCGTCCCGGTCGGCTCCGGCTACACCGCACCCGGCCGCTACATCACCCTGACCACCTGCACGCCGGTGTACACCTCGCGGTACCGGATGGCCGTCTGGGGGAGTCTGGCGCGGGTGGACGACATGGACGCCATGCGCACCCCGCCGCCCGAGCTGCGGCGCTCCTGAGGGCCCTTCAGGGCCTCCTGAGGCCTCCTCAGGCTTCGTTCCCGGTAACGCCCGAGGGCCCGTCGCGATCACCGCGACGGGCCCTCGGGCGTTACCGTTCCGGACGGTCGAGCCTCAGAACCAGGGGAACCAGGGCTTAGTTGGTGCCCCCTTTGGGGTTGGGGGGTGTGGGGAAGGGGTCGCCCCCTTTCGGCGGGTCGGCCGCCTTGGTGAACAGCTGGACCTGGGTGTTCGGGTCCAGCTGGGTGCCGGCCCCCGGGTTGCTCATCTGGACGATCGCGTTCGCGTCCTGCGGGCCGCTGACCACGGTGTAGCCCAGGCCGGCCTTCGAGAGCGCGGCGATGGCGTCCGACAGCTTGGCGTTCTGCAGCGGCGGGACGGTGGCCTTGTCCGGCGCCTTGTAGACCGTCAGTGAGATCTTCGTACCGGTCGGGGCCTTGGTGTTGGGCGGCACCGACTGCGAGGCGACCGTGTTGACCTTGGTCGGGTCGTTGGTCGGCGTGGTCTTCGAGGCGTCGACCTGGAAGCCGAGGCTCTGCAGCTGGTTCTGCGCGTCCTCCTTCTGCGCGCCGACCACGTTCGGGACGTTCTGCTTGGCCTTGCCCTGCGAGACCGTCAGCTTGATCGGGGCGCTCGGGTCGGCGTTGCCGGCCGCCGCCGGGTCCTGGGCGGTGACCGTCTCCTGCGGAGCGGTGTCGTCGTCCTTGTACTCGGTGGTGACGTTGGTGAAGCCGGCGTCGGCGAGCGCCTTGGTGGCCTGGTCCTTGGTCTTGCCGACCACGTTCGGCACCTGCGCCTTGGCCGGGCCGGAGGAGATCTGCACCGTGATGGCGGTGTTCTCGGCGACCTGGCCGCCGGCCGTCGGGTTCTGGGTGCAGACCTGGTCCTTCTTGACGTTGGTGTCCGGGCAGGCGATCTTGTCGCCCTCGGTCACCTGGAGCTTGGTCCCGGCCGTGGTCTTGGCGTCGGCCAGGCTCTTGCCGACCAGGTTCGGGACGGCCACCTTCGGGGCGTCTTTGGTGCCCTTGTCGCTGAACATCGCCTGGGCCACGAAGAAGGTGCCGACCAGGACCAGCACGGCGGCCACCGCCAGCACGATCCAGGAGGTGTTGCCCTTCTTCGGCCGGTCCTCGCCGCGCCGGCCGC
Organism: Kitasatospora sp. NPDC018058; assembly: GCF_044327205.1. NCBI lineage: Bacteria > Bacillati > Actinomycetota > Actinomycetes > Kitasatosporales > Streptomycetaceae > Kitasatospora > Kitasatospora sp. NPDC018058. The sequence continues at coordinate 193,275 of NZ_JBIRFA010000002.1, read as the reverse complement.
GGCCGCCCTCGCCGTAGCCGTCGTCCCCGCCGCCCTGGCCGCCGGCGTAGGTCTGGCCGTAGCCGTCGTCCTGGTAGCCGCCCTGGCCGTAGCCGCCCTGGCCGTAGCCGGCCTGTGCGGAGGCCTGCGGCAGGAGGGTGGTCGGGCCGCCGCCGGGCTGCTGGGGCAGCACGTTGGTCTGGCCGTACGGGTCGTGCTGCTGCGGGTAGCCGTTCTGGTCGTAGCCGTACCCGGCGGCGCCCATGCCGTAGGCGGCGGCCTGCTGGGCGGCGGCGACCGGGAGGCCGTCGAGGAAGCGCTCGATGTCGTCGCGCATCTCGTCGGCGCTCTGGTAGCGGTAGTCGCGCTCCTTGGCGAGCGCCTTCAGCACGATCGCGTCGATCTCGGGGCGCACCTCGGGATCGAAGACCGACGGCGGCTGCGGCTCCTCCCGGACGTGCTGGTAGGCCACCGCGACCGGGGAGTCGCCGACGAACGGCGGGCGCACGGTCAGCAGCTCGTAGAGCAGGCAGCCGGTGGAGTACAGGTCGGACCGGGCGTCGACCTGCTCGCCCTTGGCCTGCTCCGGGGAGAGGTACTGGGCGGTGCCGATGACGGCCGAGGTCTGGGTCATGGTCATCCCGGTGTCACCCATCGCGCGGGCGATACCGAAGTCCATCACCTTGACGTTGCCCTGCCGGGTCAGCATCACGTTGGCCGGCTTGATGTCGCGGTGCACGATGCCGGCCCGGTGCGAGTACTCCAGGGCCTGGAGGATGCCGATGGTCATCTCCAGCGCCCGCTCGGGCAGCAGTCGGCGGCCGGAGTGCAGCAGCTCGCGCAGCGTCGACCCCTCGACGTACTCCATCACGATGTACGGGATGGAGATGCCGTCGATGTAGTCCTCGCCGGTGTCGTACACGGCGACGATCGCGGGGTGGTTCAGGGACGCCGCCGACTGCGCCTCGCGGCGGAACCGGGCCTGGAACGACGGATCCCGGGCCATGTCGGCGCGGAGCGTCTTCACTGCGACGGAACGGCCGAGCCGGGTGTCATGGCCGAGGTACACCTCGGCCATGCCGCCGCGTCCGAGGACGCCGCCGAGCTCGTACCTGCCGCCGAGGCGACGAGGCTCTTCCATAGTTCCGACCCTCTCCCTCACCCGCCGGTGAGGTTGTGACGTAGGTGTCCCCGCACGCTCTGGGTGACGCCGCGCGCGCCGCGGCCGGTTCTCCGGCCGGGCCGTGCGCCGCCTCGCGGGCGGCAACGGGCACACCCGCTGCTGGCGGATACGCTACCGGTCGCACCCCACCGGACCGGAGTCAGCCGTCGGCCGATATCAGACCGGTATCCGGAAGGGGGTGCCGATCGTGACATTCGCCTCACCCTCGACCGCGCTCCCCTACTTGCCGAGTGCGGCCTGCATCACCGCCTTGCCGATCGGGGCCGCGAGGCGGCCGCCGCTGATGCCGTCGCGGTTGTTGGAGCCGTCCTCGACCACGACCGCGACCGCGACCGACTGGCCGTCCGAGGTCTTGGCCCAGCAGGTGAACCAGGCGAACGGCAGGCCGGCGTTGTCCTCGCCGTGCTGCGCGGTGCCGGTCTTGCCGCCGACCTGCAGGCCGGGGATCTTGGCGTTGGTGCCGGTGCCGTTCTCGACCACCGAGACCATCAGGTCCTGCATCTTCTGCGCGGTGGCCGGGCTCATCGCCTGGGAGAACTGCTTCTCGGTGTGCTTGGAGATGGTGGTCAGCGAGGCCGAGCGCTCCTGATCGACCAGGTAGGGCTGCATCAGGCTGCCGTTGTTGGCGATCGCCGCGGAGACCATGGCCATCTGCAGCGGGGTGGCGCGGGTGTCGTGCTGTCCTATCGAGTCCTGGGCGGTGCCGTCCAGGCTGGGGCTGTCCGGGAAGATGCTCTTCTCGGAGCGGATCGGGGTGTCCACCGTGCTGTTGAAGCCGAACTTCTCGGCCTGCGCCCGCATCTTGTCCTTGCCGAGGTCCGCGCCCATCTTGGCGTAGACCGTGTTGCAGGACTGGTCCATCCCGGACTTGAGCGTGGCGTTCTCGCAGCGCTCGTTGGGGCTCTCGTTCTTCAGCACGGTCTGGGTGCCGGGCAGCGTGTACGGGTCCGGGGTCGACGTCGTGTCGTTGATGTTCTGGTACAGGCCGTTCTCGAACGCGGCGGTCGCGGTGACCAGCTTGAAGGTCGAGCCGGGCGGATAGGTCTCGCGCAGCGCCCGGTTGAGCATCGGCTTGTTCGGGTCCGCGTTGAGGTCCTGCCAGGACTTGGTGTCGCCGCTTTCACCGCCGGCGAAGGTGCTCGGGTCGTAGGACGGCGTGGAGACCAGCGCCAGGATCGCACCGGTCTTCGGGTCGAGCGCGACCACCGCGCCCTTCTTGTCGCCGAGGCCGTCGAAGGCGGCCTTCTGGACCTTGGCGTTGATGGTCGTGACGACGTCGCCGCCGCGCTTCTGCTCGCCGGTCAGCATGTCCAGGGTGTTGCGGAAGAACAGCCGGTCGTCGGTGCCGGCGAGGATGCCGTCCTCCAGGTTCTCCAGCTGGGTGGAGCCGTAGGCCTGCGAGGAGTAGCCGGTCACCGGCGCGTACATCGGGCCGTCGACCCAGGAGCGCTTGTACTTGTAGCGCAGGCCGTTCACGAAGTCGGACTTCGTCACCGGCTGGCCGCTGACGATGATGTTGCCGCGCGGGTGGGCGTAGCGGTCGTACAGCTGGCGCTTGTTGTTCTTGTTGGACGCAAGGGAATCGGCCTGGACGCCCTGCACCCAGTTGGTCCGCGCCATCAGGGCCAGGATCAGCACGAGGCAGAAGATCGAGACCCGTCGGATCGGCTTGTTCATCGGGCGGGTCCTCCCTGGCCCTCGGTGGCCGGGGCCGGTTCGACCCCGGGTCGGCGGGCGCTGTCGCTGATCTTCAGCAGGATCGCGACCAGCGCCCAGTTGGCGACCACGGACGAACCGCCCTGAGCGAGGAACGGCATGGTCATACCGGTCAGCGGGATCAGCCCGGTGACCCCGCCGGCGACGACGAAGACCTGCAGCGCCATCGCCGAGGCGAGACCGACGGCGAACAGCTTGCCGAAGGGGTCGCGGGCGGCGAGGGCGGTGCGCAGGCCGCGCTGTACCAGCAGGGCGTACAACAGGAAGATCGCCATCAGGCCGGTGAGTCCGAGCTCCTCGCCGAAGGAGCCCAGGATGAAGTCGCTCTTCGCGGCGAAGTTGATCAGCCAGGAGCGGCCCTGGCCCAGGCCCGAGCCGGTCACCCCGCCGGAGCCGAGCGCCATCAGCGACTGGCCGATCTGCTCGGTCGAGCCCTTGGGCGGGTTCGGCGAGAAGGCGGCCATCGGGTCGAGCCAGGCATCGATGCGGACCTTGACGTGGCTGGTGGTCAGGGCGACCGCGACCGCGCCGCCGACCGACATCAGCAGGCCGAACAGGATCCAGCTGGTCCGCTCGGTGGCGACGTAGAGCATCACCACGAACAGGCCGAAGAACAGGAAGGACGTACCGAGGTCGTTCTCGAAGACCAGGATCAGCAGGCTGAGCAGCCAGATCACGACGATCGGGCCGAGGTCGCGGCCACGCGGCAGGTACAGGCCCATGAAGCGGCGGCTGGCCAGGGCCAGGGCGTCCCGCTTGACCATCAGGTAGCCGGCGAAGAACACGGTCAGGATGATCTTGGCGAACTCGCCGGGCTGGATGGAGAAGCTGCCCATCCGGATCCAGATCTTGGCGCCGAAGTCCTCCGCCCGGGCCGGGAAGAAGGCCGGCGCGGCGAGCAGGACCAGTGCCACCACCATCGAGATGTAGGTGTAGCGCTGGAGCACCCGGTGGTCCTTCAGCAGGACCATCACCCCGATGAACAGCGCGACCCCGAGGGCGGACCAGATCAGCTGGTTCCTCGCCGCCGGGAAGTTGCCGCTGAGCAGCTTGCCCGCCTTGTCCAGGCGCCAGATCATCACCACGCCCAGCCCGTTCAGCAGGGTGGCGATCGGCAGCATCAGCGGGTCCGCGTACGGCGCGAAGCAGCGCACCAGCAGGTGCGCGACCAGCGCCAGCGAGCCCATGCCGAGGCCGTAGCCGAGCATGCCGGCCGGCAGCTCGGAGTCCATCGCCAGCCCCACGTTGGCGTACGCCAGGATCGGCAGCAGGACCGCGAAGACCAGCAGCGCCAGCTCGGTGTTGCGCCGGTTCGGCGCACCCTGGAGCGAGATGGTGGTGTTGCCCCGGCGCCGGGGCGCGGCACGCTCGGCCACCGCCCGACGCCGACCGCCGGCGCGGCCGGTGTCACCGCTCAGGTTGTAGCTGCTCACGTGGTGACCGCTCCCTGACGGCCGGCAAGCCCGCTCCGGGCGGACCTATGTCGGATCACGGACGTCACGGCTTCGGGCAGGATTCGGCCCGACTGCGATCGTCGTCGGTCAGCTGGGGCTGCTGGGGCTGCTCGCTCGGGGCAGCGGCCGTCGGCGGGGTGGCGTTCTGCGCCGGGGCGGAGGCGCTCGGGGCCGTCGGGGTCGGCGTGGCCGTCGGAGAGCCCGCGGCCGGGCTGCGGGGCTTGGTCTCCTTCTCGCCCGGGGTGGGTTGGGTGGCGGCCACGAACGAGGCCTTGCTGGCCTGGGTCGGCTGGGCGCCCTGCTGGGCCCCTCCGGCCGGGGCGCCGGTGGAGGCACCGGCGACCTTCTGACACAGCTGGGCCCACTCCTTGAGCCCCTGCACCGTCGTCTCGGCCTCCTTGCGGCTGCCGACGGAGATGGTCTTGTTCACGTGGGTGCGCTGGTCCTGCGGCAGCCACTTCAGCGGGATGTCGTTGTACGAGGTGTCCACCGAGGACAGGCTCAGACCGGCCAGGTTCTGGTTGATGCCCTGGTAGACCGCGACGTGGTCGCCGTCCTCGCCGACGTAGTACTGGTCCTGGGTCCACTGGTAGCCGAAGTACCCGGCGCCGCCGAGCAGGCCGAGCGTGACCAGGACGGCCAGCGAGACGGTCAGGCCCCGGCGCTTGCGCTTGGGGGGCTGCTCCTCGTCGAAGTCCTCGGTGCCGTACACCGAGGGCTCGGCGGAGGGGTAGCCGTAGCCGGCCTCGCCCTCGTAGCCCTCGGCGGGGCCGAAGCCGCCCTGGGCGGCGCCGTAGCCGCCCTCGTAGCCCTCGGCCGGGCCGAAGGCGCCCTGCGGGCCGCGGCCCAGGCCGGCGGCGCGGCCGGCCGGGGTGTCCGCGATCGAGCGGTCGGCGGCGGCCGAGGACGGCGGGGTGTCGGCGACCGCGCCGACCACCACCGGGACGTCGTTGAACTGGCCGCTCATGGTGTCCGTGGCGCCGACGTCGATGACGTCCGCCACGATGCAGGTGATGTTGTCCGGACCGCCGCCGCGCAGCGCGAGCTGGATCAGCTCCTGCACGGTCTGCTCGGGCGAGTAGAAGCTGCCGAGGGTGTCCTGGAGGGTCTGGTGGCTGACCGGGCCGGAGAGGCCGTCGGAGCAGATCAGGTAGCGGTCGCCGGCCCGGACCTCGCGGATCGACAGGTCGGGCTCGACCTGGCCGCGGCCGTCCAGTGCCCGCATCAGCAGCGAGCGCTGCGGGTGGGTCTCGGCCTCCTCGGGCGTGATCCGGCCCTCGTCGACCAGGCGCTGCACCCAGGTGTGGTCCTGGGTGATCTGCACGAGTGCGCCGTCACGCAGCAGGTAGGCACGGGAGTCGCCGACGTGCACCAGGCCCATCCGCTGGCCGGTCCAGAGCATGGCGGTCAGGGTGCAGCCCATGCCCTCCAGCTGCGGGTCCTCCTCGACCATCTGCCGGAGCCGGTCGTTGGCGCCCTGGACGGCGTCGCCCAGCAGGGTCAGCAGGTCGGCGCCCGGCACGTCCTCGTCCAGGCGGACGATCGAGCCGAGCACCTCGGAGGACGCGACCTCGCCGGCCGCGGCGCCGCCCATGCCGTCGGCCACGGCCAGCAGCCGCGGCCCGGCGTAGCCGGAGTCCTCGTTCCCCTCCCGGATCAGTCCCTTGTGGGAGCCGGCGGCGAAGCGCAGCACCAGGGTCATGCGACCTGTGCCCCCCTCTGGGTCTTGGACGGGATGCTTGCCCTCATGCGCTACTACTTCCGCAGTTCGATGACGGTCCTGCCGATACGGATCGGCATGCCCGGCTGGAGCGGGGTGGGCGCGGTCAGGCGCTGCCGGTCCAGATAGGTGCCGTTGGTGGAGCCTAGATCCTCGACCGTCCACTGCCCAGTCTGATCCGGGTAGATCCTGGCATGCCGGGAGGACGCGTAGTCGTCGTCCAGCACGATGGTGGAGTCGTGCGCGCGGCCCAGCGTGATGGTCTGGCCCTGCAGCGCGACGGTGGTTCCGGCCAGCGAGCCCTGCACCACGACGAGCTGGGTGGGGCCGCCGCGACGGCGGCCGCCGCCCTGGGTCTGGCCCGCGGCGGACCCGCCGGCGGCGGGCGCCGGACGTGCGGTGGCCGCGGCGGCCGGGGCACCGCCCGACGTGGCGTTGGCGCCGCGGCGGGAGGTGCGGGGGTTCACCTTGGTACCGAACAGGTCGCTGCGGATCACCTGGACCGCGACGATGACGAACAGCCACAGCACGGCGAGGAAACCCAGCCGCATGACCGTCAGGGTCAGTTCTGACATGGCCGTCCCGCCAGTCGGTGAGCGAGGCGCGCGAACAACTCGGACACTACCCTTCGACCTGCCGGTAGACGATGGTGGTGGAGCCCACGACGATTCGGGAGCCGTCGCGGAGCGTAGCGCGCTGGGTGTGCTGCCCGTCCACCACGATGCCGTTGGTGGACCCCAGGTCGAGCACCATCGAAGGGGTACCGGGGCGGATCTCGGCGTGCTTGCGGGAGACCCCCGGGTCGTCGATCCGCACGTCCGCCTCGGTCGAGCGGCCGAGCACACAGGCCGAGCCGGTGATCTGGTGGCGGGCGCCGTTCACCTCGACCCAGCGGCGGACCGAGGCGCCGTGACCGGCGCCCGGGAAGGCGCGGACGTTGCCGCCGGCGGGCGGGGCGGCGGGCATCGCGGGGGGCGCGGCCGGCGGCGGGGGCGCGGTGTACTGTCCGGCGCCGCCCTGCTGCCACGGCGCGCCGGGGGCCGGGGCAGCCGGCTGGCGGTCGTAGCCGGGCTGCGGCGGGGCGTACTGCTGGGGTTCCTCGGCGGCCAGGGTGCGGCTGCGCACCCGGTACAGGCCGGTGTCCAGGTCGTCGGCCTTCTCCAGGTTCACCTGGAGCGGGCCCATGAAGGTGTACCGCTGGGCCTCGGCGTACTCGCGGACCATGCCGGCCAGTTCGGTGCCGAGCTGGCCGGAGTAGGGGCTGAGCCGCTCGAAGTCGTGGGGGCTGAGCTCGACGATGAAGTCGTTCGGCACGACGGTGCGGTCGCGGTTCCAGATGCTCGCGTTGTTGTCGCACTCGCGCTGCAGAGCGCCGGCGATCTCCACGGGTTGGACCTCGGACTTGAACACCTTGGCGAAGGTGCCGTTGACGAGACCCTCCAGCCGCTGCTCGAACTTCTTCAGCATTCCCATGGGGCACCCCCTTCCAGGGTTCGTTCGCCTGCCTGCCGACCGGGTCTCTCCGGGGAGTGGTCCTCCGGGGAGTCGGTCGTGCCTACTTGCGGTACTTCCGTACTGATCGTATCCACGCCGGGCCCTTCCGTACGGTTCCCGGACCGCGTGGTGCCCCGGGGTGGGCTCGGACACACAGGGTGACGCATTTCGGGTACGGCACGCCAGGTGTGCCGGTCGGAGCGGTCTCCCACTCCTCGGTCACCCGTTCGTCGCGCACCCGTTCGGATGCGGTCGGTCTCCCCCGGATACGGATTCGGAGCTGCCCTCCAGGTCGTGCTACTGTTTTCCACGTCGGAAGGGCCGCCCGGAAGGGAAGCCGGACCGAGGAAGCGCGAAGACCACATGGTACCGAGCGGTTCTGAGGGAAGGTCGGCAAAGAAGACAACACCCATGCGCGGGTGGCGGAATAGGCAGACGCGCTGGATTCAGGTTCCAGTGCCCGAAAGGGCGTGGGGGTTCAACTCCCCCCTCGCGCACAGCGAAGCCCCGCAGATCTTCGGATCTGCGGGGCTTTTTTGTCGTCCCGGAGCCCGCTCGGGCCCGTCGCGCCGACTCGGGCGGCCGGGGTCAGGAGCGGGTGGCGGGCAGCTCGGCGCGGACCTCGAAGCCGCCGTCCTGGGTGGGGCCGGCGGTGAGGGTGCCGCCCAGCAGCTGGGCGCGCTCGCGCAGTCCGACCAGCCCGTGGCCGCCGCCCGGCAGGGTCTCGGCCGGGTGGACCGGCGGCGCCTCGTTGCGGACCTCGACCCGCAGTCGGCGGCCCTTCGCCCGGACCCTCACGTGCACCACCGCGTCCGGGGCGTACTTGGTGATGTTGGTGAGCGCCTCCTGGACGGTGCGGTAGGCGGCCCGCTCGACCGCCTCCGGCCATGGGCGGTCGCCGGGGTTGAGCTCGGTGTCGGCGGTCAGACCGCTCTCCTCGATCAGCCGGGGAAGGTCGGCCAGCCGGGGCTGTGGGGCGAGCGGGGCGGCCGGGAGCGGGCCGCTGCTGCCGCGCAGCACCCCGACCATCTGGCGCAGCTCGTCCAGGGTCCGTACGGACAGTTCGCGGATGGTGCGGGCGACGGTCGCGGCGGCCGGGTCGCCGGTGCTCACCTGGAGCGCGCCGGCCTGGATGCTGATCAGGCTGACCTGGTGCGAGACCACGTCGTGCATCTCCCGGGCCAGTCGGCCGCGCTCGCTCATCAGCACCCGCTCGGCGAGCAGCCGGCTCTCCCGCTCCTGGCCGCGGGTCAGCTCGTCCAGCCGGGCGGCCAGCTCCCGCCGGGTGCGGGAGAGCAGGCCGGTGGCGGCCGGCCCGCCCGCCAGCATCACGGCCTGGATGGCGTCCAGGGCGGTGGCCCGGCTCAGGTCGAAGACGTTGTCGGGCAGCGGCCAGTGGAAGAAGGAGACCAGGACGAACAGGGTCCCGCAGGGGATCAGGACCCTGCGGCTGGGGCGTTCGGCGGCCACCGTGTAGACGGCGGTGATCGGGGCCAGCCAGATCTCCTCGACCCAGCTGCCGGGCATGGTGAGCAGGAACACCGTCACCGGGAAGCGGCGGCGCCAGAACAGCGCGACGGCGGCCAGCGTGGAGAGCGACAACTGCCACCAGGTGGCGTCCCGGGCCACCAGCGCGGCGTCCATCAGGGAGTACAGGACGGGCAGCAGCAGCATCAGCCAGGGCGCGGTGCACCAGGCCGGCAGCCGGCGGGACGGCAGCGGGTCGGCGGCCGTCATGCCCCGTCGCCGGGCTTGGGCCGCACCAGGCCGGCCCGGTGGGCGAGCACGGCGGCCTGCACCCGGTTGGCGGCGCCGAGCTTGCCGAGGATGGCGCTGATGTGGTCCTTGACCGTCCCAGTGCCCAGGAACAGCCGGTCGGCGATCTCGGCGTTGGACAGGCCCTCACCGAGCAGGGCGAGCACGTCGAGCTCCCGGCCGGTGAGGGTGCGGGCCAGCGCGGTGGCCTCGGCGTCCGGGCCGCCGCCGTCCACGTAGCCGCCGATCACGGTGCGGGTGACGGTCGGGGAGAGGATGTTGCCGCCGGCCGCGAGCACCCGGACGGCGTGCACCAGCTGCTCGGGGGCGGTGTCCTTGAGCAGGAAGCCGACCGCGCCGGCCCGCAGCGCGGTGCCGATGTACTCGTCGGTGTCGAAGGTGGTGAGCATCGCCACGGCGGGCGGGTCGGGCAGGGCCCGCAGGCGACGCAGCACGGAGATGCCGTCGAGGTCCGGCATCCGGATGTCGAGCAGCACCACGTGCGGGCGCAGGCGCTGGACGTGGTCCTCGGCCTGCCCGCCGGAGCAGTCGCCGACCACCTCCAGGTCTGGGGCGGAGCCGACGATCAGGCCCAGGCCGGAGCGGACCAGGATCTCGTCGTCGACGATCAGCACGCGGGTGGTGGTGATGGTGCCTCCTCGGTTCGGGCGGCCGGGTTCGGGCGGTCCGCGGGGATCGCTCTTGAGAGTAGGGGTAGTGACGGCAGGACGCCGAACGCATGGGGGGTGCCGACCCCCGCCGTTCGGCGGGGGTGGGAATCGGCTACCCGGTTCACGTAATTCTCAGGAACGGTGGGCAACCATGGAGTTGGCTGCCCTTTCCGGCCAGCCGCTCCCTGCGGGCGGCCGGTGGGCGGGGGTGGCCGGTCAGTCCGTCGGGCCCGTGCGGGCGCCCGGCGCCGGGCCGTGTGCGGATGCGCCCCACTATCTGATCGTTTGGAATTGAGCTGTGTCGTCCACTGTGAAGCCGGAGCCGTCCGCCACGTCAACCGGGCCCCAGCCCGCCGGGCTGCTCGACCGCTGGCGGCCGAGGGCCGCCGTGGCCTCCGTCTGGTACCTCCGGCTGCTGGCCCTGCTGAACGTGGCCACCGTGCTGCTGGTGCCTTGGGGCAACCAGGTCTCCGAGCACAACGAGGGTGAATACTTCACCCCGTACCTGATGACCTCGGGCCTGGCAACCGCGGTGCTGTCGGTCTTCCTCGCGATCGCGATGCGGCGCCGCAAGCGGGCCGCGTGGATCTTCAACGCGGCGCTCGGCAGTGTGTTCGCGCTGCTGTACCTGGCGGTCATGGTGCTGCCCGGCGAGCGGTTCAGCAAGCACCCGCTCAACTACATCTCCACCATCCTGACCTGCCTGTTCGTGCTGGCGCTGCTGATCGGGCGCAAGGAGTTCACGTCCAAGGGCGACCGCTCCAACCCGAAGACCGCGGCGGCCACCTTCGTCGGCGGTCTGGTGTTCGGCGGCCTGGTCGGCGGGCTGCTGGTCTGGGCGACCAACGAGCTCAACGGCGCCGGCTTCTGGGACCTCTTCCGCTACTCGGTCGGTCGGATGATCACCATCACCCCGTCCGAGCACCTGCGCTCGGTGATCGCCGCGCCGACCTGGGTGAACGCCGCGATCAACGCGATGGGCGCGGTGCTGTTCCTGCTGGTGCTGTACGTGGCCTTCCGCAGCCCGCGCGGCACGGAGCTGCTCAACCCCGAGGACGAGGCGAAGCTGCGCGGCCTGCTGGACAAGCAGGGCGAGCGGGACTCGCTGGGCTACTTCGCGCTGCGCCGGGACAAGGCGGTGATCTTCTCCCCCAGCGGCAAGGCGGCGGTGACCTACCGGGTGGTCGGCGGGGTCTCGCTCGCCTCGGGCGACCCGATCGGCGATCCGGAGGCCTGGCCGGGCGCGATTGAAGCCTGGCTGTCCGAGGCCCGTGAGCACGCCTGGGCGCCGGCCGTGATGGGAGCCTCCGAGGAGGCCGGTGTGATCTACGCCCGGCACGGGCTGGACGCCCTGGAGCTGGGCGACGAGGCGATCGTCGAGCTGGACGAGTTCTCGCTGGACGGCCGCGCGATGCGGGTGGTCCGGCAGGCGTACAACCGGGTCAAGCGGGCCGGGTACACGGTGCGGATCCGCCGCCACGAGGACATCTCCGAGGCGGAGATGGCGCGGCTGGTGGCCAAGGCCGACGAGTGGCGCGACGGCGCGACCGAGCGCGGCTTCTCGATGGCGCTCGGCCGGCTCGGCGACCCGGCCGACGGCCGCTGCGTGATGCTGGAGTGCCACGACGGGGACGGCGAGCTCGCGGCGCTGCTGAGCTTCGTCCCGTGGGGCCCGGACGGGCTCTCGCTGGACCTGATGCGCCGGGCCCGGGACACCGAGAACGGCCTGATGGAGTTCATGGTGATCGAGCTGCTGCAGCGCGCCGACGAGGTGGGGCTGAAGCGGGTCTCGCTGAACTTCGCGATGTTCCGCTCGGTCTTCGAGCGCGGTTCGCGGCTCGGCGCCGGACCGGTGCTGCGGCTGTGGCGCGCCGTCCTCGGGTTCTTCTCGCGCTGGTGGCAGATCGAGTCGCTGTACCGTGCGAACGCCAAGTACCGGCCGATCTGGGAGCCGCGCTACCTGCTGTTCGAGAAGAGCAGCGAGATCCCGCGGATCGGCATCGCGAGCGCGCGGGCCGAAGGGTTCATCGTCGCGCCGAGCCTGCCCGCCCTGTTCCGGCGCCGGCACACCGGGACGGCCGTGGCGGCCCCCCGGGTTCCGGTGGCGGCACGGGACGGGAAGTAGCCCTCCGCCGGGGGGCGCAGGGGGGCCTTCGGTCGAATGGGGGATCCGGTGGGGGGATTCTTCTCCCCCCTGAGGATGACCTCAATCCCCATCCATGCCGATGTGGATTTGTTAACTGGCTTCTAATGTTGGGGTAGCTGAGTAGTTCGGGGATTCGGGAGAAACGGTTGTGATTCACAGGACCCACGCGGGGGGCGTGCGAAAGGGGCCGCTGGCGCTAGCCAGAGCGGCCGCTGTCGCCGAGTGGGGAACGTTGTACGTGACGGTCCGGGACGCGATGGCGCGGAAGAAGTTCGCCACGTTCCCGCTGGCCACGGTGGCGACGTCTCTGATCCTGCTGTTCAGTATCGTCCAGCACCTGCCGGGCGGCGAGCGTTTCGTCAACCACATCGGAGTGGTGCGGGCCTCGCTCCCGATGGAGGTCTCGCTGCTGCGGACCCCGCTGTCGTTGTACGTGCCGGCCCTGGACCTGCCGGTCTGGGGGGCGCTGGCCCAGGTGTTCGTGGTCTTCGCGATCGCCGAGGTCGTGCTCGGCCGGCGGATGACCCTGGTGGTCGCCTACGCCTGCACCCTGACGGGCACGCTGTTCGCCCGGATCGGGGTGGCGATCGGGCCGGGCCACTTGTTCGGCTTCCCGAAGTGGGTCGCCTACGTGCGGGACACCGGGCCGTCGGCCGCGGTGGTGGCGCTGGCGATCTGCATCGCGTTCCGCTGCCGGGCCTGGTTCACCGCCGCCCTGGTGGTGGCCCTGATGGTCGGCGAGGCGGTCGTGCTGCCGAACCTGGCCGGTCTGGAGCACGTGGTCGCGGTGCTCACCGCGCTGCTGATCGCCGTCTCGGTCGAGGTCTTCGGGGACCTCTGGCCGCGGGTGCTGGCCGGGGTCGGCGCCGCCACCTCGGTGGCCGCGGTCGCCTCTCGGGAGGTCGCGGTGGAGGCCGGGCGGCGCCGTTCGGCGGGGGCCGTCATCCCCTGAGAGACGCTTCATCCGCGGTGTCGGCCGCGTACGCCGGCCCACTGGTTCACAGTGTGCCCGTACGCGGCCGTCACGCGTGGGGGAGGGGGAGCTCGAACCAGACGACCTTCCCCACGGCCTTGCGGGCGGTGCCCCAGCGTTCGGCGAGTTTGGTGACCAGGGTGAGGCCGCGGCCGGTCTCGCCGAGCTGCTCGGCCGGCTCCAGCGAGGGCAGGTTGTGGTTGTCGTCGCTGACCTCGACCAGCAGTTTGTCCACCCGGATCAGCTGGAGCTGGACGGTGTCCCGGGCGACCCGGACGGCGTTCGTGACCAGCTCGCTGACCAACAGCTCGGTGGTGTCGCTGAGCGCCTCCAGGTGCCAGGCGGCCAGCTGCTCGCGGACCAGCGAGCGGGCCCGGCGGACCTCGCGGTGCTCCACGGTGAGGTCCCAGGTGGCCACCTCGGACGGGGCGACCCCGTCGAAACGGGCCACCAGCAGGGCGACGTCGTCCTTGCGGTCGTCCGAGTGCAGTCGCCGCAGCACCTCGTCACAGGCCTGCTCGGGGCTCTGCTGCGGGTCGATCAGGTTGCCGCACAGCGCCGCCAGACCGGCTCCTATGTCCCCGCCCCGTACCTCGACCAGGCCGTCGGTGCACAGCACCAGCATCGAGCCGTCCGAGACGTCGATGGTCTTGGCGACGAACGGCACCCCGCCGACGCCGATCGGCGCGCCGGCCGGGATCTCCAGCAGCTCGCCGGTGCCGTCCGGGTGCACCAGGACGGGCGGGACGTGCCCGGCGCTGGCCAGCTCGCAGGTCCGGTTGATCGGGTCGTAGACCGCGTACAGGCAGGTCGCCAGGTGGTCGTCGCCGAGCTTGTGGGCCAGGTTGTCCAGGTGGCGCAGCAGCTGGCCGGGCGGCAGGTCCAGTGCGGCGAGGGTCTGCATCGCGGTGCGGAAGCGGCCCATCGCGGCGGCGGAGTGGATGCCGTGGCCCATCACGTCGCCGACCACCAGGGCGACCCGGCTGCCGGGCAGCTGGATCGCGTCGAACCAGTCGCCGCCGACCTCGGCCTTGGGGTCGCCGGGCAGGTAGCGGTGGGCGATCTGCACGCCGGGGATCTGCGGCGGGCGGGTCGGGATCATCGAGCGCTGCAGGGTGGTGGCGACCCTGGCCTCGGCGCGGTGCAGCCGGGCGTTGTCCAGCGACAGCGCGGCCCGTACCGCCAGCTCCTTGAGGGTGGCGGCGTCGCTCTCGTCGAAGGGGGCGCGGTCGGGCAGCCGGAGCAGCTTGAGGATGCCCAGCACGGTGCCCCGGGCGGACAGCGGCACCACCAGCATCGAGCGGCCGGAGACCACCGGGACCAGCCGGGCGCCGCCGAGGGCGATCGCGTAGTCGACCGCGACGTCCGCGCTGACCACCGGGACCAGCACCGGCTGGTTCAGCTGCAGGGCCATCCCGGGTGGGGTGCGGCGGGGCATGCTGACCAGCGAGCCCTCGGAGAGCACGTGGTCCCAGGCGCCGCCGGTCTCGTTGAACACCAGGGCGACCCGGCGCAGCATGGTGTCGTCGTCCGGACGGGCGACCGGCAACTCGGAGTCCGAGATCAGCCCGTCCACCAGGTCCACGCAGGCGAAGTCGGCGACCCGGGGGACCAGCACCTGGCACAGCTCGCGGGCCGTGAAGCCGAGGTCCAGGGTGGTGCCGACCTTGCCGCCGACCTCGTTCAGCAGCGCCAGCTGCTCGCCGGCCTGCCCGTTGGTGAGGAACGGGCCGAGCCGTCCGCTGGGGGTGCCCTCGCCGCAGGCGGGGGCCGGGACGGCGCCGGACGGGGCCTGGTCGGCGCGGCGGGACGGGAGGCCGTCGGCGGACGACGCGACGGCGGTGGCCTGCTGCTCGATGGTGGCTCCTCCTCCGGTGGGTGGGGGGACCTCCCGGCCGGAGGCCGGGGGAGGGACGGACGGGCTGCCCGCCGCGCCCAGCCCGCCGCCGACCGCGGCGGGCTGGGCGGCGGGTCGGTCGGCCGCCTCGCACTGGGCGGGCAGCGGGCCGGTCGAACGGCGGCCGGACAAGGACTGCTCGGGCTGCGGCGGCGGGCCGACCCGGGCGGCGCGCTGCTGCGGTGTCGGGTAGCGGCGGCCGAGGCCGACGGCCGCGTGCGCGGCGCCGCTCTGCGGGTCGGAGGGCAGCACCGGCAGCACGGTGGCCGCGTCCAGCCGCAGGGCGGGCAGCCCGCCGCGTGCCACCGCCTCCAGCGCGGGGGCCCGGTGGGCGGCGGGCAGCAGTCGGGCCAGCGGCTCGGGCAGCGCGGCGGCGGCCGGGGTGAGCGTGGCGGTCAGCCCGTGGAAGCCGCCCCGGGCGGCGGGGGCGGCGGCGAACGGCAGCAGCCGCTCGCCCAGCGCGAGCCGGGGCCCGGTGGTGCGCAGCGGGCGGGCGTCGGCGGCCAGGGCGAGCAGTCCGCCGGACGGGCCGGGCAGCGGATAGGCCCACCAGAGCACGTCGCGCTGGTGCTCCTCGCGGTCGGTCACGGTCAGCCGGCCGGCCCAGGGGCGGCCGTCGGCGGTCAGCTCGGCCAGGGTGTCGAGGGCGTCGCAGCGTCGGCGTACGGCGCAGCGGCCGAGCACCCGGGACTCCAGGGCGGGCAGCAGGCCGGAGGCGGGGCGGTCGGTGGCGGCCTCGGCGCGGTGCCCGAACAGTTCCTCGGCGGCCCGGCTCCACTGGGTGATCCGTCCGGTCCGGTCGACCTGGACGAGGGCGAGCCGGAGCAGGGCGGCCACCCCGCTCGGATGGTCGCCCGGCGTGGTCTCGGCGCCCGCCGGGCGCGGTGTGGAGTTGGACTCGGCCACCATGGATTGGGTCTGCTCCCGCCTGGTCGCCACGCCTGGAGGCGGCCGTCTCTCCGGAGGAAGGCACGCTGTGCGGATACCAGCGAA
This sequence comes from Kitasatospora sp. NPDC018058, assembly GCF_044327205.1. NCBI lineage: Bacteria > Bacillati > Actinomycetota > Actinomycetes > Kitasatosporales > Streptomycetaceae > Kitasatospora > Kitasatospora sp. NPDC018058. The sequence goes on along the minus strand of NZ_JBIRFA010000002.1, from coordinate 177,294 downwards.
GCACGGACCGGGCCGGGCACGACACCGAAACGGGGAGATTCACCAGGATCGGTTGCGTGTCACGTGCCGCGCGCCGGTTCGTACCCCCGCTTCACCCGGACGGGGCTTGCCCGCGCGACGGTAGGGTGGCAGGCCGGGGCCGCCCCCGCGGCGGTTCCGCAGGACCCTGCCGGCCGGACGAGACAGAGGCGAGAAGTGAGCGCGGAGAGCCCCGTTCGGTGGACGGACCCGGAGCAGCAGGAGCTGGAGGAGCGGGTCGCCGCGGCCGAACTCGCCTGGCTCAGCATGGACGTGGACGTGCAGACGCTGCGGGTCGAGATCGACAACTTCGCGCTGATCCACCATCAGCTGCTCGGCCCGCTCTACGCCAGGCTGGACGAGCTGGACGCGCTGGTCGCCGAGGCCGTCGCGGCCCGCACCGGACGGCCCGAGGACGTGCGCCGGGCCGCCGAGGCGCGGCAGCAGGTCGAGGAGCTGCCGGACCTGGACGCCCTGTTCGACTCGGTGCGGGAGAAGGCCGGGGAGGAGCACTCCGAGGCCGCCCCGCCGCCCGCCGCGCCGGCCCGGGTGAAGCCCGGCAAGGAGGCCCAGCGGATCTACCGCGAGCTGGTCCGCCGCGCCCACCCCGACCTGAGCACCGACCCGGCCGAGCAGCAGCGCCGGGCGGCCTTCCTGGTGAGGGTCAACGAGGCCTACGCGTACGGGGACGCCGCCGCGCTGGAGGGCCTGGCCGCCGAGTGGTCCACCGCGCCGGAGGCCGCGCCCGCCCTCGACTCCCCCGACCGGCTGGGCTGGCTGCGCCGCCGCCTGGACTGGCTGACCGCCAAGATCGCCGAGACCGCCACCGAGCAGGTCCGGCTGGAGCAGACCCCGATGGGACAGCTGCTCGCCCTCGCCCCGCAGGACCCGGACGGGCTGCTGGAGCAGCTCGCCGAGGAACTGCTCGCCAAGGCCGCCGTGCAGCAGGCCGAACTGGAGCGGTTGCTCGGTGCCCCCGGAACGGTGCCGGTGGGCGAGAATGAGACGGACCCGACCTTCCCCCGGGCTTCGGCCGGGCGGTACCCCCACCAGGAGAGCCACACGATGTTCGCGCAGATCCCCACCACCGACGCCGCCTCCGTCCCGGCCGACGCCGCCCTGCTGGACGTGCGCGAGCAGGACGAGTGGGACGCCGGCCACGTGGAGGGCGCGCTGCACATCCCGATCGGCGAGGTGATCGCCCGGATCGGCGAGCTGCCCGACGCGAAGCTGTACGTGCTCTGCCGGGTCGGCGGCCGATCCGCGCAGGTCGTCCAGTACCTGGTCCAGCAGGGCCTGGACGCGGTGAACGTGGACGGCGGGATGTACGCCTGGGACGGTGCGGGCCGTCCGATGGTCAGCAGCGGCGGCCAGGCGGCCTTCGTCCTGTAGGCCCCGTCCGTCGGCGGGGGAGGATGGGCGCGCGCCGCGCCGGCACGGGCCGGCGGCGCGCCGTTTCGGGCGGGGGAGGCCATGACGGAGACCACGGACCGGCCTGCCTCGGGGCGGGTCTGGTCGAAGCCCGCGCAGCTCGTCCTCGGCCTGGCCGGTGCGCTGCTGGCGGGTGGCACCGGGCTGTTCCTGGCCGCGGTGTTCCTGCACGTCGCGCCCGCCAACTCGCTGTCCCGGCAGTACCGGGACCAGATCGACGGCGTGATCTACCCGGAGTTCGAGCAGAACTGGAAGCTGTTCGCGCCCAACCCGCTGCAGCAGAACGTCAGCGTGGACGCCCGGGTGCGCACCGTCGCCGACGGCGGCGCCACCCACACCCGTGACTGGATCGGGCTGACCGCGCAGGACCTCGCCGCGATCCGGGGCAACCCGGCGCCCAGCCACGTCGACCAGAACCTGCTGCGCCGCGCCTGGGACTTCTACGACGGCTCGCACGACCAGGACGAGAAGCAGACCAGTCCGCGCGGCCGACTCGCCGAGCAGTACCTCAAGCGGATCGCTCTGCAGCGGATCGGCCGGGAGGTGGACGGCGAGCGGGTGCTGGAGATCGAGTTCCGGGTGACCTCGGCGACCGTCCCGCCGCCCTCCTGGAGCGGTGAGGCCGCGCCGCCCGCGCCCAAGGTGCGGGAGCTGCCGTGGTGGGCGGTCGGGGACGAGGACTACCGGGGGATCGGGTGAACGAGGTACGGGCTTCGCAGCCGGTGGAGCCCGCACGGCCGAAGCTGCTGGACGGCGTCCCGCGGCAGGGCGGGCCGCCGCTCGTCCCCGTGGCGCCGCCCGACGGGCCGGGGGCGGTGCTCGGGCGGGCGGCGGAGGCGTTCACCGGGCGGGTGCTCGGACGGCACCAGGCCGCGGTGGTGCGGATCGGCTTCGGGCTGGTCTGGCTCGCCTACCTGCTGCGCGAGTGGCCCAACCGGCGGGTGCTGTACGGCGACCGCTCGCCCTGGTCGATGGAGCTCGCCCAGCGGATGCTGGCCGACAACGGGGCGTTCACCGTGCTGCCCTGGTTCGGCGGGCGGCTCTGGTTCGAGCTGGTCTACCACCTGGCCGTGCTGGCCGCCCTGGCGGTACTGCTGGGCTGGCGGACCAGGGCGAGCACGGTGCTGTTCCTGGTCACCGTGCTGTCGCTGCAGAACCGCAGCGTCCTCCTCGGTGACGGTGGGGACAACGTCGTCCACCTGATGGCGGTCTACCTGGTCTTCACCCGCTGCGCCGAGGTCTGGTCGCTGGACGCCCGGCGCACCCGGGCAGGGTGGTCCGGGGTGGTGCTCTGGGCGCTGCTCGGCGCGGTGCTGGCGGTCTGTCAGTTCGGCGACTTCTCCGGCGACACCCTGACCTGGAGCGGCCCGACCTTCCCGTACCTCGGCTGGTCGCCGCTGTTCTGGGGGCTCTGGGCGGTGGCCGGGCTCTGGTGGGTGCTCGGGCGGCTGCGGCCCGGGGGCGAGCCGCGGGCCGTGCTCGACGCGCTGGCGAACATGGTGCACAACTGCGCGATGCTGGTGATCGCCGCCGAGGTGGTGCTGATCTACTCCACGGCCGGCTGGTACAAGGTGCAGGGCTCGCGCTGGCAGGACGGCACCGCGCTGTACTACCCGCTGCACCTGGACTACTTCACCCCCTGGCCGGGGCTGTCCGCGCTGGTCGGCTCGGCGCTGCTGCCGGTGTTCCTGATCTCGTACGGCACGGTGATCCTGCAGGTCGCCTTCCCGTTCACGCTGTTCAACCGGCGGGTCAAGAACGTGCTGCTGGTGGTGATGATGGCCGAGCACCTGGGGATAGCGGTGGTGCTCGGGCTGCCGGTGTTCTCGCTCGCGATGATCGCGGCGGACGCGGTGTTCCTGCCGACCGGCGCCCTGCTCCGGGTGGCGGCGCGGCTGGGGCGGATCGGATCCAACGGGCCTCTCGGGCTCACCGGGCGGAGGGACCGGAGCCCCGCCGCCTAGGATGTCGTTATGTCCTGGTTCGCCGCTCTTCGTGACACCGCGCGGACCGGACTCACCCTGGACCGGGCGCTCACCGACCCCAAGCGGGCCGCGCGCGGCGCGGTAGCCGTGGCGCTGGTGCTGTTCCCGACCCTGGCGCTCGGCGGGGTCCCGCTCGCCACCTCCGCCGCGATGGGCGCGTTCATCGCCGGCTCCGCCACCTTCCAGCGCAGCTTCCGCCCCCGGGCCAGCCTGGCCGTCGCGGCCGGGTTCGGACTCGGCGTCAGCACCTTCCTCGGCTACCTGGCCGTCGGGGTCGCCGGGCTGTTCCCGGTGCTGCTCGCGGTGTGGGCGTTCGGCGCCGGGCTCGCCTGGGCGATCGGGCCGACCGCCGGGGTGGTCGCGGCCAACACGCTGTCGGTGATGCTGATCGTCGTCCAGCTGCCGGTCAGCGCGCTGGCCGCGCTCGGCCACGGACTGGTCGCCGCGCTCGGCGGGGTGGTCCAGGCGGTCGTCATCATCCTCTGGCCGATCGGGAGTTGGACCGCCCAGCGGGGAGCTCTCGCCGACACCTACGCCGAACTCGCCGACTACGCACGCCGGTTGCGGCAGGACCCGACCGCGCATGTGGACCCTGCGCCGTTCATGACCGCCCGGAGTGCCGCCGCCCTGACCCCCTGGCAGGACCGTCACCGGCCGCCCGAACTCCGCGGCCTGCGCGGCCTCGCCGAGCGCATCCGGCCCACCCTCGCCGCGCTCGCCGACCCCAAGGTGGGCGCCCCGGAGGAAGGGCCGGAGCGCGACCGCGCCCGCGAGGTGCTGGCGGCCGCCGCCGAGGTGATGGACGCCCTCGCCCGGGCGATCCGCACCGGCGACCCGGTCCGCCTCCCCCGCTCGGCGCCCACCCTCACCCTGGTCCGGCCGGAGGAGGGGGCGCGGCTGCAGGGGGCGGCCCGGCGCTCCGCCCGCCGGCTCGGCGGACTGCTGCGCAAGGCCGCGGACGCGCTGGACCGCAACGACGAGGACACCATCACCACGCCGGTGATCGGGGCCGGCGGGGCGCTGCACAGACCGTCCATCGTCCGGATGCTGCCGGTCGCGCTGCGGGCCGTACGACGGCAGGCGCGGCCGCGCTCGGCGATCTTCCAGCACGCCGTACGGCTGGCCGGGGTGGTCACCGTCGCCTACCTGCTGGCCCGGCTGGCCGGGTTCCACCACGGGTACTGGGCGCCGATGACCGCCGCGATGGTGATGCGGCCGGACTTCGCCCAGACGTACAGCCGGGGCGTCGCGCGGTTGGCCGGGACGGTCGTCGGGGTCGCCGTCTCGACGCTGGTGGTGCAGCTCACCCACCCCGGGGAGTGGGTGCTGGCCGCGCTGGCGGTGCTGTGCATCGGCGGGGCGTACCTCGCCTTCCGGACCGGGTACGCGCTGACCACGGTCGGGATCTCCTCGTACGTGGTGTTCCTGCTCGGGCTGCAGGCCGGGGACCCGCTGGTGACGGCCTTCGAGCGGGTGGGGCTGACGCTGCTCGGCGGTTCGGTGGCGCTGCTGACGTACGCGCTGTTCCCGACCTGGCAGACCGCGCGGCTCGGGGAGCGGCTCGCCGAATGGCTGGCGGCGGCCGGGCGGTACGCGGCGGCGGTCGTCGCCTGCTACGAACAGCCGGCGGCGGCGCGGGGGCGGGCCGTGCGGTCGGCGCTGCTGGACTCGCGGGAGGCGCGGTCCGAGCTGATCCAGGCCATGCAGCGGGCCGACGCGGAACCGGGGCGGCACGAGTCCGGACTGGCCGGGGTGAGCCGGCGCCAGATCGACCGGGCCCGCGCGGCGGTCGGGCACCTCGGGCGGGGGGCCGTACTGCTGGAGGCGCACCTGCCGGCCGCTGACGCGGAGCCCGTGCCGGGGGCGGCGGAGTACGCGGAGGAACTGCGGTTGGCGACGGCGCTGGCGGCGGGGGCGCTGCTGACGGGGCGGCAGGTGGAGTTCGGGGCGGTGCGGGCGGCGCAGGCGCGGCTGGAGGAACGGCTGGCGGAGGTGCCGTCGGGGGTGCAGCGGGACGTGGTGCGGGCGGGGACCCAGCTGCTGGGGGTCGCTCTGCGGGATCTGGAGCGGGCTCTGCGGGGGAGTTCGGAGGGGCGGTAGACGGGGCCGGTAGGTGGGAGCATGAGCGAGCGGAGCGAGTGAATGATCGAGGGGTGCGCGTTTCGCGAAGCGACTGCCGTGCGAAGCGAGGTGGGAGCATGAGCGAGCGGTGCGAGTGAATGATCGAGGGGTGCGCGTTTCGCGAAGCGACTGCCGAGCGAAGCGAGGTGGGAGCATGAGCGGCATGGGAGACGACGAGCTGGTGCGGGCGTGGCGGGCGGCCGAGCAGGAGCCGGGGGCCGTGCTGCTGGACGGGTTCCACGCGCTGAAGCACGCGCTGCGCTTCGGCGGGGACGTCCGTCGGGTGCTGACGGTCGATCGGGCGGCGCTGCTGGCGTTGGCCGCCGAGTTGGCCGAGGACGTCGTCCCGGCGGTGGACGCGCTCGCGGTGGAGCTGCCCGAGGCCCGGCTGCGGACGCTGGCGCCCCGGCTGCACCCGACCGGGGTGATCGCGCTGGCCGTCCGCCCGTCCGTCGAGGCCAACCGGGCGGTGCTGGCGCAGCGTCCGCGCAAGGCGCCGGTGGTGCTGCTGGAGAACCCGCGCAACCTGGGCAACGTCGGGGCGGTGATCCGGTTGGCGGCCGGGTTCGGCGCCACCGGGGTGGTGACCACCGGGGACCTGGACCCCTGGCACCCGACCGTGCTGCGCGGCAGCGCGGGACTGCACTTCGCCACCGCCGTCGAGCGGCTGAGCCTGCCGGAGCTGCCCGCCGGGCCGCTGTACGTGCTGGACCCGGAGGGTGTGGACATCCGCGACCTGCCGTTCCCGGACGACGCGCTGCTGGCCTTCGGCACCGAGCGGCACGGCGTCTCGGCGGAGCTCAAGGCCCGCGCCGACCACCTGGTCGCGGTGCCGATGCAGGCCGGGGTGTCCAGCTTCAACCTGGCGACCAGCGTCGCGATGGGCCTGTTCCACTGGATGTCCTCCGGCAAGCGCTGAGGCGCGGCGGATCGGACTGAGCGGGGTGCGGACCGATCGAGCACCCGCTCTGGCGCGGGCCGGGCGGAGCCGGTGGTGCCGGTACGGACCCGGTGCTGTTCCCGGAGGCGGATCAGCGCGGGTTGGCGGGCGAGTACTCGGGATCGGTCCAGGTCAGCGGGGTGGCGTCGGCGAGTTCCAGTACGCCGGTGACGGTCAGTTCGACCATCCGCTCGGCGCCCGGGGCGGCCTCCCGGGCCTCCTCGGACCAGTCGGCGCGGGCCTCGCCGGTGACCAGCAGCGCCCCGCCGGTCTCCCAGTCGGGCAGCAGCAGGCCGGCCCGCGGGTCCAACTCCAGGTTTCCGAGCGTCATGAACATGCTGTTGCCCCGGTATTCGGGCCAGCGCACCCGGTCCGGCCCGACCGCCTCCAGGAAGCCCGGGAAGCCGCCGCGGTGCGAGGCGTCCACACTGCCGTCCGGGCCGGCGGTGGCGATGAAGAAGGTGTCGGCGGTGGCCAGGGCCAGCTGCTGCGCCGTCGACAGCACCGGGCCGGACGCGACCGTACGGGGCGCACCGGCGCCCGGGCGGTCCAGCGGGGTGCGGCGCTGGATGTATTTCGGGCAGTTGGAGACCACCTCCTCGGCGTGGACCGTCAGCCCGCCCCGGCCGTCCGGCGCCGAGCGGCCGTTGAGCCGCATCCGGCGGCGTCCGGCCGGGTCCAGGGCGATGGTGCCGACCCGGGCCGGGCGCTCCAGCGACTCGGCCAGCGGGTCGGCCCCGGCCAGGCGGGCGGCGACCGTCATCGTCCGCTCGTCCGCGGCCTGCAGGAAGCCGGCCGGGCCGGCCAGCTGGGTGGCCCAGATCCGGCCGTCGAGGTCGGCGGCGCCGACCACCAGCATCCGCCGCTCGGTGAGGAAGCGGGCGGCCACCGCCGGAACGGTGCTGCGGATCGACCGGCCGGCGTGGTCGGCCCGTTCGGTCAGGCCGGCCCGGGCCTGGGCGGCCCGCTCTCCGGCGTGGTACGGCGTGCTGATGGTCGTCATGGTGCCCTCCTCGGCGCGGTCGGTGTGCTCCCCCGTGGCCCACCGGTCGTGCCGGCCCTGAACCGGTCGGATCCTTCGGCTTAGAAGAAGCCGCAGGTCGGGGCGCCGGTGGTGGGCGCCTCGGCGTCGGTCTGGTCCACTCCGGTGCGGGTGTAGATCTCCAGCCGGATGCCGTCCGGGTCGGAGAAGAAGATGCCGCCGGAGACCGAGCCCTCGCCGTGCGGGACGACGCCGTCGTAGGCGAACTCGGCGCCCAGCTCGCGCAGCAGCTGCTCGGTGGCGCGGACCTCGTCCAGGCTCTCGACCTCGAAGGAGAGGTGGTGCAGGCCGGGGGTCGCGGTGGAGAAGGCGCCGGCGCTCTGCTGCCAGAGGGTGACCACCAGGCGGCCGTCGCGGCCGAGCAGCGCGTAGCGGCGCTCGGGGTCAGTGCTCTCGTGGGCGATCTGGAGGCCGAGGACGGCGCGGTAGAAGTCGATCGAGCGGGCCAGGTCGGTGACGTTCAGGCCCACGTGGCCGGTCTGCAGGGTGCGGAGCAGGGTGGTGCTGGACATGCCTGGTCACTCCCGGAGGCTGGGGCGGTCCGGCGAGGCTCCTGCCTAACCGGTGTTCATAAGATTAGAGGTTAGGTGATGGGGCGTCAACCGGTACTCGAGCTCATAGGGGTTAGGTTTTCCGGGGTGGGAACGCGAAAGCCCCGTCGGACCGATGACGGTCCGACGGGGCTTCTGGGCGGGAGGGGCTAGGCCCACTCCCAGCGGATGCCGATGTGGCCCGGCTGCTGGTCCGGGGCCAGGACGTGGGCGCTCGCCGAGGCGCCGATCCACAGCTGCTCGCGGCGGTGGTCGACGTCGGCGCCCGGCTCGCGGTCGTAGCGCTCGCAGTGCACCGGGACGGCGGCCGGGTCGAAGTGCACCTGGAGCACGTACTCGCGCACCTGGGTGGCGAAGCGGCGGCTGTACTCCATGGTCGGGCCGCCGGGCGGGATCTCCACCTCGTACTCGAAGACCGTGCTGTCGCCGAGCCCGAGCGGGCGGTCCAGCATCAGCTCGGCGACGGTCAGCCCGACCTCCGGGCGGCGGCGGACCCGGCCGAGCCGGCCGTGCCGCACCGAGGTGATCTCCGGGCAGCCGGTGGCCTCCTCGTCGGCCTTGTGCACCACCAGGCAGCGGCCGACGCCGCCGACCGTGGCGCGCACCACCTGGCGCATCCGGAGCAGGTTGGCGCGCCGCTCGGCGTCCACGTAGTACGAGTCGTGGATGCTGAGCCGCTCCAGCTCGCCGGCGGGCGGGGCGTCCAGCTCCTCGAAGATCGAGGCGATCTCCTGCTCGCCCGGCCAGACGTCCTCCAGTCCCAGGTGGCTGGTGTTGGCGGCGGCGGCCCAGCGGCCGCGCGGGCGCGGCGGGCCGAGCAGCGAGGAGAGCGAGCTGTGCGGCAGGCCGAGCAGCTCCTCCAGCAGGTGGACGGCGCGCAGCGAGCTGGCCCGCTCGGGCTGGCTGCGGCCGCGGCGCCAGTAACTGAGGGTCGTCACGCTGACCCTGACGCCACGTTGGGCGAGCGCCGCGCGGATCCTGTCCAGGCTGAGGCCGCTGGCCTCGATGGCCAGGTGCAGGGCGTCCGCGAAGCCGCCGGCCGGGGCGGGGCGTGCGGCGGACGGCGCGGGCGCGGGTACGGGCGGGTCGGTACGCTCCGTACGCGATCCGACCAGCCGCAGCCGCGCGGCGTCCTGAGGTTGCTGTGCGGCCATGCGGTGACCCTCCCCACCAGGTGAGTTCAGTGGCACCTGGCCGGCGCCGGGGCGCGCCGCCGGCGGCTTCACCGAGCTTTGGGGAACCCTATGCACGGTCGAGAGGCTACGTCATCAGTCGCGCGTATGACAGTGGTCACGACAGGTGAACCGGATGGTTAGCGATCTTGAAACAGTCCGGAAACACAGCCGGAACCCTGGACGGGGGAAGGCGCCGACCGTGACGGATACGGACACCGCCGGGGCGGGCCCTGTCGGCGCCGCCCCGGCGGGGGTCTCGGTGGTGCTGTTCGGTGGAGCTACCGGCCGGTGATCACTTGACGTTCAGCGCGACGTCGTCGATCACGAAGCTGGTCTGGTTGGAGCCGTCCTCGGTGCCGGTGAACTTGAGGGTCACGGTCTGGCCGGCGAAGGAGGTCAGGTCCACCGTCTGCTGGACGTAGCCGGAGGCCGCGTTCACGTTGGACCAGGTCTTCAGCGTGGTGCTGTTGCCCTGCAGGGTCAGCGTGTCGTACGCGGTGCTGCCGGTCTCCGCGGTGTCGATGTGCAGCCAGAAGGTGAGGGTCGCGGAGGCGCAGCCGGTCGGGACCGAGACGGTCTGCGACACGGTGTCGGTGTGGGTGGTGCCGTAGCCGTTCAGCCAGGCCTTCCAGCTGCCCGAGTGGGCCGGCTGCGAGCTGCTGTTGTCGACGACGCCCGAGGAGGTGGTCCACGGGGCGGCGGTGCCGGTCTCGAAGCCGCCGTTGCCGATCAGCTGGGCGGCGGTGCAGCCGCCGGTGGGCGGCGGGGTGGTGCTGCCGCCGCCGAGCAGGGCGGTGGTCAGGGCGTCGGCGACCGGGGAGCCCCAGCCGGTGACCTGGTCGTAGCCGGTCTTGGCGGAGAAGTCCTGGTTGGCGCCGGTGGTCACGTCGTGGAAGGTGCTGCCGTAGTTGCCGCTGTTCGCGACGGAGTACAGCCGCGGGCTCGCCTCGCCGAGGACCGGCTGTCCGGCGGCCTTGGCCTTCTGGTTGAACTGGGCGGCGTAGCCGGACCACAGCGGCGCGGCCGCGCTGGTGCCGCCGTAGACCTGCCAGGCACCGCCGGTGTAGATCGCGAAGCCGCTCTGCGGGTCGGCGTTGGAGGCGACGTCCGGGACGGTGCGCATGGTGCCGTTGACGCCGGTGCCGGTCTGCCAGCTCGGCTTGCTGAACACGGTGGAGACGCCGCCGCCGGCGGTGCTCCAGGCGCTCTCCGAGGAGTAGGCGTTGCCGCTGGTGACCTTGAGGTTGGTGCCGCCGACACCGGTCTGGTGCGGGCTGGACGCCGGGAAGTCGACGGCCTTGACGGTCGAGCCGCTGGTGGAGCGGGTGCAGTCGCGCGAGCCGTCGTCGCCGGAGGCGGAGAAGATCGAGATGCCCTGGGCGGCGGCCTGCTTGAAGGCGTTGTCGACCGCGGTCATCGAGGCGGCGGTGGTGTCCGGCTCGCAGGAGCCCCAGGAGATCGAGATGACCGAGGCCTTGTTGTCGGCCACGATCTTGTTGGCCATGTCGATCTCGCCCTGGTCGCTGTTGGGCGCCTCGTAGATCAGCTGGGTGGCCTTGGGGGCCGCGCCGCGGACGATCTCGCTGTCCAGCTCGACCTCGCCCATGCCCTGGCCGGGCGCGGAGTCGTAGTTGGCGCCGTCCACCGAGACCGTGGAGACGGCCGGGCCGGTCAGGCCGTACTGCGAGTCGTAGGTGGTCAGGTCCGAGGACTTGTAGCCGTCGAACTCCCAGAGGGCGACCGTCGTGCCGGTGCCGTCGGCGCCGGTCTTGGTCAGGTTGTAGGCGCCGTCGTACTGGGCCGGGCTCAGGCCGCTCGGGGTGGAGGTGGCGGCGTTCGGGGTGACCGAGTTCGGCTTGGCGATGCGGTTCTTGCGCACCGCGTGGTTGTCCAGGCCGCTCACGCCCTGGACCACGGAGGCCAGGTCGGCGGGGATCGAGGCGGCGGCGTCGTTGGCGAAGAACGCGCGCTGCAGCTGCGGGTCCACGTAGGAGCTCTCGTGGGTGCCGAAGGCCTGCGAGATCTGCGCGGTGGTGCCGTGCGCGGTGACCACCTGGCGGTTGGCGCTCACGTCTGCGACGGTCAAGCCCTGTGCGGCCAGGTACGCCTTGACCTGGTCGACGTCCTGCTGGGTCGGGCCGAACTGCGCGGTGAACTGCTCCGGCGTCAGGTACTTGCCGAACTGCGGCGAGCCGGGCGTGGTGACCGCGGTGAGGAAGCGGTCCAGGGCGTCGGCGTTGCGCAGCTTGAGGCTGACGGCCACCGAGATCTGCTGCTCGGCCGGGACGTCACCCTTCTTCTCCGAGTGGGCCACCGCCGGGTTCACGGTGTTCGGCAGGGCGACGCGCGGGGTGGCGTGCGGGGTGGGGGCGGCCTGCGCGGTGGAGACGCCGAGCGAGACGGCGGTCAGGGGCAGGACGGCTATCGCCGCAGCGAGTGCGAGAGTGCGGGGGCGCAACGGATCCTCCTCGGGCCGGCTGTGGGGGCCGGCAAGGGGCCAGGCGTTCCGGGGTGAGAACGCTGGCTAGAACATGACAGAACAGATGCGCGAGATGTCCCATGACCAAGCAATTCGTTGCTAAAAAACAGTCAAGTGTGGAGCCCTGGAACGCCGGTGATTCCATACAGTGAATGGCCGGAATTCCGGCACTGGTCCATACCAATTCACGGCGCGGGGCGCGGACGTAGAATCGGGCGGAGCCGAGGGAGAGGGGCGACTGACGTGACGGCAGACCCGAGGGACCCGCGACCGCTGACCGGCGAGCCGCTCGCGCTCGACCTGCTCAACACGCGCTGGGCCGGCACGCCCGTCAACGATCTGCTCACCGGCGTCGAGGAGTACGGGATCTGGCTCTCATCCAACGGGCTGAGCGGGCGCTGCACGGCCGACGAGGCCGGGCTGGCGGCGATCCGGGAGGCGCGTGAGGCGATCGGGCTGGCCGCCCAGGAGGCCCGTGAGCTGGGCGAGTTGAGCGTACGGGCGCGCGACGGGCTGGACGCGGTGCTGGCGCACGGGCGGATCCGGCGGACGCCCGGAGCGGACGGGGCCGTGGACCTGGTGGAGGCCGACCGGCCGGAGTGGCTGGCGCCCTGGCTGGCGGCGGACGACTTCCTCACCCTGCTCGGGCAGGGGGCGCACCGGGTGAAGCAGTGCGCACACGAGGCGTGCATTCTGCATTTCTTCGACGCCTCGCAGAACGGCCGCCGACGCTGGTGCCGGATGGCCGTCTGCGGGAACCGGGCGAAGGCGGCGCGGCACTACGTGAAGGCGCGGGGTTAACGGACGACCGAACAAACGGTCGGCGGGTGCGGCGGGATGCCGCACCCGCCGACTGCTGGTCAGACGGCGCCCAGCCAGCTGGTCAGGGCCTCGGTGAGCTCGCCCTGGCCGGGGTCGACGGCGGCCCAGGCGACGTAGCCGTCCGGGCGGATCAGCAGGACGGTGTCGGCCAGCTTGCCGTGCGGGTCGGCCGGGGCGGCGGAGACCATCCGGTCCGCCCAGGGCTCGGCGGCGGTCAGCTCGTCATTGCTGACCAGCACGAACCGCCCTGCACGCAGCGCCTCGTAGAGCCGCTCGGGGCCGGCCGGAGCGCCCTCCTCGGGCTTGCTCAGCGCGGTCAGCCGCAGGTCCGGGACGCGCTTGCCGACCTGCGGGTGGGCTCCCTTGGGGGCCGGGTACGAGATCTCGATGCCGGCGACCATCCGGGCGCCGCGCTCGCTGAGCAGGTCGAGATGGCTGCCGAGCGCCGTGAGCGCGCCGCGCAGGGCGCGGGTGGGGCCGGACTCGGCGAGCGCGATCCGGATCAGCGCGCCGGAGGTGCGCAGCACCATCCTGCCGACCGGGTGCCGCTCGGTCTGGTACGTGTCCAGCAGCGCGTCGGTGGCCCGGCCCCGGAGGGTGGCGGCGAGCTTCCAGGAGAGGTTGGCGGCGTCCTGGAGGCCGGTGTTCATGCCCTGGCCGCCGGCCGGGGAGTGGCAGTGGGCGGCGTCGCCGGCCAGGAAGACGCGGCCGGAGCGGTAGTTGGGGGCCTGGCGCTCGTCGCTGTGGAAGGTGGAGCTCCACCGCACGTCGTGCAGGCCGTAGTCCTCGCCCTGGGTGGCCAGCACGATCGCGGTGAGCTGCTCGGGTGTGGGGGTGGCTCCGTCGCTCTGGCGCTCGTTGCGGTCCCAGGCGATGACCCGGTACCAGCCGTCGCCGAACGGGACGATGAAGGAGAAGCCGCTCTTGTTGGCGCCGACGGCGATCGCGTCGGCGGGCTCGCGCTCCAGCCGGACGTCGGCGAGCAGCACGGAGTCGACCACCGCCTCGCCCGGGAAGGGGATGCCGAGCAGGTCGCGGACGGCGGAGCGGACGCCGTCGGTGCCGACCGCGTACCGGGCGCGGTGGGTCTGCCCGTCGCGGGTCTCCAGGGTGACGCCCTCGGCGTCCTGGCGCAGGCCGGTGACCTCGGCGCCGCGCACGATCACGGCGCCGGCCTTCTCGGCGCGCTCCTGGAGCACCCGTTCGACGTTGTACTGCGGGGTGATCAGGACGAACGGGAACCGGGTGGGCATCGCGCCGAGGTCGATCACGGCGCGGTTGAACATCCTCAACGAGCTGAGCGGGCGGCCGGTGGCGATGAGTTCGTCGGCCAGGCCCCGGGCGTCCAGCAGCTCCAGGCTGCGGGCGTGCACGGCGAAGGCCCGGGTGAGGTTGGACTCGGCGGTGCGCTTCTCCAGGACGGTGACGCCGACTCCGGCGGCGGCGAGGTCGCCGGCCAGCAGCAGTCCGGTCGGTCCGGCGCCGACGATGATGACGTCGGTTTCGGTCGTCGGCTTCACGGCCATGTATCAGCTCCCGTTGTTCGGAGGGCGGTTGGACGCCGTTCCAGGCGTTCTCCCAGCCTCCATCATCGCTGGCCGCACGGGAGCTGTGAACCGCCGGTCCCCCGGTGGCCGATGACCACCGGGGGACCGGGACGCGCGGTGGGTGCCTCAGCTGTGCCGGCGGATCTCCACCGTGCGGAACCGGTTGGCGACGAAGGCGCCGTCGCAGTAGGCCGAGTTGGCGGCCGGGTTGGCGCCGGTGCCGTGCAGGTCGGAGAAGGCGGCGGTCTGGTTGGGGTAGACGCCGCCGGTGAGGTTGAGCGAGAGCGAGACGCCGGAGTCCAGCGCCGCCTCGACCAGCAGGGCCTCCACCTCGGGCGAGGTGGTGTAGCCGGAGGCCGTCATCGCGCCCTTCTCCCGGACGGTGGTGCGCAGCAGCTCCACGGCGGCGGGGGTGGACTCGACGGCGACGGCGAAGGAGACCGGGCCGAAGCACTCGCTGCGGAACACCGAGCGGTCGTCCGGCTTGTCGGCGTTGAGCTTGACCAGCGCCGGGGTGCGCACGGTCGCGCCGGGGAAGTCGGGCGAGGTCACCGCGCGCGGGGCGAGGGCGAGTTCGCCGTACTCGCCGCCGGCCGCGGCGGCCGAGCGCTGCAGCACACCCGGGTTGACCACGGCGCCGAGGATGGCGGCGGCGCGGGCGTCGTCGGAGAGCAGGCCCTCGATGGCGGCGGCGAGGTCGGCGACCACCTGGTCGAAGGACTTGTCGCCCTGGTCGGTGCCGATGCCGCCGCGCGGGATCAGCAGGTTCTGCGGGGTGGTGCACATCTGGCCGCTGTAGAGCGAGAGCGCGAAGGCCAGGTTGCCGAGCATGCCCTTGTAGTCGTCGGTGGAGTCGATCACCACCGCGTTGACACCGGCCTTCTCGGTGTAGACCTGCGCCTGCTTGGCGTGCTCCTCCAGCCAGTCGCCGAAGGTGGTCGAGCCGGTGTAGTCGATCATCTTGATCTCGGGCCGCACGGCGAGGCTCTGGGCGACGGTGCCGCCCTCGTGCTCGGCGGCCAGGCAGACCAGGTTGGGGTCGAAGCCGGCCTCGGCGAGCACCTCGCGGGCGATCGCGACGGTCAGCGCCAGCGGCAGCACGGCCTGCGGGTGCGGCTTGACCAGCACCGGGTTGCCGGTGGCCAGCGAGGCGAACAGGCCCGGGTAGCCGTTCCAGGTGGGGAAGGTGTTGCAGCCGATCAGCAGCGCGAGGCCGCGCGGGACGACGGTGAACTCCTTGGTCATCACCAGCGGCTCGCGCTTGCCCTGCGGCTTGGTCCAGCCGGCCTGCCGGGGCAGCCGGGTCTGCTCGGCGTACGCGTAGGCGACGGCCTCCAGGCCGCGGTCCTGGGCGTGCGGGCCGCCGGCCTGGAAGGCCATGCCGTAGGCCTGGCCGGTGGTGTGCATGACGGCCTGGGCGAACTCGTGGGAGCGGGCGTTGATCCGGTGCAGGATCTCCAGGCAGACGGCGGCGCGCTCCATCGGGGAGGCGGCGGCCCAGGCGGGCCGGGCGGTGCTCATCGCGGCGATCAGCGCGTCCGGGGCGGCGTGCGGGTAGGTGATGCCCAGCTCGATGCCGTACGGGGAGGCCTCGCCGCCGACCTGGTCGCCGTCGGTGGGGTGGCCGTCGAGGGTGAACGGCTTGCCGAGCAGGTCGTCGAAGGCGGCCTTGCCGTCGGCCGGGCCGCTCTCGCCGTAGGCCTTCGGGAACTCGGGGTACGCGGACCAGTAGTCGCGCTTCGCGGCGGCGGCGAGCGCGGCGTCCAGGGTGGCCTGGTGGCGCTCGACCAGTTCGCTGACGAGGGGGTGGGTGACCGCTGCGGACATCTGTGCGCTCCTCAGAGGGGAGGACGGGACACGTCACAGAGTAACCGAACGATCGGTCGGCTCAAGAGGGTGCAGGGATCGGATTGCGGCAAAAAACACGGGGGCGCGTCCTCGCCGGACGCGCCCCCGTGGGGTTTCGGAGCAAGCGGGGGTTACGGCACGCCCAGCTCGAAGATCACGTACCCGGCGTACCAGCCCGAGGCGACCGCACCGGTGCCCAGCACCGCGGCCAGCACCGGCCAGCTGAGCTTGCGCATCCCCACCGCGAGCGCGATGAACAGCGGGAACGCCGGCAGCAGGTAGCGCGAGACGTTGCCGAAGATGCCCAGGCTCCCGAGCACCGACACGATCGTGGCCAGCGTGTAGGCGGTCAGCACCAGCGGCGGGCGCAGCCGGACCAGCAGCACGATCAGCACCGGCAGGCTGAACACGATCAGGGTGGCCAGCAGGTCCGGCACCGGGAAGGCGAAGGGGTAGTCGTTGCGGCCCAGCAGCACCCCGCGGATCGAGTGCCAGGTGCCCTGGCCCCAGTCGAAGTAGTGCAGCCAGGCGTCGTGCTGCAGCCGGAAGTAGCCGCCCCACTCGCCGGTCCGCCAGCCCACCCAGGCCACGTATCCGAGCAGGCCGACCGGGGCCAGCACCATCGCCGCCAGCGGGCGCAGCACGCCGCTCTCCCGCCGGTACAGCTCCACCAGCGCGGCCAGGCCGACCGCGCCGATCAGCGCCGCCGAGGTCGGCCGGTTGAGCCCGGCGATCAGGGTGATCGCCCCGGCCGTGACCCACTGCTTGGTCATCGTGAAGTAGCAGGCCCAGGCGGCCAGCGCGACGAACAGGGAGTCCGAGTAGAGCGCCCACTCGGCGCCCGAGCCCGGGGCGATCGCCCAGATCCCGGCCGCGATCACGCCCGCCCGGGGGCCGGACATCCGCTCCACCACCGCGTAGATCCCGGCGGCGGCGAACAGCGAGGCCACCACCGAGACCAGCATCCCGGCGCCGTACAGGCCGAGCCCGGTGACGTCCGAGGTCAACCGCATCAGGCCCGGGTAGAGCGGGAAGAAGGCGGCCGAGTTCTGCTCGATGGTGAAGCCGGGCTGGCCGCCCGGGACCGGGATCAGCGCCGGGTGGTAGCCGAACTGCGCGACCTGCTGGTACCACCAGCCGTCCCAGCTGGCCAGCACGTCCCAGGTGTTGGCGCCGCCGCCGAACCGGGCCGGCTTCTTGGCGTAGTCGCCGGCGAAGGAGAGCAGCTTCATGAACACGGTGAAGCCGATCAGCTTCAGCACCGCGTAACACCACACGGCCGGGCCGAACCGGACCACCAGCGCGCGGGCGCGGTCCTGCCAGGTGCCCGGGACGCTCTCCGGTTCCCCGCTGCGCTGTTCGGGCACGTCGGAGGAGACTGCCGGTATTGCGTTCATCAGCGGTGGACCCCAGCCTGCTGGACGTGGACGATCGTCCGCCGAATTCTAGGCGGTTCGCGAACTCCCGCCCGCGTGGCGACGCCGGGCCCGGCACGGACCGAGCGGCCCGGCACGGACCGGCCGACCCGACCGCGTGCGGCCCGGGGCGGTTGGGGATACTCGGAGGATGGCCGATCACACCACGCGCACCGCCTACACCGTCGAGTCACTGCTCGCGGTGACCGTCGACGTGTTCAACGAGCGCGGCTACGACGGCACCTCGATGGAGGACCTGTCCCGGGCGGCCGGGATCTCCAAGTCCTCCATCTACCATCACGTCCGCGGCAAGGAGGAACTGCTGCGGCTGGCCGTCGGGCGGGCGCTGGACGGGCTGTTCGCGATCCTGGCCGAGCCGGCCGCGGTCGAGGGCCCGGCGGTGGAGCGGCTGGAGCACGTGGTGCGGCGCACCGCCGAGGTGCTGCTGGAGGAGCTGCCGTACGTGACGCTGCTGCTGCGGGTGCGCGGCAACACGGCCACCGAGCAGTGGGCGCTGGAGCGCCGGCGGGACTTCGACCACCAGGTCGCCGAGCTGCTGCGGGCGGCCGTCGCGGACGGCTCGCTGCGCGCGGACGTGGAGCCCCGGCTGGCCACCCGGCTGCTCTTCGGGATGATCAACTCGATCGTGGAGTGGTACCGGCCCGGGCTGAAGGCCGCCGACGGGGTCGCGGACGCGGTGGTGCACCTGGCCTTCGACGGGCTGCGGGCGCGGTAGGCGTCCAGGGCCCGTCCGGCGGATCTTGCCGGGCCCGCCGACATCCGCCGGACAAGCCCTAATCCGGGGGGACCTGGTCGGTCTCCTCGAACACCAGCATGGTTCGTGTGCCAAGCACCTGCGGGATGGACTGGATCCGGTTGAGCACCAGCTCCCGCAGGGCGTGGTTGTCCGCGGTGTGCACCAGCAGCAGGACGTCGAAGTCGCCGCCGACCAGCGCGATGTGGGCGACCCCGGGCAGCGCCAGCAGCTGCTCGCGCACGGTGCGCCAGGAATTCTGGACGATCTTCAGGGTGATGTACGCGGACGCACCCTGACCGGCCCGTTCGTGGTCGACCCTGGCGGTGAAGCCGCGAATGATGCCGTCCTCGACCATCCTGGAGATCCGGGCGTAGGCATTGGCCCGGGACACGTGGACCCGCTCGGCCACCGAGCGGATCGAGGCGCGACCGTCCTGCTGCAGCAGCCGCAGGATCGACCGGTCGACCCGGTCGAGTCTGGACATCTGTTCAGCCGACATGACCCCCCACCCTCACCGATTGGACGCACTGCCACCAGTCGACCGCCGTACAGGCCGAATGTCCACCACCTTGTCACGCTTCTGGTCAAGATGAACAGACGACCGAACAATCGGTAGGGAGCCCCCGCCACCCATGGAGGTGCCCCGAGATGACCGTTCTCGACCACAGACACCACACGGCGGTGCCCGGCTGGCTGCCCGGGGCCACCGCCCCCCGCACCGATCCGGCCCCCCTTCTCCCGGACGTCTCCCCCGTCCGGGTGCTCGGCACCCCCGCGCTGGAGAAGTACGACCCGGCGCTGCTGCGCGAGCTCTACCGCCGCCTGGTGGTCGGCCGCCGCTACAACCAGCAGGCCACCACCCTCACCAAACAGGGCCGACTCGCCGTCTACCCCGCCTCCACCGGCCAGGAGGCCTGCCAGGTCGCCGCCGCGCTGGTGCTCGGCGAACACGACTGGCTCTTCCCCAGCTACCGCGACACCCTCGCGGTGGTCTCCCGGGGCGTCGACCCGCTGGAGGCGCTGACCCTGCTGCGCGGCAACGCCCACACCGGCTACGACCCGCGCGCCAGCCGCACCGCCCCGCTCTGCACCCCGCTCGGCACCCAGGCCCCGCACGCGGTCGGACTGGCGCACGCCGCCCGGCTGCGCGGCGAGCCGGTGGTCGCGATGGCGATGCTCGGCGACGGCGGCACCAGCGAGGGAGACTTCCACGAGGCGCTGAACTTCGCGGCCGTGCTCCGGGCCCCGGTGGTCTTCCTGGTGCAGAACAACGGCTACGCCATCTCCGTCCCGCTCAGCGCGCAGTCCGCCGCGCCCAGCCTGGCCCACAAGGCCGTCGGCTACGGGATGCCGGGCCGGCTGGTGGACGGCAACGACGCGCCCGCGCTGCACTCCGTGCTCACCGAGGCGGTCGATCGGGCCCGCAGCGGCGAGGGCCCGACCCTGATCGAGGCGCTGACCTACCGGATCGAGGCCCACACCAACGCCGACGACGCCACCCGCTATCGCACCGAGCCCGAGGTGGACGCCTGGCGGGAGCACGACCCGATCCTGCTGATGGAGCGCGCTTTGCGCGAACTCGACGTGCTGGACGACCGGTTGGTGCAGGAGGCGGCGGAGGAGGCGGAGGCGCTGGCGGCCCGGATGCGGGCCGAGTTCCACGCCGACCCGGAGCTCGACCCGATGGCGCTGTTCGCCCACGTCTACGCCGAGCCGACCCCGCAACTGCGGGAGCAGGCCGCCCAGTTGTCCGCCGAGCTGGCCGCCGAGGCCGAGGTGCAGCAGTAATGTCCCACCCGTCCCCCACCCCCACCCTTGGCGGAGCCGCTCCGCGGCACACCTCCAGTGGTTCCGCGCGCACGGCCAGCATGGCCCAGGCGCTCAACTCCGCGCTGCGCGACGCCATGCGCGAGGACCCGACGGTGCACGTGCTCGGCGAGGACGTCGGCCAGCTCGGCGGCGTCTTCCGGATCACCGACGGGCTGACCGCCGAGTTCGGCCCCGAGCGCTGCCTGGACACCCCGCTGGCCGAGGCCGGCATCCTCGGCACCGCGATCGGCATGGCGATGTACGGGCTGCGCCCGGTGGTCGAGATGCAGTTCGACGCCTTCGCCTACCCGGCGCTGGAACAGCTGTTCTCGCACGTCGCCAAGATGCGCAACCGCACGGCGGGCAAGCTGCCGCTGCCGATCACCGTGCGCATCCCGTACGGCGGCGGCATCGGCGGCGTCGAGCACCACAGCGACGCCTCCGAGGCGTACTACACCAGCACCCCGGGCCTGCACGTGGTCACCCCGGGGACGGTGGCGGACGCCTACGGGCTGCTGCGCGCCTCGATCGCCTCCGACGACCCAGTGGTCTTCCTGGAGCCCAAGCGGCTCTACTGGGGCAAGGCCGAGTTCGACCCGACCGCGCCGGTCGAGCCGATCGGCCGGGCCGTGCTGCGGCGCACCGGCACCTCCGCCGTACTGATCACCTACGGCCCCTCGCTGCCGGTCTGCCTGGAGGCGGCGGAGGCGGCGAAGGCCGAGGGCTGGGACCTCGCGGTGCTGGACCTTCGCACCCTGGTGCCCTTCGACGACGAGACGGTCACCCGGGTGGTGCGCTCGATCGGCCGGGCCGTGGTGGTGCACGAGGCGAGCGGCTTCGGCGGCACCGGCGCGGAGATCGCCGCACGGGTCACCGAGCGCTGCTTCCACCACCTGGCCGCGCCCGTGCTGCGGGTCACGGGCTTCGACATCCCGTACCCGCCGCCGATGCTGGAGCACCACCACCTCCCCGGGGTGGACCGGATCCTGGACGCGGTCGCCCGGCTGCAGTGGGAGGACTGAGGATGATGCCCGTCGTACGGGAGTTCCGGCTGCCCGACCTCGGTGAGGGACTCACCGGGGCCGAGGTGGTGCGCTGGATGGTCGAGGTCGGCGAGGTGATCGCCGTCGACCAGCCGGTGGTGGAGGTGGAGACGGCCAAGGCCGTGGTGGAGGTGCCCTGCCCGTACGGCGGGGTGGTCACCGCGCGGTACGGCGAGGTCGGCGAGGAGATCGCCGTGGGCGCTCCGCTGGTGACGGTCGCGGGGGCGACGGCGGAGGGGGCTGTTCCCGAGGCTCCGGCCGCTGCTCCCGCCGCTGAGGTCGAGCGGCCGTTGGTGGGGTACGGGGTCGTCGAGAGCAAGGGTGGGCGGCGGCGTCGGGTGGGGGTGGCTTCGGCTGTGGCCGCTCCGATCGCTCCTGCCGCCCCGGCTGCTCCGGCCGCTCCCGTTGTTCCGATCGCTCCGGTCGTGGTGTCGGTGATCTCGCCGCTGGTGCGGCGGCTGGCCCGGGAGCAGGGGGTCGATCTGGCCGCGCTCACCGGGAGCGGCCCGGACGGGCTGATCATGCGCGCGGACGTCGAACGGGCGGTTGCGGCCAAGGTGGCCACTCCGGCGCTTGCCGTGCCCGCTGCCGCGGCTGCGGTTCAGGAGGGCGTCGTCCCGCTGCGCGGGCTGCGCAAGGCGGTGGCCGAGAAGCTCAGCCGCAGCCACCGGGAGATCCCCGCCGCCACCTGCTGGGTGGACGTCGATGCCACCGAACTGATGGCGCTGAGGCGTCAGTTGAACGCCACGCCGGGGCCGAAGGTGAGCGTGCTGGCGCTGCTGGCCCGGATCTGCACGGTCGCGCTGGCGCGCTTCCCCGAGCTCAATTCCAGTGTGACGGAGGATGGTTCGGGCATCATCCGGCACTCGGCGGTGCACCTGGGCTTCGCCGCGCAGGGCGAACGCGGCCTGGTGGTGCCGGTGGTGCGCGACGCGCACATCCGCAGCACCGAGCAACTCGGCGAGGAGTTGGCCCGGTTGACCGATTCGGCGCGCAAGGGCTCGCTGACCCCGGCCGAACTGACCGGCGGTACCTTCACGTTGAACAACTACGGGGTGTTCGGCGTGGACGGCTCCACCCCGATCCTCAACCACCCCGAGGCGGCGATGCTCGGCGTCGGCCGGATCGTGGCCAAACCCTGGGTGGTCGGGGGCGAGTTGGCGGTCCGCGAGGTGACGCAGCTGTCGTTCACCTTCGACCATCGGGTCTGCGACGGCGGGACGGCGGGCGGCTTCCTGCGTTTCGTCGCGGACTGCGTCGAGCAGCCGGGGATGCTGCTGCGGCAGCTGTGAGCGGGCAGCTGTGAGCGGGCCGGTCTGAGCAGGGCGCGGTCGCCCTGGGTGTGCTGCTCGGCACTCAGGGCGACCGCCGATCGAGCGAGAGTAGCGCGTTCCGGGGTCGGGTGTCCGGGCTTCACGCGATTTGTCGGATGAGCAGTTCGGGCGTGCCACGCTGCCTAGGCGTCAGCAGAGACAAGCCAGGTGGTGGCGCAGGCCGGCCGGAGGCGAAACGATTCTCTTGGGTACTCGAAACGTAGCGGTGAAGTCCCGCAGAACACTCCTGATCCGCACCGGGCACGGCTCGGCGGGGGCCGCCTCCGTCCCGGGCCTGCCCGAGCTGTCGCTCGAACCGGTGGTGGCGGAGGCCCCGGTCGAGGCGCAGTCCGTCCTGCCGCCGATGCCGCTGGACCCGCCGGACCTCCCGCCGCTGGTGGCGGCGGACGCACCGACGGCCGTCCTGCCGCGGGTGCCGGACGACGCCTCCCGGCCGAGCCCCGCGCCCGTCGTCGGCCCCGCGCCCGTCCCCCTGGTGATCCCTGACCCGCCGGCCCAGCCTCCGGCCGTCCCCGCACCGAGCTACCCCGAGCCGCCCTCGACCACCGGCACCGCCCCCGCCTTCCAGCCCCTGTTCGCCGACGCTCCCAGCCTCAACTGGGCAGGGATCGGCGACAGTTGGAGTGACGCCTGGGCCACCCAGTCGCCCGCCCGACACCTCCCGGCCGAGCTGCCCGCCGCCATGCGGCGCAGCGCAGCGCAGATCGGTGCCGCGCAGATCGCCGTCGTGCAGGGCAGTGCCGTGCAGGGCGACACCGTGCAGGCCGCCGCCGAACTCCCGCTGACCGCACGGGACATCGAGCTGATCCGGGCCAGCCTCGCCCTGGTCGAGCCGGTCGCCGACCGGGCCACCGCACACTTCTACGCGCTGATCTTCCTGCACCACCCCGAGGTCCGCTCGCTCTTCCCGGCCGCCATGGACGTCCAGCGCGACCGGCTGTTCCGCGCCCTGCTGTCCGCCGCCCGCGGCGCCGACGACCCGGTGGCGCTGCGGGCCCGGCTGAGCGCGCTCGGCCGCGGCCACCGCCGCTACGGCACCCTGACCGGCCACTACGCCCCGGTGGGGGAGTGCCTGGTGCAGGCACTGGCCAAGTACGCGGGCAACCGCTGGGACGCCGACACCGAGCTGGCCTGGCGCCGGGCCTACCGGCTGATCTCCACCATCATGATCGAGGCCGCCGAGGAGGCCGCCCGCACCTCGCCGCCCTGGTGGCAGGGCGAGGTGGTCCGGCACGAGCGCCGCACCCGGGACGTCGCGGTGATCACCGTCCGCCCCGACCAGGCCTACCCGTTCCGGGCCGGCCAGTACTGCAGCCTGGAGACGCCCTGGTGGCCGCGGGTCTGGCGGCACTACTCCTTCGCCGCCGCGCCCCGCCCGGACGGGCTGCTGACCTTCCACGTCAAGGCCGTTCAGGCGGGCTGGGTGAGCAACGCGCTGGTGCACCGGGCCGCCCCCGGGGACGTGCTGCGGTTGGGCCCGGCGTCCGGTGCGATGACCGTCGACCACGCCGCCGGCACCGACCTGCTCTGCCTCGGCGGCGGCACCGGCATCGCGCCGATCCGCGCCCTGGTCGAGGAGGCGGCCGAGTACGGCCTGCCCGGTCGCAGCGTCGAGGTGTTCTACGGCGCCCGCGGCGCCGGCGAGTTGTACGAGCTGGACGGGCTGCGCGAGCTGGCCGCGCGCCACCCCTGGCTGACCGTACGGCCGGTGCTGTCCGGCACCGGCCCGGCCGAGGGCACACTGACCGGCGAACTGCCGGAGGTGGTGGGCCGGTTCGGCTCCTGGGCCGGCCGGGACGCGGTGCTCAGCGGCCCGCCGGCGATGGTCCGCCGCGGCGTCGAGGCGCTGCTGCGCGCGGGCGTGCCGGCCGACCGGATCCGGCATGACCTGGTGGGCGACCTGGCGGCGGGCTGAAGGTCAGCCGAGGTCGGGAGCGAGGAGCGCGCGGATGCCCTCGATGTTGGCCGCCAGGTACGCCCGCAGCTTGGGCGGGACGACGTTCACCGAGGTCACGCCCTCGCGGGTGAACGGCAGTCGGACCACCTCGTACTCGCCGTTCGGGTCCGACACCTCGGGCCCGTGCCGCCGGCTGAGGTCCATCGAGGCCAGTCGGCAGGCGAAGAAGTGCTGCACCTTGACCCCGTGCGGGTGCAACAGGGTGCCGTCGTCGTGGTGTGTGTGGCTGATGGTGTCGACGAAGGCGGGCACCACGTCCACGATCTTGCCGCCGAGTTCCTCGTCCACCTCGCGGTGCAGCGCCTCGACCACCGTGCGGTCCTCGCGCTCGACCCCGCCGCCGGGGGTGATCCAGTACGGATGCGGCGCCCCGGGCCGGACCCGCCGGATCAGCACGATCGAGGCCGGGCCGTACGGATCGTCCGGGTCCAGCTCCAGCAGGATCGCCCGGGCCGTGCGCTTGACGACCGGGCGCGGTGGCGGGGTTCGGTTGTCGGGGCCCATGGCGACCTCCGGGGCTGGAGCGTTGTGCGGGAGTCTCCCGCACCGGGAGGGGGTCGAAACGCCGACCCGGTCGGGTGCATCCGTTCGGGGTTCCGCTGTGCTCCAATGGTCAGCCATCGGGCGAACCGGAGCTTTCCCTCGCACATGTCCATTCCCGGTATGAACCGGACACGGACCTGTGCGAGGGACTCGGGCTCGGGGGCCGGGTGCGCCGTGGATCACGTGGATTGCTTGCATAAGACCGTCGAAAGCAGGTACTGGCGCCATGCAGCACAGCACAGTCCAGGGTCACCTGGTGATGAACCTCGTGGTCTCGCACGAGCTGTCCTTCAGCATCGTGGCGGACCTGGCGTACGAGCCCGGCGACCCGTACGCGGTCCGGTTCACCTTCCATCCGCCCGGCGACGCACCGGTCACCTGGGTCTTCGCACGCGAGCTGCTGCTCGACGGCCTCGGTGAACCGTCCGGCGAGGGCGACGTGCACATCCACCCGGTCGGCGGGGAACCCGCCGAGGTCCGCATCGTGCTGCACTCCCCCGGCGGGGACGCCGTGCTGCACGCCTCGGCGGCGCCGCTGATCGCTTTCCTGGCGCGCACCGACCGGCTGGTGCCGATGGGGCAGGAGCACATCGGGCGGGAGCTGGACGCCCGGCTCGCGGACATCCTCAGAGGGTGCGAGAACGCGGGGTGAGCGGCCCACGGGCTGCCGCCCGAGGACCGGAGGACCCGGAAGAAGGAGCGACGAAGGGGCCCGCACCGGGTGCAGCACCCGGGCACGGGCCCCTTTCGCGTCCGCGCACGGCGCCGGTCAGTCGTCGTCCAGGGCCAGGTGCAGGCCCCACGAGACCAGGCTGATGATCAGCGAACCGATCAGCGCGGAGCCGAAGTTGACCACATGGAAGTCCAACGACAGCTTGGTGGACGCCCAGGAGGTCAGCATCAGCATCAGGGCGTTGATCACGAAGGTGATCAGGCCGAGCGTGAGGATGAACAGCGGGAGCGAGAACAGCTTCACCACCGGCTTGATCAGCCAGTTGATGACACCGAAGACCACGGCGACGGCGAGCACCGTCAGGGCCTTGTGCTGCCAGTCGGCCTTGCCCTCGCCGAGCTGGATGCCGCTGACGATCCAGGCGGCGACCCAGATGGCCGCCGCGTTGATCAGTGTTTTGATGACGAAACCCTTCATGCCGCCCAAGACTGGCAGGCGCCCAGCCCGGGGGGAAGGTCTCCCCCGAGGAGTTGGTGTTGAATGCAGCTGGTCCACGCGGTGGACGGACGAGGGAGGACGTCAGCGGTGAAGCTGTTCCGGCTGGACGAACTGGACGCCGAGCGGGCGGCCAACGACGGTGCGTACCTGCGGTTCCTGCGCGAACCGCGGATGTCCGCCGGGCTGTACGCGCTCTCCCCCGGCGACACCGACCCGCAGACCGCGCACGACCAGGACGAGATCTACCAGGTGATCAGCGGCCGCGCCGAGTTGACCGTCGGCGCCGAGACCGCGACCGTCGCGCGCGGCACCGTGGTGTACGTCCCGGCCGGCACCCCGCACGCGTTCCACCACATCACCGAGGAGCTGCGGGTACTGGTGGTGTTCTCCCCGCCGGAGGACTGACGCCGGGCGGCTAGGGTCGTTCGTATGACCCGTAGTCTCACCGACGAGCTCTGGGCGTCGATCGAGCCGATCTACGCCGAGATCCTCGCCCACCCCTTCATCGGCGGGCTGACCGACGGCACCCTGCCGCGCGAGGCCTTCCGCCACTTCGTCGTCCAGGACTCGCACTACCTGCGCGACTACGCCCGGGCTCTCGCCGTCTGCGCGGCCAAGGCACCCGGCGAAGAGGACGTCCGGGCCTTCGCCGACGACGCGGTCGGCGCGCTGGCCGCCGAGCAGGGCATGCACGCCGAGTTCCTCACCACCTTCGGCGGCACCGCCGAGGAGGCCGCCGCCGAACCGGTGCTGCCCACCACCCGGGCCTACACCAGCTACCTGCTGGCCACCGTCTACGGCGGGTCCTTCGCCGAGGCGCTCGGCGCGGTGCTGCCCTGCTACTGGATCTACGCCCGGGTCGGCGAGGCGCTGCTCGCCCAGGGCTCCCCCGACCCGCTGTACGCCAAGTGGATCGCCACCTACGGCGACGAGGCCTTCCAGTCCGTGGTGCGCCGGGTGCTGACGCTCACCGACCGGCTCGGCGAGGAGCTCTCCGCGGCCGAACGCCGCAAGGTGGTCGAGCACTTCAGGACCACCTCGCGCTACGAGTGGATGTTCTGGGACGCCGCCTGGCGCGGGGAGCGCTGGCCGGTCTGACCCCCGCCGGGGGGTGTCCGACCCTGACCTCTCGGGGGTCGTCCCGGGGGTCGGGATCGGGGTGATCTAGGGGTTCTCTCCGGGCCGTTGGGCCTCGTTCCGGCGCTGCGGCCACCGTACGATCGAAGCATCGAAAGCAAGCGGGATGCGGCACCGGACGGCAGCCGGCCCGAGGGGAGAAGAGGAACCGACATGGCTGAGCTCTGGAAGTCGCTGCCCTCCTGGGTGCGCAACATCGTCATCCCGGTGCTGGTCCTGG
Source organism: Kitasatospora sp. NPDC018058 (assembly GCF_044327205.1). Taxonomy (NCBI): domain Bacteria; kingdom Bacillati; phylum Actinomycetota; class Actinomycetes; order Kitasatosporales; family Streptomycetaceae; genus Kitasatospora; species Kitasatospora sp. NPDC018058. Next base: position 149,949 of record NZ_JBIRFA010000002.1, on the reverse strand, counting down.
TGCTGGCCTGGAACATCATCGCCTTCGTCTTCGGCGTGGTCGGCGCCCTGCTGAGCATCCTGATCAAGCTGCTGGTCGTGGTGGGCATCGCGGCCGCCGTGGTGATCCTGGTGAAGAAGGCCGCGAAGCACTGAACCCGCTCCGCCGCCCCGTCCGGGGAGCACGGCGGAGCACCTCCGGAGGCCCGGCACCCCGTCCACGGGGGCCGGGCCTCGGCCTTTCGGCCGCCGGCCGGGCCGCGCCGGCCGCGGGGCCGGATTTCCCTTCGGGTGCCGTCTGGACCTGCGGCAATCGGCTCGCTACCGTGTTGGGCGTCATGTGCAGGCAACACCGCCTGCGACGCGGGAGCTCGGAGCACCGGGCTGAGAGGGCGCTGACCGGGACGTCGACGGACGGACCGACGGCTGCGTCGACCGCAGGAACCTGGACCGGGTAATGCCGGCGTAGGGAGTAGAGGTCAGATGACCACGTTCGAAGCACAGCCGCAGTCTGCCCAGGGCGCCCCCAGCAGCGAGCGCACCGGCTACCCCACCCCGGCCTGGCGCAAGGCCTACCGGGACGGATCCCGCCCGGACCTGCGGGTGCCGTACCGCGAGGTGCAGCTCACCAACGGCAGGACCGTGCCGCTGTACGACACCTCCGGCCCGTACACCGACCCGTCGTACGAGCCCGACGTGCGGCGCGGTCTGCCCGCCCTGCGCGACTCCTGGATCCGCCAGCGCGGCGACGTCGAGGAGTACGACGGCCGCGAGGCGCGCCCCGAGGACGACGGGATCAAGCACACCTCGCCGCGCGGCGGCAACCTGCGCAACCTGGACGCGGTCTTCCCCGGCCGCCCGCGCCGCCCGCTGCGCGGTCGCGGTGGCGTCGCCGTCACCCAACTCGCCTACGCCAAGCGGGGCGTGGTGACGCCGGAGATGGAGTTCGTGGCGCTGCGCGAGGGCCTGGAGCCCGAGTTCGTGCGCGACGAGGTGGCCCGCGGCCGTGCCGTCATCCCGGTCAACGTGAACCACCCCGAGGTGGAGCCGGCCATCATCGGCACCAACTTCCTGGTGAAGATCAACGCCAACATCGGCAACTCCGCCGTCACCTCCTCGATCGAGGAGGAGGTGGAGAAGATGACCTGGGCCACCCGCTGGGGCGCCGACACCGTCATGGACCTCTCCACCGGCCGCAACATCCACACCACCCGCGAGTGGATCCTGCGCAACTCCCCCGTGCCGATCGGCACCGTGCCGCTCTACCAGGCCCTGGAGAAGGTCGACGGCAGGGCCGAGGACCTGAGCTGGGAGGTCTACCGGGACACCATCATCGAGCAGTGCGAGCAGGGCGTCGACTACATGACCGTCCACGCCGGCGTGCTGCTGCGGTACGTCCCGCTCACCGCGCGCCGCAAGACCGGCATCGTCTCGCGCGGCGGCTCGATCATGGCCGCGTGGTGCCTGGCGCACCACAAGGAGAACTTCCTCTACACCAACTTCGAGGAACTCTGCGACATCCTGGCCTCCTACGACGTCACCTTCTCGCTCGGTGACGGCTTGCGCCCCGGCTCGATCGCGGACGCCAACGACGAGGCGCAGTTCGCCGAGCTGCAGACCCTCGGCGAGCTGGGCCGGATCGCCCGCGAGCGCGACGTCCAGGTGATGATCGAGGGCCCGGGCCACGTCCCGATGAACAAGATCAAGGAGAACATGGATCTCCAGAAGGAGATCTGTGACGAGGCGCCGTTCTACACCCTCGGCCCCCTCACCACCGACGTCGCCCCCGGCTACGACCACATCACCTCGGGCATCGGCGCCGCGATGATCGCCTGGTGGGGCACCGCGATGCTGTGCTACGTCACGCCCAAGGAGCACCTGGGCCTGCCCAACCGGGACGACGTCAAGACCGGCGTGATCACCTACAAGATCGCCGCCCACGCCGCCGACCTCGCCAAGGGCCACCCCGGCGCCCAGGTCTGGGACGACGCCCTCTCCGACGCCCGCTTCGAGTTCCGCTGGGAGGACCAGTTCAACCTGGCCCTCGACCCGGAGACCGCTCGCGACTTCCACGACGAGACCCTCCCCGCCGAACCCGCCAAGACGGCCCACTTCTGCTCGATGTGCGGCCCGAAGTTCTGCTCGATGAAGATCAGCAAATCCATCAATGAGAAGTTCGGCGGCGGCGAGGCCTCGCCGGAGTACGACGAGGCCGCTGTCGAGGGCATGAAGGCCATGTCCGAGGAGTTCAAGGCTCAGGGGAACAAGGTCTACCTGCCGATGGCGGACTGACACACCACGCCCGAGTGCCGCCCTGAGAGCTTTACGCTTCTCGGGGCGGCGCTCTGCTGTCGCTGGGCCGCACGGCGTTGATGTTGTTCAGATTTCGGCGGAGACGGTCATCAAGGGTGATGTGGGTGGCCCCGGAAGTTGCCCCCTCCCCCCGCACCCGCGCCGTGCGGAGGACCTCATCGTCGCTGATGGTCGGCGTTCGGAGTCGTGCACAGAGCGTCGTCGACCAGCCTGCTCTCGGCCTGTTCCACGCGTAGGACGTCGTCCGCGGAATCGGCTTGGACGCCCGACAATGAGACGGTGACGCTGCGCTGGCCGTCGGCGGTGACGCCGTCGGCGGTGATCCAGCCGGAATCGCCGCCCTCGTGGCCCCAGTACACCCCGCCGCAGGACAGCGGGCGTGAGAAGAGTCCCAACCCGTCACGGGCGCCCGGCATGAGCTGCTCGAATTCCTTACTGACCGGGATGGTCTGTTCCATTAGCGTCAGCTGCGCCGGCGGCAGGAGCCGGCCGCCGAGCAGGGCGCGGAGGAATCGGTCGAGATCGGCGGTGGTGGAGACGAGCCCGGCCTCCCCGTTGGTGCCCTGGCCGACCTGCTCGGTGACGTCCACGAGCGGCTCGCCGGCCTTGAACCTCTGATAGGTCTCGGCATGTGGCTGGGGCAGTGTGGGTGAGGTACCCGGCCAGAAGGTGTGATCGAGGCCGAGCGGCCGGACGATCCGGTCCATTACCTCCTCATGCCAGGGGTGCCCGGTGACCCGCTCGATGATCACGCCGAGCAGGACGTAGCCGGTGTTGCTGTAACTCCAGCCCGCGCCGGGCTGGAAGTCCGGGCGGTGGAACATCGCCCGGGCGACGGTCTGCTCGGGTGTGTAGGTGTCGTACCGGTGCTGGTGGAAGTCTTCCGCCGAGGTGTAGTCCGGGTAGTCGTCGTGGATACCGCTGGTGTGCTGGAGCAGTTGGCGAATGGTGATCGCGCGACCGTCGTTACCGTTTCCGGACACCACGCCGGGCAACCAGCGCTCGACCGGGTCATCCAGGGAGAGTCTGCGGTCGCCGGCGAGTTGCAGGGTCACTGTGGCCACGAACGTCTTGGTGACGCTGGCTATCCGGAAGTAACCATCCCGGGGGACCGGCTGGCCGGCTGTCAGGTCGGCGACGCCGCTGGTGACGGTCAGGTACCGGTTGCCCGAGGTGACCAGGCGGGACTGCACTCCCGTCACGCCGACCGCGGTGATCGCGTCCGCGTCGCGCTGGAGCTGGGTTTGGTCGTCATGTGGCACGGCGGCCCGCTCGCTGGGTGCACAGGCGGAAAAGGTTCCAGCCACGACAGCGGCCAGCGCCAGGCTCCGTCCGATGGATCGGCCGCGCCGCCGTGGTGAACGAGTCGGTGAACTTGTCATGGGCGTTGACCCTAGGTCTGGCTGAGGTGCGCAGGCGCTACCGCTCACCAGTGTGAAAAAGGGGTAGTGGGCTGTAGTGTCGGGATAGGTGACGATGACTCAGACTTGCGTGAGTGAATCACCAAGAAACCAGAGGGTTTTCGGCGATGTGGCGCGGTCTGGGTTATCTCCTGGGAAGCCTGTCAACCGCTGTGGTCGCCCTGTTCGCGCTGCCCGTGCTCATCGTCCCGACGGCGACTCGCGCCTGGGCGTCCTGGCATCGTCGCCGCGCTGACCGGCTGCTGCTCTGCCCGCGTTCCGATCCCGTCCGTTGCGGTACCTGGCGCGTTCTCGCGTGGTTGTGCACACACATCATGACCAGTCTGGCGTTCGGGGTCGTCGTGGCGCTGTGCGCGGGCAACGCGGTAGCCACAGCCGTCACGGTGCCCTTGTGGTGGGCCTTGCCCGCCGGCACCCGCGCGGGCGGCTTCGCCGCCGGTGTTCCACTGTCCGGGTGGGGCACGGCATTGACCCTGGGGACCGCACAAGCCGTCGTCTTCGCGGCCCTGACCTACTGGTTGGTTCCACCGCTGGCGCGCCTACACGCCCGGATCTGTGGTGTGTTGCTGTCCCCCTCGGCCACCGAGAGTTTGGCGCGGCGCGTGGAGACGCTGGCCGAGACGCGGGCCGACGCCATGAAGGCGCACGGCGCGGAACTCCGCCGGATCGAACGTGACCTGCACGACGGCGCCCAGGCCCGGCTGGTGGCCATCGCGATGCGGCTGGGCGTGGCCCGTGAGGTGCTGAGCGAGGACCCCCAGACGGTGGCCAGACTCTTGGAGGAAGCGCATGAGAGTACCGAGGAGGCCATGGCGGAGCTTCGTGCGGTGATCCGGACGATCTACCCGCCGATCCTCGCCGATCGCGGCCTCGCCGGGGCGCTGGCCGCACTGGGGGCCCGATCGGCGATCGACACCACCCTCGACATCGGCAATCTCGGCACGATACCCGCCGCGGTCGAGGCCGTGGCGTACTTCACGATCGCCGAGGCGCTCACCAACGCTGCCAAGCACAGCCGGGCCACCCAGATCAACGTCCGTGTCGCACGCGACGATGACCGGCTGTCGATCGAGGTCACCGACGACGGAGTCGGCGGCGCCGACGAGACGCTGGGTACCGGCATCGCCGGAATCCGCCGGCGCGTCCTGGCGCTCGATGGCACCACCCGTATCCACAGCCCCGGCGGCGGCCCCACTGCGATCACCGTGAGCCTGGCGTGCGGGTCGTGATCGCCGAGGACAACATTCTGTTGTCCAATGGGCTGGAACTCTTGTTGACCGCCAAGGGTTTTCACGTTGCCGCGATCACCCAGGACGTCCCCGGCTTCGTCGCCGCCGTCACCGAACACCGACCGGACGTCACCATCGTCGACGTACGGCTACCGCCAACCTTTCGCGACGAGGGTATCCACGCCGCCATCCACGCCCGCCGCCGGCACCCCGGCCTGCCTGTGCTCGTTCTCTCCCAATACGTCGAGCAGCAGTACGCCGGCGAGCTGATCTCCGATGGACGCGGCGGCGTCGGCTACCTTCTCAAGGACCGGGTGAGCAGGGTCAGCGAGTTCATCGACGCGCTGCGACGGGTCGCCGCCGGCGGTACCGTCATGGACCCCGAGGTGATCGGGCAGCTCCTCACCCGTCCCGCCCACGACCCGATTGCCGCCCTCACGCCACGCGAACGCGAAGTTCTCGCCCTGATGGCCGAAGGAAAGGGCAACGCCACGATCGCGGCCCGGCTCGTCATCACCGACAACGCCGTCCACAAACACATCGGCAACATCTTCGCCAAGCTCGGACTCTCGCCGACCGACAGCGGCCACCGCCGCGTCTTGGCAGTCCTCACCTATCTCAGCCGCCATTGACCGCTTCTGGCGTCCAACGTGCCCTCTTCGGACTGAAGTTGTCGTCGATGAAGATCAGCAAAAGCATCACAGAGCTGTACGGCGACAAGGCCGTCGTGACCAGCGAGGTTGACGCCGAAGCGCTCGAAGGCATGAAGGTCAAGTCCGAGGAGTTCAAGGCCCAGGGCAACCGGGTGTACCTGCCACTCGCCGACTGACATCGCACCAACGCGGGCGCTGCTCCAGGGACAGTTCCTGGAGCAGTGCTTCGGCGTGGCGGGTTCCGGCCGGTCTGGTGCCGGTCCGGCACAGTGGCCATTGCTGCGCGGAAATGCGCTCGGTGACGCAGGGCCGTGCCTGGGATGATCCGTGCCGTGAAGCCTTGGAACGCCTTGAGCCTGGCCGAGCAGACGCTGATGCGCTGTGGTCTGTGGCAGTCCTGCCTGACCGGGACGATCCAGCAGTACGGAATTGATCTCCGTTGGGCCGGGGCGAAGGGCGCTCCGCCGCTGCGGAGCTACACCCGGGAAGAACAGTGCGCTCTGGTACCGCAGTTGGCTGCGGTTGCTCTGGACCTTGTCGAGCGCGGCCTGCTCACTGTCCGGACACGGCAGGGTCTCGGTGCTGCCCCGACCGATCCCGTCGTGACCGGCCCGTCGCTACGGGAGGTCCTTGCCGAGCCGGCCAACTGGCTCTGGAGCCCGAAGGCGGCAACGATGTTCGACCTGCACGCCACCGAGTCCGCGCGCGAGTCGTGGCACGCGAGCGCGCTTCCGGTTGTGGTCGGTAGCGGCCTGCCCGGCTGGGACGAGCTCACCCGGGAGCAACAGAGGGTTCTGGTCTGCGCCGCCGAGGCCAGCGGCATGCTCACCGGGCCGTTCGGCATCTGGGAGGATCTGCCGATCGACCTTACCGGCGTGGAGCTCTCCGAGTGGGTCGATCGCCAGCTCGCTCCCCTGCTCCCGTACGTGCGCGAGGGCTGGATCGAGGTTCGCCACTTCCCCGTGGAGGTGGGCGAGGCCTTCACGGTGATACCGCTCGAAGACCTCCGAACCGCCTTCGCGGACCGCTCCCTCCGCTACGACGACGGCGACGACTGGGGGGTAGGGCTCAGCTGTGTCTTCACGTACGCAGGACTGGCTGTCTGGCGCAGTGGCGGCAGCGCGGCCTGGGGCAGCCGACTGACCTTCGACTGACGTGAAGCGTCCGAGGTTCTTCGGGACTGAATGTGGTGGTTTCAGGCTGAAGTCCTCCTCGATGAAGATCAGTCAAAAGATTCGGGACGAGCACGGCGACGGTTCGACGGCGGTCTCCAGCGAGTTCGACGCCGAGGCGCTGGCCGGTATGCAGGCCAAGTCCGAGGAGTTCGCGGCCCAGGGCAACCGGGTCTACCTCCCGCTCGCCGACTGACGCAGGAGCCTGGCACCTGAGCGCCGCCCCGAGAGCTTCGCTTCTCGGGGCGGCGCTTCGTCGTTCCCGCTCCGGACGCACTCCACTATCTGCATTTTGCAGATAGTGGAGCTAGAATGCAGGCATGACTGCCCTCACGATCCGGGACGTCCCGGACGACCAGATCCAGACCCTGAAGGTCCGCGCAGCTCAGGCCGGAAAGTCGCTGCAGGCGTTCATGCAGGACCTGATCGCCAGGGAGGCCTCCAAGCCCACAATGGCGGAGATGATGGAAAGGCTGAACCGGGAAACCACTGCCAACGTCAGCGCCGCCGACGTTCTCGCTGCCATCGATGAAGGGCGAGCCGGGCGTTGATCGTCATTGACTGCTCTGCCCTCGTCCTGGTTCTCACGGCCCACGGTTCCGACGGGGAGCTCATCCGCAACCGCCTAGCCGAGGCTGGTGACGTCTACGCTCCTACCCTCCTCGACTACGAGATCCAGTCAGCCCTCCTCGGCATGCAGCGTGGCGGCAAGCTGACCGAGAAGGAAGTGGAGAGGGCGGTCGCCGCATACCGGCTGCTTCCCATTGCCAAACGGGAGACGCTGCCCTTCTGGGACCGGGTGAGGAAGTTGCACGCCAACCTCAGCGCTTACGACTCCCAGTACGTCGCCCTGGCGGAAGCCCTGGGCGTACCACTGATCACCAGCGATGCGAGGATCAAGCGCAGCGGTGCCGCGAAGTGTGAGATCGAGGTCTTCGCCTCGATCCACCCCTGACTGACACAGCCCTGTGCGGTGGCGCCTTTGTTGACCTTCTGCTCGATGAAGATCTCCCAGAAGATCCGCGACGAGCACGGCGACGGTTCGACGGCGGTCTCCAGCGAGTTCGACGCCGACGCCGAGGCCGGCATGCAGGCCATGTCCGAGGAGTTCAAGGCCCAGGGCAACCGGGTCTACCTCCCGCTCGCCGACTGACGCAGGACACCTGACACCTGAGCGCCGCCCCGAGAGCTTCCGCTTCTCGGGGCGGCGCTTCGTTGTCGCGGTAGTATTACGTAGTAGGGGTAATACGGGATACCAAGGAGCCCTGAGATGCGACTCAACAGCAAAGGTCAGGTCACGATCCCTGCAGAACTTCGGCAGAAGTGCGGTCTCCACCCCGGGGACGAGGTGGACGTGATCGAGGAGGACGGCATTCTGCGGATAGTGCGCCGGATCGGGACGGGTACTCGGGGCCAGCGACTGGCGCGGCGGATGAGAGGAACCGCCGCGGGCGGCATGTCGACCGACGAGATCATGGAGCTGTTGCGTGGCGAGTAGCCGGTTGAGGCTTGTGGAACAGGAGCGGACTCAGCCGGGGACCCTGGTCGACTCGTGCGTGCTGCTGGACCTCATGACGAACGACCCCACCTGGGCCGACTGGTCCGAAGTCGAGCTCGCCAAGGCCCAAGACGAGGGACAGGTGGTGATCAACCCGATCGTCTACGCCGAGGTCTCAGTGGCCTATGCGGCGATCGAGGAACTCGACGCGGTCCTCCCCGCTGAGGCCTTCGCCCGAGAGCCGCTTCCGTACGAGGCCGGGTTCCTGGCCGGCAAGGCCTTCCTGCAGTACCGCAAGCGTGGAGGTCAGAAAACCGCTCCGCTTCCGGACTTCTACATAGGCGCGCATGCGGCTGTCCGGAACTACCGCCTGCTCACTCGGGATGCCACGCGCTACCGCAGCTACTTCCCGACCGTTCAGTTGATCTGCCCTTGACAGCTGTTCGGCTCATGGCGGTTTTGCTCAGGTTCTGCTCGATGAAGATCTCCCAGAAGCTCCGCGACGAGCACGGCGACGGTTCGACGCCGGTCTCCAGCGAGTTCGACGTCGACGCCGAGGCCGGCATGCAGGCCATGTCCGAGGAGTTCAAGGCCCAGGGCAGCCGGGTCCACCTCCCGCTGGCGGACTGACCGCCGAAAACGCCGACCCCGTGCTCCACGCTCCGGGTCGGCGCTTCGCCGTCTCGGCAGCCGTCGTCATCCGGCCGCGCTCGTGATCTGAGGCCGGATGTTGTGGTTGACGTGGAAGAGGTTGCCGGGGTCGTAGGTCTGCTTGACGGCGACCAGGCGGGCGTAGTTGTCGCGGTAGTCGGCGGTCACCCGGTGCTGGTCGTCGGCACTCACGAAGTTGACGTAGCCACCGGCAGCGGAGTGCGGTTCGAGGGCCGCGTAGTAGTCGCGCACCCATGCGATGTTGGCCTCGGAGTCGGCCGGGTCGGGCCAGGCCCCGACGATCACGGTGGCGAAGTTGGCGTCGCGGTAGGAGAAGGCCGTGCCATCACGGGCAACCCGGTGGACGGCGCCGTTGAGCGGATAGACGTGGCAGGCCGAATTGACCGTCGGCACCCGCGGACCGTGCTCGACGTGTGCGGCGATCGCCCCGTCGGTGAGCTCGGTGGAGAACGCGCCCTTCCAGTACTGGTGCAGGCCGGGCGGCAGCAGCGCGTCGAACATGCCCACAAGTGCCGGGTACGGCATCGGGCCGACCATCTCGGCGACCACAGGCGCCACCTCGCGGTACGGCCGCACAGCCCGCTCGGCCTCCTCCATCGCGCCGCTCCAGCAGACGACCATGATCGCGAAGGTGTCGCCGTGCCGGTCCGCCGGGATGAACGGCAGCGGGGGTGCGATCTGGAAGCCGGGGAAGACGCTCAGCTCCTCGGGGGCGTCCATGATGGCATCGCGGTAGAACCGCATGATCCCGGCCGTGTGCTCCAGCTCGTAGAGGATCAGCCCGGCATGGACGTCCTTGACCGGGGAGAGTCGGTACTCGAAGGAGGTCACCACGCCGAAGTTGCCGCCCCCGCCGCGCAGCGCCCAGAACAGGTCGGGGTGGCTCTGCTCGTCGACGACCAGGAACCGGCCGTCGGCCGTCACCAGGTCGGCGGAGAGCAGGTTGTCGCAGGTCAGGCCCAGGCTGCGGGCCAGGTACCCGAAGCCGCCGCCGAGGGTGAGCCCGCCGACCCCGGTGGTGGAGATGACCCCGCCGGTGACGGCCAGGCCGAAGGGGTAGGTCGCCGCATTGAGGTCCGCCAGGGTGGCCCCGCCCTCGACCCGGGCCGTCCGCCGTTCCGGGTCCACCCGGACACCGCGCATCCCGCCGAGATCGGCCACGATGCCGTCGTCGCAGGTCCCGTACCCCGGGGCGCTGTGCGACCCGCCGCGGACCGCCAGGTCGAGCAGGTTCTCCCGGGCGAAGTCCACCACGGCCATGACATCGCCCGCGTTGGCGCACCGCACGACCACGGCCGGTTTGCGGTCGATCATGGCGTTGTAGACCCTGCGGGCCTCGTCGTATTCCTCGTCGCCGGCGGTGACCACCGCACCGTGCACCCGGCCCGTCAACTCTTCAACCGTCTGTTTGCTCATTGCGCCGCTCCTGCCGTGGGTCCCCTCCGGGCCTGCGGAACGACCGGCGCGCTCGGCCGACGGGCCCTGGTCGGCCACGTCTCACGCTACGCCGCGCCGGGGGACGGCCCCACCGGACGTGATGTGCGACCGACGACCGTCGGAGGAATGCGGTGCCCACTCGGCAGGCCCTGGGAAACTCGTCGAAGAAACCCCGGCGAACGGCGATGAGTTCTTCACGCGGTCCCGGTCTACCTCTGTGAAAGCGACGACGCGACCACGGAGGAGACCCCGAGATGACCGAGAACCTGGGCGAGCTGACCATCACCCGCGAGCTGCCGGGCACCCCGGCCGCGGCGTTCCAGGCGTACATCGACCCCGAGCAGTTCGTCCGCTTCTGGGGCCCGGTCGGCACCCATGTTCCGCTGGAGACCGTGACCATCGAGCCGAAGGTCGGCGGGCGCTACGACAGCACCATGGTCATCGATGCCACCGGTGACCGGTACCCGCTGAAGGCCGAGATCACCGACATCCGGCCCGGCGAGTTCTTCGCGATGGCGGTGGAGGGCACGGGCATGCGCTCCACCCTCACCTTCACCGACCTCGGCGACAGCCGCACGAGGGTGGTGCTGCACCAGACCGACGTGCCGGCGATGCTCCGCGGCCCGGAGGCCGAAGCGGGCCTCAACTCCAGCTTCGACCTCCTGGTCGAGCACCTCGCCGCCCAGCACTGACCCCCGGCGCCGTACCGGAGACCCCGGCCGTGTCCGAGGCCCGGGGCGGCCGGGTCCACCTGCCGCCGGCGGACCGGCCCCACCGACAGGGGTGCTGTCCCGGTCCTCCCCCGTGAGTCCGGGACAGCACCCCTGTCGGTGGGCGGCTTTTCAGTCGGTGGCTTCCTGGGGGTACCAGCGGAGTTCGACGGTGTTGCCGTCCGGGTCCTGGACGTAGAGGGAGGTGGCGGTGCCGCGGGCGCCGTAGCGGGGGCCGGGGCCGTCGAGGACGGTGAAGACGCCCGAGTCGACGACCTCCTGCCAGTCGAGGGGCTCCACGGTGAGGCAGATGTGGTCGACGTTGGACTCGTGCCGGGGGCGCTGGAACAGGTCGATGATCGTCTCGGGGCTGACCCGGACGGACGGGAACGAGACCTTGCCCGCCCGCCACTCGTCGACCCGCACCGGCTCCAGGCCGAGGAGGCCGGAGTAGAAGGCGAGGGACCGCTCGATGTCGGCGACGTTGAGGACCAGGTGGTCGAGGGCGACGACGCGCATGGTGATCGGCTCCGGTGTGCTGGGTTCGCTGCGGACGGGTTCAACGATCCTCCGGGCGGGCGTGATCATCAATGCCGGATCCCCGTACGATCGTTGAGTCGGATTAAACGATTTCGGTTCAACGATGGGGCGGGTGGCGGCATGCTGGAGCGGCTGGAGATCGAGGTCTTCCTCGCGCTGACCGAGGAACTGCACTTCGGACGGACCGCCGAGCGGCTGCGCCTCACCACCGGGCGGGTCAGCCAGGTGGTCAAGACGCTGGAGCGCCGGATCGGCGGGCAGCTGTTCGAGCGCACCAGCCGGTCCGTCCGAGTCACCGCGGTCGGGCGGCAGTTGGCCGAGGATCTCGCCCCGGTGGTGGCCGCGTTGGAGGAGGCGCTGCGCCGGGCCGTGGACGCCAGCCGGGGGGTGACCGGCGAGCTGCGGGTCGCGTTCCTCGGGGAGTGGACGGCGCCGGTGCTGCTGAAGGCGGTCGCGCTGTTCGGCGAGCGGCACCCCGAGTGCCGGGTGGACGTACGGGAGGTCCAGCTCTCCAACTCCCGCTCCAGCCTGGAGGACGGTTCGATCGACGTCCTGGTCGCCTCCTACCCCTTCGACGGCATGGCCCTCGGCCCGATCCTGCTCACCGAGCGGCGCGCCCTGGCGGTCCCGGTCGGGCACCCGCTGGCCGCCGAGGCCTCGGTGTCGCTCGAAGTGCTCGCGGACCACCCGGTGGTGCAGTACCCGGCCGTGACCTCGATCGGGTTCAAGCGCGACCGCACCCCTGACCGCACCCCGTCCGGCCGTCCCGTCCCCGAGGGCCCGTCCGGCGGGACCTTCTCCGAGATGCTCAGCCTGGTCGCCATGGGCCGGGGCGTCCTCCCGGTCGGCGAGCACTGCCGCCAGTACTACCCGCGCCCCGACCTCGCCTACGTCCCGATCCACGACGCCCCGCCGATCGAACGCGGCCTGGTCTGGCGGCCGGGCAACACCACCGGGCGCGTCCGCGAGTTCGTCCGGGCCGCGGCCGAGGTGGCGGCCGCCGGGTAGCGGGGCGTCCGCAGCCGGGGTGAACCGGCTTCCCCTGGTGGGGGATCCCGGTTCGGGCGTCAGGAGATCGCGCGCAGGCGGATCGGGGCCGGCCGGGTCAACCGGTCGAGGTGGGCGGCGGTTTCGGGGTCGGCGGGGAGGAGGACCAGGAGCTGTTGGGCGTCGGCGGGGAACTCCAGGATCTCGCGCTGGAGCCGGAGCTCGGGGCCGGTCGGGTGCTGGAGGCGCAACGGGCCGCGGCGGGGGACGAGCTGGTTGCCCAGGCGGCGGGTGAACTCGGGGCCGGCGACGGGGGCGAGTTCGGTGCTGAGCCACTCGGAGCTCTCGGCGGAGGGGCCGAGCCAGAGGTCGAAGGCCTGTTCGTCGGCGATGTCGCCCCAGTCGGTGAAGAGGGCGCGGGCGCGGGGGTCGGTGAAGACGTAGCGGGTGAGGTTGGGGGAGGGGTGGTCGAGGAGGCCGGCGGCGCCGAGGACGGTGGCGTAGCCGGGCGTGTGGGCGAGGATGTCGCCGAGGCGGTTGGTGACGGCGGCGATGCCCGGTTCGAGCAGCCGGAGGGTGTCGCGGACGGTGGGGCGGACCTCGCGGGAGGGCGGGGCCGGGCGGACGTGGTTGGGGCACGCGCCGCCGGTGATCTTCGCGAAGTAGCGCAGGTGGGTGCGCTCGGCGGGGTCGAGGCTGAGGGCGTCGGCGAGGGCGTTGACCACGGCGGTGGAGGGGTTGCGGTCGCGGCCCTGTTCCATCCGGGTGAGGTACTCGACGCTGATGCCCGCACGGATCGCGAGGTCGGCGCGGCGCAGTCCGGGTGAGCGGCGGCGGCCGTGGTCGGCCAGGCCGAGCGTCTCGGGCTGGATGCTGTCGCGCTTGGCGCGGATGAAGTCCCCCAGTGGTGTGCCCATGTGACGATCGTACGGGCGGGTGCGGTGCGGAGGGTGGCCCTGCGGGGGCCAGCCTGGGCACGGTCTGGCTGCGCCTGCCGGGTTGGCCGAGAGTGGTGGCCATGGAGAAGAACACGCACAAGTTGGTCGTCCTGGTCGGCAGTGTCAGGGAGGGCCGGTTCGGCCCGGTGGTGTCCGCGTGGGTGGCCGAACAGGCCGCCGCGCACGGCGAGTTCGAGGTCGAGGTGGTCGATCTGGCAGAGGTGGACGTACCGCTGGCCCTGCCCGCGGCCTCACCGAAGTTCGCGGGCGCCGACTACCCCCGCCCGGCCGGGATGGCGAAGCTGACCGGAGCCCTGGAGAGCGCGGACGCCGTCCTGATCGTCACCCCCGAGTACAACCACAGCTACCCCGCCTCGCTGAAGGCCGCCATCGACTGGCACTTCACCCAGTGGACGGCCAAGCCGGTCGCCTTCGTGAGCTACGGCGGAGCGGCCGGTGGCCGGCACGCGGTGCTGCACCTGGAGAACGTGCTGACCGAGCTGCACGCGGTGACCATTCGGGACGGCCTGGCCTTCCCGAACTACTTCACCGCCTGGTCGGACGGCCGCCCGGACGACCCGCAGGCGGCCGGCTACGCCAAGGCCATGCTCGATCAACTGTCCTGGTGGGCGGGCGCGTTGAAGGACGCCCGGGCCGCCGCCCCGTACCCGGCCTGAGACGGGGGCGACGATGGAGTACGTGAAGCTCGGCGGTACCGAGCTGGAAGTCAGTCGGATCGCGCTCGGCTGCATGGGCTTCGGCGGCAGCGGCCGCGGGCACAACCCCTGGGCGCTGGACGAGGAGGCGGCCGCGCCGGTCTTCCGGCGGGCGGTGGAGCTCGGCATCACCTTCTGGGACACCGCCAATGTGTACGGCGGCGGCGCCTCCGAGAAACTGGTGGGCCGCGCGGTGCGGCGGTACACCCGGCGCGAGGACGTCGTCCTGGCGACCAAGGCGGGCCTGCCGATGCACGACGGACCGGGCGGCTCGGGGCTGTCCCGGCGGGCGGTCCTGGAGCAGGTCGACGGTTCGCTGACCCGGCTCGGCACCGACCACCTGGACCTCTTCCAGCTGCACCGCTTCGACCCGGCGACCCCGGTCGAGGAGACCGTGGCGGCGCTGCGCGAGGTGGTGGCGGCCGGGAAGGTCCGGTACGTCGGGGCGTCCTCGATGTGGGCGTGGCGGTTCGCGGAGCTGCGGCACGCCGCGGCCCGGGACGGCGGCCCGGCCTTCGTGTCGATGCAGCACCAGTACAGCCTGGTGCAGCGCGAGGAGGAGCGGGAGATGTTCCCGCTGCTCGCCGACCAGGGGGTGGGCAGCCTGGTGTGGTGCCCGCTGGCCTCGGGCCGGCTGGCCCGCCCGTACGGGCAGTCGACGGCCCGCTCGGCCGGGGACCAGGTGGCCGGGCGGTTCTTCGCGGACGTCGACCGGCCGATCGTGGACGCCGTGCAGTCCGTCGCCGAGGCCCGCGGGGTGCCGATGGCGCGGGTCGCGCTGGCCTGGGTGCTGGGCAATCCGGTGGTCACCGCCCCGATCGTCGGCGCCACCCGCCCGGGCCACCTCGACGACGCGGTGGCCGCGTTGGACGTCCGGTTGACCGGGGCGGAGGTGACGGCGCTGGAGACGCCGTACACGCCCCGGCTGCCGACCGGCTTCTGAGCCCGACCCGTCGAGCGGTCTCGGGGTGCGCCCGGTTTCCCGGGCGGGGAGGATGCCGGTGACGGGGAAGGCGGTGGCGTCGGCGGTGGTTGACTCCGCCAGAGCTGTCACGGTTGTGGGGCACACGGATGCGGGGAGCGGGGGCCCGTCCGGGCGGGCTCAGCCCACGTCGTCCGGTCCGGTGAAGGACGGCGGGCTGTAGCCGGGCCCGGTGAAGTCGGGCGGGGTGAAGGCGGCGGGCCGGGGGGTGTGTCCCTCGGGGCCGGTGGGGCCGTCCGGGCCGGGGCTGGTGAAGGCGGGCGGGGTGTAGCCGGGGCTGGTGAAGTCGGGGCTGCTGAAGCCGGGGGCGGGGCGGCCGGGGACGGCGGGCAGGTGGGTGTGCAGGTAGGGCAGCAGCCCGTGCTCGCGCAGGGCGGTGCGCCATTCGCCGCGGGCGGCGGCGAGTTCGGCGGCCAGCTCCCGGTCGGTGCCGGGCGGGACGGCGGCGGCGCCGTCGCGTATGGCGGTGAGGAGCAGCCCGATGATGCCGACGGCCATCGCGGCGACCCCGGCGGCGAGCGCCACCCAGCCGGCGGTGACCAGGGAGCGGGCGAGGGTGAGCCCGGAGTCGGCGGCGCGCAGCAGGTAGCCGATCAGCAGCAGGATCAGCGCGGCGGTCCAGGCGAGGATCGGGGTGAGCACGGTGAGGACGGGGAACAGCCCGGCGCCGCCGTTGGCGGAGCGCAGCTGGCTGAGCAGGCCGGGGGCGTAGGGCTCGGTGCCGGGCGGCGGCGGGGGCGTGCTGCGCAGGCTCTCGCGCAGTGCGGTGTAGTGGGCGTACTCGGTGGCGGCCGCGGCGTTGATGCCGTCGGCGTCGCGCAGCGCGCGGATGCGCAGCTGGTCGGCGGTGAGCGCGCCGGGGGCGCGCAGGGCGGTGAGAACGGTGCGGTCGCGCAGGGCTTCGTCGAGGAGGCGCTCGTATTCCGGGCGGTCATCGGCGAGCAGCGGCGGGGGGTTGGACATGGGGACCCCGTTCATGCGGACCCCGATCGGCATCGAGGAAGGACGCGCATCGAGGACGCGGGGATCCTCAGGACGCCGAAACGGGCGCGGAGGCTGGCCGCCGGACGGGCGGCCGGGTGTGGTGTGCCTCATGGTAGGGGCGGGTGCGGCTGTGCTGACAGTCGGTTTCCGGAATTTCGCGCCCCGGGCCGCGCGCGTTCGGCGGCCCGGGCGCCGGGAACAACTGTTCGGCGTTAAAGGTTGGTTGACGGATGGTCGGACGGTCAGATCGGCAGCCGGGCGACCAGCAGCCGCCCTTCCATGGTGACCCCGCCGTCCATCGCCACCGCCAGGTCGTCCGCGTACACGTACGGCCCGGGGATGTGCGGCGGCTGCCCGTCGTCGGCGTGCACCGCGCCGGTGAGGTACGGGATCGGGCTGTGCCCGTGCACGATCCGGGTGCCGCCGTAGGTGTCGAGCAGCTCGTGGACGGCCATCGGTCCGGCGTCGCCGCGGAAGGCGAAGCGCTTGGTGAAGCGGCGGAAGCAGTCCCACCACTCGTCCACGCTGCCGTCGGAGAGCAGGCTGTGCACCGCGTCGTTGACGTCGGGGATGGACTCGCCGTACTCCAGGTAGGCGGTGGTGTCGGAGTGCAGCAGCAGGTGCCCGTCCTCCAGCGCGACGGCGGGCAGTCGGGAGAGCCAGCTGATGTGGTGCGCCTCCAGCCGGTCCAGGTCGGTCTGCTGGCCGCCGTTGAGCCGCCAGGCGGCGAGGAAGGAGGCGGTGCCCGCGGTGGACTGGACGGGCTCGTCGCCGTACTTGGCGGCGCCGAGGAAGAGCAGTTCGTGATTGCCCATCAGGGCGCGGCAGTAGCCGCCGGCCGCGGCGGCCTCGGCGGCGAGTTGCATGACCAGGTCGATGACGCCGATGCCGTCCGGGCCGCGGTCGGTGAAGTCGCCCAGGAACCAGATCCGGGCCCGGCCGGCCGACCAGTGGCCGTCGGCGTCGATCAGACCCTGGTGGCGCAGCTCGGCGCGCAGTTCCTCCAGGTAGCCGTGCACGTCGCCGACGACGTAGACCGGGCCCGGCGGCTCGTCGGGGCCGGGGGCCGGGTACGGGTAGGTCGGCGCGGAGGGGTCGGGCAGCGGCGGGCCGAGTTCGATGGTCGGCGGGTCGTCGCGGCCGGGGAGCTGGAGGGCGGGGGAGGGCTGGTCGGGGAGGGTGGGCTCGTAGCCGGCGCGGTCGTCGTAGCCGCTCTGGTCCTCGTAACCGCTCTGGTCCTCGTAGCCGCCCTGCGCCTCGTAGCCGCTCTGGTCCTCGTAGGCGTCGACGCCGTCGTACTCGCTCTGTCCCTGGTGCGGGAAGACCGGGGCTTGGTCGGTGCTGAGCCCCTGGGCGTGCACGGTGTGGCCGTGTCCCTGGCCGTCCGCCCAGTGCTGCTCCAGGTACCGCGCGCCGCCGTAGCCGCTGTAGGTCTCCGCGTCGTACGGCGCGCCCTGGTAGCCCGCCGAGGGCTCCGGTTCGTAGTAGGTGCCGTACGGCAGCACATCGAGGTCCGGCTGGTGGCGGGGGCCTGAGTGGGGGTGCTCAGGTCCGGGGAAGCGGTCCTCGGGTGTCATTCGCCCATCATAGGAAGACCACTCTCCCGCCGTCGTCACCTGGTGGGTATCCAATCCTCCGGAGCGTCAGCCGGGCGGTCCCGCAGGGTCCGTTTTGTCCCGGCTCGGTATGGTCTCGTCAGCGCCTCGACAGGGTATCGGCCCGGTTCGAGCAAGGTCTGGACCTTTACTCGGGGCAGGGGCTAGACCTCGCCCGGGGGCCGGGGCGGGCTGACGGTGGTGCGCGGACTCCGCCGCTGGGAGGAGGCGCGGACGATCAGCTCGGTGGGCATCAGGGTGCCCGGTGGCGGGCCGGTCCCGGCGGTGCGGAAGCGCGGTGGGAAGAGCCGGGCGATGTCCACGCCCGTCCCGGAGTCGACGCCTTCGATGGCGTCGATGAGCAGGTTGACCACGGTGGTGCCGATCTTGCGGGGCTTGAGCGAGAGTGTCGTGATCGGCGGCTCGGTGGCCGCGTAGACGTCGCTCTCGCTGCAGCAGACCAGCAGCAGGTCGTCCGGCACCCGCAGGCCGTAACGGCGGGCGGCGGCGAGCAGGTCGGTGCCGTTGGGGTCGAACAGTCCGTAGACGGCGTCCGGCCGGTCCGGGCGGGCGAGCAGCCGGTCGGCGGCGACCGCGCCGGCCGCCGGGTCGTGCGCCGGGTAGGCCTCGTACACCGGCTCCTGGCCGACCTTGGCGCACCAGCCGAGGTAGGCCTCGGTGGAGAGCCGGGTGTAGGTGTCGGTGCTGGTGCCGGTGAGCAGGCCGATCCGGCGGGCGCCGGCCTCGGAGAGGTGGTCCAGGATGCCCAGCACGGCGGCCTCGTGGTCGTTGTCGACCCAGGCGGTGACCGGGCAGTTGCCGGGCTTGCCGTCACTGACCACCGGGACGCCGGACCGGTACAGCTCGCTGACCAGCGGGTCCTGGTCGGGCGGATCGATCACCACGGTGCCGTCCAGGGCGATGTTGCCCCAGACGTCGTGCCGGGAGGAAGCGGGCAGCACCACCAGCGCGTAGCCGCGGCCCAGGGCGGCGCTGGTGGCGGCCCGGGCCATCTCGGCGAAGTAGGCGAACTCGGTGAAGGTGAAGGGCTCTTCGCCGTAGGTCGTGACGGTCAGCCCGATCAGGCCGGACCGTCCGGTGCGCAGGGTGCGGGCGGCCGCCGAGGGGCGGTAGCCGAGGCGCTCGGCGACCTCGCGCACCCGGCTGCGGGTCTCGTCGGGCAGGCGGCCCTTTCCGTTCAGCGCGTCGGAGACGGTGGTGATCGACACTCCGGCGGCTGCTGCCACATCCCGGATGCCGGCCCGCTCCAGACGCCGTGAGGTGGTGGGACGCCGACCGCTCTGGTTGGCTGCTGCTGTCATGGCGGACCGATCGTATGGCTCCTGACAAGGGTCTGTGACCGGCGCATCGGGAGCCTTTGGAGATACGTTTCTCCGCGAGTGAGCCGGGGTGCGCCCCTTCGATACCCGCCCGAAATCAGCCGTCTTACCTCTGACATGTGCCGTAGGAACCGGGCAGAATGGCTGATCTGCGCCTGTAACCCGTCCGGGCATCTCACTCCTACGGGTGAGGGCCGGTCGGTATCGTGCAAGGCACCCGACCGGGGTGGTCCGGGCGCGTTCCGAGAACCCGGGGCCCGGCGGTGATCCCGACCGTGGCACGGCGGGCGGACCGGAGAGACACGAAGGAGTACGACCGTGAGCAGTGGTACGTCAGCGCAGGGCCCGCGCCTGCGGCCGACCCTGGACGGCATCCCGACCTACAAGCCCGGCAAGCCGGCCGGCGCCGACGCCTACAAGCTGTCCTCGAACGAGAACCCCAGCAGCCCGCTTCCGGGTGTGCTGGAGGCGGCCGTCGCGGCGGCCGGCTCGTTCAACCGCTACCCCGACATGGGCGTCAGTGAGCTCACCGCGGAGCTGGCCGCGCGCTTCGGCGTCCCGGCCGAGCACATCGCCACCGGCACCGGCTCGGTCGGCGTCGCCCAGTCGCTGATCCTGGCCACGGCCGGCCCGGGCGACGAGGTGATGTTCGCCTGGCGCTCCTTCGAGGCCTACCCGATCATCACCCAGGTCGCCGGTGCCACGCCCGTCCCGGTGCCGCTCACCGCGGGCGGCGACCACGACCTGGACGCGATGCTGGCCGCGATCACGCCGAACACCCGGCTGATCTTCGTCTGCAACCCCAACAACCCCACCGGCAACGTGATCCACCGCGCCGAGCTGGAGCGCTTCATCGACGCCGTGCCGAGCGACGTCCTGGTGGTCGTCGACGAGGCGTACATCGAGTTCATCCGCGACCCCGAGGTGCCCAACGGCATCGACCTCTACCGCGACCGCCCGAACGTCTGCGTGCTGCGCACCTTCTCCAAGGCGTACGGCCTGGCGGGCCTGCGGGTCGGCTTCGCGATCGCGCACGAGCCGGTGGCGAACGCGCTGCGCAAGACCGCTGTCCCGTTCGGCGTCAGCCAGCTCGCCCAGGACGCCGCCGTCGCCTCGCTGCGCTCGGAGCAGGCGCTGCTGGAGCGGGTGGAGGCGCTGGTCGAGGAGCGCAACCGGGTGGTGGCCGGGCTGCGCGCCCAGGGCTGGGAGATCCCGGACTCGCAGGCCAACTTCGTCTGGCTCTGGCTCGGCGAGCGCTCGGCGGACTTCGCCGCGGCCTGCGCCGAGGCCGGCGTGATCGTCCGGCCGTTCCCGGAGGGCGTGCGGGTGTCGATCGGGGAGGCCGAGGGCAACTCGATCTTCCTGTCGGTGGCGGAGGCCTTCCGCAAGGAGATCAACGGCTGAGTCCTCCGGGTTCCGGTTCTCCGGTTCGCAGGGGCGCACTCCACGGGGTGCGCCCCTGCGGCGTTCTGTCCCGACTCCGTGCGGGTCCGGCATCAGAAGATCATCAAAGTGTTTCCAGCCGTGCGCCGGTCGCTAGTCTGTCCGACCGTCAGCAGGCAGTCGCCCGACTGCCCTTACACGGGGGAACCATCTTGACCTCTCGCACCACCCTTCTGGCCGTCGCGGCCGCCGCCGTCGCGCTCACCCTGTCCGCCTGCGGGCCGGAGAACGACCCGTCGCCCGCGCCGACCGCGACCGCTCCCGCGCCTACCGCGACCACGACCGCGGTGGTGCCCACCGGCAAGCCGACCGGCGGCACGGCCACCGGCGGCACGGCCACCGGTACCGCGAAGCCGAGCGGGGCCGCCGCCGGACCGAACCAGGCCGGGCCGGACTGCAAGCCTGGCGAGATGAAGCCGATCCCGGCCGGACACAAGGTCATCGTCGTGTCCAAGCCCACCACGGAGACCACGGTCGTGGCCAAGGACGGCGAGTACGCCTGCACCATGCCCGACCAGGGCTGGTGGCCGAAGGGCGAGGACAGGACCTACAGCTTCGCCGCCGGGGCCAAGGCGACTCTGGTCACGGTCATGAACGGGCCGAAGGCGATCTCGCTGGCGCAGCTGGCCGACCACACCAACCACTGCGTGAACAAGACCAATGACCCGACGTCGCCCTGCGACACGGGGACCACGTACGACATCACGGTGGACGCCGCGGGCAAGATCGCCACGATCACCGAGATCACCGGCCGGTGACAGTGCGGCCCCCGGCCGTCCTCCCCGCCCCGTTCCGCCGAGTCCTCCAAGTATCGACCGTGTCCTCTCGTCGCACCCTCCTGGCCGTCGTCGTTGCCGCGGCGAGCCTGCCCCTGGCCGCCTGCGGCCCGGACAACGACCCGACGCCGACGCCGAGCGCGACCAGCGCCCGGCCGGCCGTTCCCACCGGCGCGACCACCGCGACCGCGGCGCCCACCGGCGGCGCGACTGGCGCTGCGAAACCGACCGGTGGTGCGACGGGTACGCCGGCCAACGACCCGAACTGCACGCCCCCGGTGGTCCCGGGCACGCACAAGATGCTGAACCTTTCCAAGGCGGCCACCGCGACCACGGTCTACGCCAAGGAGACCAAGTACCTCTGCGGCAAGCCCGAGGGCGGCTGGATCGACGCGGGCGAGGAGAAGTCCTACAGCTTCGCGCCCGGAGCGACCGCCAAGCTGGCCGACCTCAACTACGGCACCCATCGGGTCACGCTCGCGCAGTTCGCGGCGCACACCGACTTCTGCCTCAACCACACCTCGGCCGCCGACACCGGCCCCTGCTTCGACCGCAACACGTACGACGTGGTGCTGGACGGTTTCGGGGAGATCACCGACATCACCCAGGTGGGCCTCACCAAGCCGGCCAAGTAGCCGCCGGACGGGCGGCGTGCGCGGAGTGGGAAGTCGGGCCGGTCGACTTTCCACTCCGTCGGCGTTTCCGGGGTGCGATCCGGGGGCGTTCTCCCGGATGGCTGGGGATCGCTGGGAGGGCGCTGGGAGTTCGGCCAACGGATGGCCACGCGCGGGGCAAGGTGTCCGTGCGGGGCGGGTGATCTGTCCGCAATGCCCGGATCCGGCCGGTCAGTCTTCTCCCAGCCCGTGCCCAGGGCTCCGCAAGAGCGTCCGGCGAAGCTGTCCGCCATGAAGGTGCTCCCACGGCGGCGAGGTGCCGTCCTCGTCAACTCCGCGCTCGGCGTGGCCCTGCTGGGCGGTGCCGCCCTGGTGTACGCCACGGTCAACGGCAGCGGCGGTACGGCTGCGGCCAAGCCCGTCACCCGTACCGCGACCGTCGGCAAGGGGACGGTCCTGGCCACTGTGTCCGGAACCGGCACCCTGGTCTCGCCGACCGACGCGGCCCAGGACTTCACCACCGGCGGGCGGCTCACGGCCGTCAAGGTCGCGGTGGGGGACACCGTGAAGAAGGGGCAGGTGCTGGCGACCGTCGACACCACGGCGGCCCAGCAGCAGGTGGACGCCGCCCAGGCGGCCCTCACCACGGCCAACGCCAACCTCACCAAGGCGCAGGCCGGGGTCACCACGACGACCACCGAGCCGCTGCCCCCGTCCTCGGTTCCGTCGCCGGCTCCCTCGGCTGCGGCTCCGGGCGGTGGCAGTGGCGGCGGTCGCGGGGCGGGCGGGAGCAGTTTGCCCGCCCCGCAGACCACCACCATCACCACCACCAAGGTCGACGACGCGGCCGTCGCCCAGGCCCAGCAGCAGGTCGCCACCGCGCAGACCAACCTCACCAACGCCCAGGCGGCGCTGGCCGGCACCACCCTGACCGCGACGATGAACGGGACGGTCGCCTCGATCTCGGCGAAGGTCGGCGACACCGTCGGGGCCGCCGGCTCCGGGTCCTCGTCCTCCTCCGGCGCCAAGTCGACCGGCACGAGCGCGAGTTCCGCATCCCCCAGCGGTTTCATCGTGCTGACCAACCCGACCGGGATGCAGGTCACCGCCAACTTCTCCGAGCTGGACTCGCTCAAGCTGAAGAAGGGCGAGGCGGCCTCCGTCACCCTGAACGCCCAGTCCGACACCAAGCTCAACGCAACCGTCCTGTCGGTCAGTTCACTGCCGAGCAGTGGTTCATCCGGCGGCGCGGCGGGCTCGTCCGCCGTCCAGTACGCGGCCACGCTGCAGCTCAGCGGCGACACCAGCACCCTGCGCACCGGCCTCAGCGCGACCGTCCAGGTGATCACCGGCGAGGCGGACAACGCGCTGTCGCTGCCCACCTCCGCCCTGTCGGGCACCGGATCCTCGCGGACCGCAACCGTGGTGCACGAGGACGGCAGCACCGAGCGGGTCACCGTCGGCGTCGGCGTCGAGGGCGACAGCACCGTGCAGGTCGTCTCCGGTCTGAAGGAGGGCGACAAGGTCGAACTCCCGACCACCAGCGGCAGCAACGGCTTCCCGAACGCGTCCTTCCCGGGCCTCGGCGGCGGGGCCGGCGGCCGGGGTGGCTCCGGTGGCGCCGTCGGCATCCCGGGTGGTGGCGGCGCCGGTGGTGGCGGCGGCCGGGGCGGCAAGGGCTGAGCATGCGTCACGTCATCGACAAGCGCGTCCCCGCGCATCCCGTACCGGTGATCCGGATCAGCCGGCTCACCAAGTCGTACGGGCACGGCGACGCCACCGTGCACGCCCTGCGCGGCCCGGACGACCCGGCGACCGGCGGCCCGATGGGCGTCAGCCTGGACATCGAGCAGGGTGACTACGTCGCGGTGATGGGCAGTTCGGGCTCCGGCAAGTCCACCCTGATGAACATCCTCGGCTGCCTGGACGTCCCGACCGCCGGCCGCTACCTGCTGGACGGCATCGACGTGGGACACCTGGACGAGCAGCAGCTCTCGCTGGTCCGCAACCGCAAGATCGGCTTCGTCTTCCAGTCCTTCAACCTGGTGCCCCGCACCACCGCCCTCGCCCAGGTCGAGCTGCCGCTCGCCTACGCGGGCGTGCGCGCCACCGAGCGGCGCCGCCGGGCGATGGCCGCGCTGTCCCTGGTCGGGCTGGGCGAGCGCGCCGGGCACAAGCCCAACCAGCTCTCCGGCGGCCAACAGCAGCGCGTCGCGGTGGCGCGCGCCCTGGTCACGGCCCCGGCGCTGCTGCTCGCCGACGAGCCCACCGGCAACCTGGACAGCCGCTCGACGGAGGAGGTGCTGGCCCTGATCGACGGGCTCAACGCCACCGGCCGTACGGTCGTGCTGATCACCCACGAGGACGAGGTCGCCCAGCACGCCAAGCGGGTGCTGCGGCTGGTCGACGGGCAGATCGTGAGCGACGTCCGGCAGGCACCCGTCGACGGGCCGCCGCCCGCCCTGTCCTCGGCGGAGGTGATGGCGTGATCCTCTGGCAGACGCTCCGCTTCGCGGTCGGCGGCCTGGCCGCCAACAAGGTGCGCTCGGCGCTCACCATGCTGGGGGTGCTGATCGGTGTCGCCTCGGTCATCCTGCTGCTGGCGGTCGGCAACGGCTCGTCCCAGGCGGTGAAGGACTCGATCACCTCGCTCGGGACCAACTCGCTGACGGTCAGCGCGGGTTCGGCGTTCGGCGGCTCGCGGGCCACGTCGTCGGTGAAGAAGCTGACGGTCGCCGACGCCAAGGCGCTGGCGAGTGACGGCGACTCCTCGGCGATCAAGTCCGTCGCACCGGTGGTCACGACGAGCGGGACGGCGCTGTACGGGAACATCTCGTACAGCCCCGGGTCGATCGTCGGCACGTACCCCGCGTACTTCGAGACCTCCAACCAGAAGGTCGCACAGGGTGAGTACTTCACCGATGACGACGTTCTGGGGTCGCGCAAGGTCGCGGTGCTCGGGGCCACGACGGCCAAGCAGCTGTTCGACACCGAGGACCCGGTCGGGAAGAAGATCGTCCTGGGTGGCACGCCGTTCACCGTGGTGGGCGTGCTCCAGGCCAAGGGCGGCAGCGGCTTCACCGACCCCGATGACGTGGTGATCGCGCCGCTGCCGACCGTGCAGAACGCGTTCACCGGGTTCGGGCCGGTCAACCAGATCCTGGTGCAGGCCTCCTCCGCCGATACGACGTCCGAGGCGCAGGCCGAGATCACCCGGGTGCTGCTCGGGACCCACGCGATCACCGATCCGACCAAGGCCGACTTCCGGATCACCAACCAGGCGTCGTTGCTCACCGCGCGGGAGAGCACGACGAAGACCTTCACCGTGCTGCTGGGTGCGGTGGCGGCGATCTCGCTGCTGGTCGGCGGGATCGGGATCACCAACATCATGCTGGTGACGGTGACGGAAAGGACCCGGGAGATCGGCATCCGGAAGGCCCTCGGGGCGCCGCGCGCGGTCATCCTGGGGCAGTTCCTGACCGAGTCGACGCTGCTGTCGGTGATCGGCGCGGGGCTGGGCGTGGCGGCGGGGATCGCCGGCTCGCACTTCAGCATCGTCGGCATCAAGCCGGTGGTGATCCCCGAGTCGGTGCTCGGCGCGTTCGGCATCGCCGTCGCCATCGGGCTGTTCTTCGGCAGCTACCCCGCCAACCGGGCCGCCTCGCTGCGGCCGATCGACGCCCTTCGGCACGAGTAGGAGCAGTTTTTCGATGAATCAGGCCGATCAGGTTGCGCTCCTCGCCACGCCGCCGGACGCGCGGGACGTCAGCGGTGAGCTGGCCGCTCCGCCGCGTCGGAAGCTGCCTTGGCTGAGCCTTGTGCTGGCGGGTGGCGTGATCGCCACGGGCGCGTTCGCGGGTGGGGTCTGGTACCAGCAGGGGCAGGCGCCGAGCGGGAAGTCCTCCTCCCCTCGGGCTGCGGCTGCGGGTGCCCCTGCGGCGGGCGGCTACGGCGGGCAGGGCGGTGGGCGCCGTAGCGGCCAGGGTGGCCAGGGCCAGGGTGGCCAGGGCCAGGGCGGGCAGGGGCAGGGCCAGGGCGGGCAGCCGGGCTTTGCGCGGGGCACCGTCAAGGCCGTGGACGGCAGCACCGTGTACCTGACGGACGCCAACGGCAACACCATCAAGGTGACGACGGCAGACTCGACCAAGGTCCAGCTCAACAAGGAGGGCAAGGTCGCCGACCTCCAGCCCGGCCAGAGCGTGACTGTCGTGGGGACGCCGGACGCCAACGGCGGCTACAACGCGAGCCAGCTCGTCGAGGGGGCCGCTGCCGGCGGCTTCGGCGGCGGAAACCGGAACTCGTCCAGCGGCTAACCCGGAGCCGTCGGACGCCCGCGAGGCCCTCGCCCTTCTTGGGCGAGGGCCTCCGCGTGTTCAGCTGCGCTCGTCGCTGTCGTTCGGGCGCGGCACCTTCAGGGTCGCGATCACCCCGAGGGCGACGGTGGCGAGCGCGAGGGCCAGGAGGGCGACGAGGGCGGCGCCGACAAAGAACCTCACGGGGTCCACGCCTCGTTCCGCTCCAGGTCGCGGAGCAGGTGGAGGAGGTTGAGCAGAGTGCTCACGGGGGCGTTGCCGAAGTCGACCAGGATGCGGCCGTCGAGGGTGGTTTCGGGGGCGGCGGCGGAGCCCCAGAGGAGTCCGTGCGGGATGCCCCGGCGGTGCAACTCGCCCAGAAGGGCGGTGATCTGGGGTCTGGTGTAGTCGCGCATCCGGGGGTCGTCGGGGGCGATGGGGTCGCGGCTCACGAGGCGAGGTCCAGCTCGTACCAGACGCTCTTGCCCCGCTTCTGGGGGTCGACGCCCCAGCGGTGGGTGAGGCCCTCGACGAGCTGGAGGCCCCGGCCGGTCTCGGCGAGGCCGGCGGGCGTGCGCTGGTGGGGGATCGCGTCGGACTCGTCGGAGACGGAGACGTGGAGCGTGTGGCCGAGGATGGAGAAGAAGACGACGGGGGCGGTGGTGTCGCCGTGTCGCCAGGCGTTGACGATCAGCTCCGCGAGGGCGAGTTCGGCGTTGAAGATGGTCTCGGGGTCGCAGTTGCTGCGGGTCATGGCGGCGCGCAGGGCCTGCTTGGAGAGGGTGAGCGAGGGGGTGTTACGGGTGCACACGGGAACCTCCGTGAGGCGGTGGTGTGAGGAGGGAGGACGACGGATGCGTCGCCGTGAGCCAGGCCACGCATGGCTGCTCTTCGGTGCCGGGGCAGCAGGCGCCTACTGCCATGGATACAGGCATTACTGACGATCAGTCGGATCGAGCTGTGAACGACGATAGCGCGGTCCGCCACAGATTTGTGGCGGACCGTGAGAAGTTCCCTCTAACGTGGCGTCGGCTGTGAGGCAGACTGGTCCAACGACCTGCAGAGAGGACGCCATGGCGCTTCGATCGAACCCAACTCTCCGCCAACGGCGGCTGGGTGCCGAGCTGCGCAGGATGCGGGAGCAAGCCGGCCTCGGCGGCAGCCAGCTCGCCCGCGCGCTGGGCATCAACCCCGCCCACGTGACGCAGATGGAGAGCGGGAAGACCGGCATCAGCGTCGAGCGCCTGCGCGCGATTGCTGCGCTGTGCATGTGCGTCAACGAACCCCTGATCGACGCCCTGGCGGACATCATCACGGATCGTGACAAGGGCGGTTGGTGGGAGGAGTATCGAGGCCGGCTCTCGCAACACTTCCTGGAGATGGCCGAGATGGAAGGTCGTGCCCATGGACTCTCGACCTACACCATGGCCTTCATTCCCGGATTGCTCCAGACCACTGCTTACGCTTCTGCGGTCTTCGCCCGAGGATTCCCACGTCTCCCTCAGCACGAGGTAGACCTGAGAGCCGCCTTTCGTATGAAGCGGCAGAACGTGGTCCGATCGGGCGAAATTCCGTACTCTGCGTACATCCATGAGGCGGCACTGCGCATGCAGTTCAGTGGGCCCAAAGTTCAAGCCGAGCAGCTCGGCAGCCTCATCGAAGACTCCGGGCGGCCGACCATCTCGATCCGGGTCGTGCTGTTCGATGTGGATACGCTTCCGGTCAACCACGAGAACTTCACGTACGTTGAAGGACCGATCTCTGAGCTCGACACAGCGCAGATGGATTCAGGCCTCGACAGCGTGCTCTACGACGCACCGGCACATACCGCCCAGTTTCGTTCCCTGCTCGCCCGGATCGACTCGGCGGCCCTCTCGGAGGAGGAGTCCCGGGAGTTTATTCAATCCCTCAAGAAGGATATGGAAAGCAAACATGCCTAACTCTACCTGGCAGAAGTCCAGTTACTCGGCTGCGAACTCCGAATGCGTTGAGGTCCGTGGGATCGATGAGGTGATCGAACTCCGCGAGTCCGACGAGGGTGACGTCATCGTTCGTACGACCTCCCTCAAATTCGCCTCCTTCCTCCGGGGCGCCAAGGCCGGCGAGTTCGACCACCTGATCACCAACGCCTAGCGGCTCGTATCGGCGGCCCCTTGCTCCTGGCAAGGGGCCGCCGATAGCGCCCTTGGGCGCGGCTGCTTCCGGCGGACGCGATCAGAACACGACCGGCCGGCGACTCGCTCTCCAGCGAGCCGACGCCTGGCCATGGGTCAGATGATGCTGAAGTCGCCGGTGAAGCTGGCGTCCTTCAAGCCGCCGCCGATGGTGCACTTTCCGGCACCGCCGAGCAGGCTGGTCTCGACCGTGGCGCTGAAGCTGTGGCCCACGAAGTAGCCGTCGCGCACGTAGCCCGACAGATGTCCGACGTTGAGGGAGGAGCCGTCGATTTGCAGGCTGAGGGTGCTGCGCCCCGTGTTGCCGGACCTGTCCGTCCAGTCGATCGAGCCGGTGCCGCTGCTGAAGCCTGAGCTGCCGCTCTCCAGGCATCCGAGGCTGACGCCGTTGAAGTTTGCGGTGAACGTCGCACTGCGAATGTTGTACATGCTGTAGTCGTTGCACGGGCCGTCCTGGCCCTGGTAGGTGACGTCCTGGTCGCTCGGGAACACCGTCACACCGGGATTGAAGTGCACCTGGCCGTTGGCCTGACACGCGACAGTGATGTTCGCCGGCGTGGCGCTGGCCGTCGCCGGTGCGGCGAGGGCCGCGCCGGCGGACAGCGCCACGCAGGCAGTGGCGAGAGCGACACAGCGCGTACGGGAACGGAGAGTGCGGAGCATGGTTGTTCCTTTCCGGAACAGGGAGAGAGGGGGTGGTCGTGCAGCCGACCGAGATCCATGATGTGCACACGAAGGAGCTTCGAGTCGGGTGGTGCTGGGCCACCCGACGTACTAGGGCCCTCGTGAGCTCGCGCAGGGCCGCACCGAGGCGGTCGGCGCTACGGTTGGTCAATCCGAGCGATCAACTTGCCCACGATGCGAGGTCGTGCGCCGGCAATCGGTGGACAGGTGCCAGGCGACAGGCGCACCCGCGCTCACGCGCCTAACATCCGTGCCAGCTGACCGAAGTGGCGCCTTTTCAGGCGCGCAACTCAACGATTTTCCG
Organism: Kitasatospora sp. NPDC018058; assembly: GCF_044327205.1. Taxonomy (NCBI): domain Bacteria; kingdom Bacillati; phylum Actinomycetota; class Actinomycetes; order Kitasatosporales; family Streptomycetaceae; genus Kitasatospora; species Kitasatospora sp. NPDC018058. The sequence goes on along the minus strand of NZ_JBIRFA010000002.1, from coordinate 120,497 downwards.
GAGCGCAGGAAGTCGGCCCGACCGATTTCCTGTGTTGAGTCACCCGACCTCTGCGGCCCCTCGCGCTCCTCCGTGCGAGGGGCCGCCGGTGCGCAAGCTCGGGGTTGTCTTGCAGGAGTGGGTCTGGGCCCACCCCAGGTGTGGGGCCAGACCGGTGTTGGCCCGATCGCCTGCTCCGTAGCGTCGTTACCACCACGACACGGAGGACAGAATCATGGCGATGACCGCGACGGCGACCCTCGGCAACTCCCGTACCCAGGACGCCTTCACGACCGCGAAGAAGTGCATCACGCTCTTCGGTGCCATCGGCGTCATCACCCTCGCGACCGTCGCCGTCATGGCCTCGCTCGGCCACGAGACGACGCCGTTCATGTGGATCCGCGGCGTGATCTTCCCCGCCCTGGCCCCGGTGCTCCTGCGCGTGACCGCCCGCGCCGAGGGCGGCTCCGCCAAGGCCTTCGACCGCATCCGGACCATCTCCACCGTGATGCCCCTCGCCGTCATCGGCGTCGACCTGATCCCGGGCATCTGCCCGGCCTGGTACGCCGTCCTCCAGGGCCTCTCCGCCCTCGCCCTGATCCCCGTCGCGATCCTCACCCGCACCTCCGCCTTCCCGAAGGCGAAGTGAGCACAGGAAGTCGGCCCACCCGACTTCCCACGCGGTCCCCGCTACGGCCCCTCGCGCTCACCCTTGGGTTCCAGGAGTCGTTGCAACACCCCAGCGCAAGGGGTGCGATGGACTTCGAGAGCCGAGGCCGGCGAGTTCGACCACCTGGTCACCAGCCGCTGATCCATTCCGGCGGGCCCTGCTTCCTTCAGGGCCCGCCGGACCGCTACTGGACCGGGCCGGTCAGGGTCTCGATCGGACCCAGGTCCGGGTTGGGCTCGCGGGTGAGACTCGCCAGATCCTCGGGCGGTTCGGTCCCGTCCCTGACGATCGTCACGTAGGCCTTGGCCTCCTGCAGGCTCATCCGTGGGGCCTGCTTGCGCAGGTGCCGCATGGCAGCGGCGGTGCCGACGGAGTCCGCGAGGTGGCGGACGCTCGCCGCGAGGGGGTCGGGCACCCTGATGCCTTTGACCTGCCAGAGGTAGTCCTCCTCCCAGTCATCGGTCCAGCGGGTGCCGGGAACGAAGTGGATGCTCCCGTCCTCCCGGTCGACCAGGTAGGGGCCGCCGAGGAGGTTCCCGCGCAGAGCAGGGTTGCGGGCGCCCTCCGCCGAGGTCCAGTGGACGAGCCACCCGACCGGCCGCTCCTCGACGGCGTAGACGGCCAGCTTCGGGATCAGCCTCGCCCACGCCCAGTTCGGCCGCTCCCGTTCCAGCAAGGACTCGACCAGCTCGACCGCTCGTTCCCGGGAAATCACGCTTCCCATCCTTCACCCCGGGGCAACCGGAATTCGGCGCATCCGCCCGTCGATATCGGTCCCGGCCACGATCTGCGCCCTACGAGGGTGACGACGCGGCCGCGTGTGCGTCGTAGAGTTTCATCGCCTGCAGGCCGTGGGCCAGCGATCCGCCGGCGCGCACCGCTCCGGCGACGAAGATGACCTCCGCGAGTTCCTCGGCGGTGACGCCGTGCCGGTGGGCGTGGGCGGTGTGCACGTCGAGGCAGTACGAGCACTGGGTGGTCAGTGCCACGGCGATCGCCACGAGTTCACGGTACTTGCGCGGCACGGAGCCGTTTCCGCGGTCGACGACCTCCTGGAAGGACTGCCAGGCGGCGAACTCGTCGGGAGCGAGTCGGCCGACCTGCCGGGCGCGTTGCAGGTCGGCCGGCTCGGCGTAGCCGTGGCTGTGCTGGTGCATGCGAGTGCCTCCGTCGGTGAGCAGGAATTCGGCGGAACCCGTTCGATTCGCGCCGGGACCAGCTCACCAGCGCACTCGCAAGGCCGTCCAAGACTGTTTCGGTACCCCTCGGAGCGTCTCGATATGGTGCACGGCATGGATCTTCGCCGCCTGCGGTATTTCGTCGCCGTGGCCGAGGAGTTGCACTTCGGCCGCGCGGCTGCGCGGTTGCACATGTCGCAGCCGCCACTCAGTCAGCGCATTCGTGAGCTGGAGGACGAGCTCGGCTGTCGGTTGTTCCAACGGTCCGCGCACGGCGTACGGCTCACCGATGCCGGTTCGGTTCTGCTGGGCGAGGCACGGGAGTTGCTCGACGCGGCGGAGCGGGCGCGGGAACGGGTGCGGGAGACGGGCCGGCGGCGCACCATCGTGGTGGGCACCGTTGCCGGAGCCGGCCTCGAATTCGGCCCCCGCGCCGCCGCGGCCTTTCGCCGTACTCATCCCGACGCGGAAGTACGGCTGTGCGAGGCCGACATCACCGACCCGACGGCGGGGCTGCGGTCCGGTCGGGTCGACGTCGCTCTGACCCGGCTCCCGTTCGACACCGCGGGCCTCGCGGTGCGGCTGCTGGAGACCGAGCCGCTGGTCGCAGTGGTTCCGGCGGACGACCCCGTGGCGCGGCGGCCCCACCTGCGGGTCGGCGACCTGGCGGGCCGACCGTGGATCCGCCTGCCCGAGGATGCCGATGCCGCCTGGCGGCGGTACTGGCTCGGCGAGGCCGGCAGCGGCGAGGCGGTGGAGCGGTCTGCGGGCACCGGTTCGGGGCCGGTGGTCCGCACGGTGTCGGAGTGCCTGCATGCCATCGTGTGGCAGGGCGCCGTCGGTATCCTCCCCGCCGGTGCAGCCCGGCGTCACCGCATCGAGGGCATCGCCTTCGTGCCGCTGGCCGACTACCCGCCGAGCCAGGTCGTGCTCGCCCGGCCGTCAGGGGCGGCCGACCCTGCGGTCCTCGCGTTCGCCGAGGCGGTCGGTGCGAGGACCGTTCCGGACAGCTGCTGAACATCCCCTGACCAGCCCATTCGCAGGATTGCGGGGGTTTTGGAACGCCCCTTGGGTTTTCGGCGAGGTGGGCGCCGAAAATGGGGCGGAAAATCCGTAGAACGGATATAGGGCCCCATAACGCCCTCGTGGACGAGGCCCAGGTGGGCTCGGCGCGGGAAGTCAAACCGGCCGACTTCCTGCGCCACCGGGGTCTCGGTCGGCGCGGCACCCGACCGGCCGGGCGGGGCGAGCGGGAGCGCCCCGGTGGAGTGGGCCCGGGCGGCGGGCCGCACGAGCCCGGGGGACGGACTGCCGGGGCGCATGCAACGTATCGCCCCGCTCACGGCATCAAAGAGATGACAGGGACGCAGGAGGGGACTGGCGCGAACGTAGGGAGAGTTGATCCGGTTCAGTCTGCCGAATTCTTTCACATTCATTCAGTACGTATACGACTCTTATTGGCGGAGCCGATTCCGATGGCTGTTGCACAGCCGTGACAACTGTGCGCGAAAAGCCGTTCGACCGAGGAGGTTCAAGGGTTAGCATTCCGGAATGGAATCGAATCTCCCTCCGATACGGAATTCGTCCGATGATGCGGATCTCCGCCCGTCCCGCAACGGGCCGCTTCGGCTGGCCCGCCTCGGTGCGACCTTCCTGGGTGTGAGTGTCGTGTCCGGTGTGCTGCTGGCGGGCCTCGCCCTGCCCGTCGCCGGCGGCATCGGGCTGACCGCCAAGGACACGGCGGAGAGCTTCGACAACATCCCCGACGACTTCAAGACCCCGCCGCTCACCCAGGCGACCCAGATCTTCGACGCCAAGGGTGGTCTGATCGCCAAGGTCTACGAGCGCGACCGCACCGTCCTGACCGCCGATCAGATGTCGCCCCTCATGCGGCACGCCCAGGTCGACATCGAGGACGCCCGCTTCTACGAGCACGGCGCCGTCGACCTCAAGGGTGTCCTACGCGCGCTCAGCAAGAACGCGGAGAGCGGCACCACCTCCCAGGGCGCCTCCACGCTGACCCAGCAGTACGTGAAGAACGTCAACGTGGAGAAGGCCGGCGACGACAAGGGCGCCGTGCAGGAGGCCCAGCGCAAGACCCTGGGTCGCAAGATCCAGGAGCTCAAGGTCGCGATCAAGCTGGACGAGGAGCTGTCGAAGGATCAGATCCTCACCAACTACCTCAACATCACCTTCTACGGGAACGGCGCCTACGGGGTCGAGGCCGCGTCCCAGCGCTACTTCAGCAAGAGCAACAAGGACCTGACCGTCGCCGAGGCCGCCACCCTCGCCGGGTTGGTGCAGAACCCGTCGTCCTACGACCCGAAGCTGCACCCGCAGGCCGCGCAGAAGCGCCGGGACACCGTCATCGACAAGATGCTGGAGAACAAGCACATCACCGCCGACCAGGCCAAGGAGGCGAAGGCCGCCCCGCTGGGCCTGAAGTACAAGGACCCGCAGAACGGCTGCATCACCGCCAAGGCCGGCATGGGCTTCTTCTGCGACTACGTCCGCCACGTGGTCAAGCAGGACCCGGCCTTCGGCAAGTCCGCCGAGGAGCGCAAGAAGCTCTGGGACACCGGCGGTCTGAACATCTACACCACGCTGGACCCGGACAAGCAGGCCGCGGCCCAGAGCGCGGTGAGCGACAACGTGAGGGTCACCGACAGTGTCTCCGCCGCCGCCACCATGGTGGAGCCCGGCACCGGCAAGATCCTCGCCATGGCCCAGACCCGCCCCTACGGTCTGGTGACGGAGAAGAACCAGACCGTCGTCAACCTGAACGTCGACGCCTCGATGGGCGGCGGCAACGGCTTCCAGCCCGGCTCCACCTTCAAGCCGATCGTCGCGGCCGCGGCACTGGAGGCGGGCCTGCCGGCGACCCAGGAGTACAAGGCCCCGCACGAGATCGAATACCCGACGATGAAGACCTGCGAGGGGACCTGGAAGAACGAGGCCCGGCCCAAGACGGTGGTGCCCAACGAATCCGCCGGCGAGAAGGGCCCCTACCAGCTGAAGATGGCGATGGCCCTCTCGGTCAACACCTACTTCGTGCAGATGGAGCAGGAGATCGGCCTCTGCGCGGTCAAGCAGATGGCCAACAAGCTCGGCATCACCACCAAGGCCAGCGGCAAGCCCCTGGAGGAGGTCCCCGCGATGGCCCTGGGCGTCGAGGAGATGAGCCCGCTGACCATGGCCAACGTCTACGCGACCTTCGCCGCCGAAGGCACGCACTGCAACACGATCGCTATCAACAAGATCACCACCGTGGAGGGCAAGGACGTCCCCGTCCCGGCCGGCCACTGTGAGAAGGCGTTCTCCGAGACGACGGCACAAGCGCTGAACACCGTCCTGAACGGCGTGACCGAGAACAAGGGCACCGGCGCGGCGCTGCACCTGGAGGACGACCGGCAGATCGCCGGCAAGACCGGTACCTCGGACCACAAGAAGGCCGCCTGGTTCAGCGGTTACACCCCGCAGCTCGCCACCTCCGTCTGGCTCGGCGGCCCCGCCGGCGGCGTCGAGATGCGCGACATCACCATCAACGGGGATTACTACCCCGAGGTGTTCGGCGCGACCGGTCCCGGACCGATCTGGAAGGACGCCATGAACAAGGCCCTGCGCGGCACGCCCGAGCAGTCCCTGCCGATGGCCGACATCCCCGACCCGGTGGTCAAGCCCGACCCGAGCAGCACCGGGACCGGCACGGACTCGCCGACCACCACCCCGTCCGGCCCGCAGCACTGACCGCCACCTTCCCCGAGCAGTGACCCCAGCGCAGGAAGTCGGAGCAACCGACTTCCTGCGCACCTCCCGCTGAGGCCCCTTGCTCCTCGCGAGGGGCCGCCGGTAGATACAGGTGGGTCGCCGACTCCTCTGCAGATAGGCCGTTCGATGGCTCGCACGACCCCGCCGCGTCCGCTCGACGTCGAGGCGTACTTTCCCGAGGTGACGCCCTTCCGTAGAGCGGCGGTCCGCCTGCACCCCCGGGTCGGTGCCCCGGGCGCCCGGGACAGCTCCGTCGGCGGGCCGGTGCTCTGGCCGGCCTCGCAGCCGTGGCCGCACTGCGAGGACGCCCACCCGCGCACGGCGTACTCGCCGCCGAAGGGGGACACGGGACCGTTCCCGCTCGTTCCGGTCCTGCAGCTCTTCGCCTCCGATGTGCCCGAGCTCGAATTTCCGACGGGCACGGATCTGCTTCAGGTGCTCTGGTGCCCGTTCGACCACGAGGCCGGCTATGTGCCCCGTCCCGAGGTCCACCGCTGGGACAGCTCCCGCGCGGACCTCGAACCGGCCTCGCCACCCCGGCCGACCGCCGCCGATGACGACTACCTGCCCAACCCGTGCGTCCTGCACCCGGAGCGCGTCACCGACTACCCGAACTGGGACCTCCCGGAGGACCTCTCCGACGCGCTCGAAGACAGGTTCGACGAGGTGGAGGAGGAGACCGGCTGGTCGTACTGGTCCCACCTCTCGGTCGCCCCCGGCCTCAAGGTCGGCGGCTACCCGACCTGGACCCAGGACCCGGACTGGCCCACCTGCCCGGCCTGCCGCCGCACCATGGAGCACCTCCTGACCGTCAACAGCGTCGAGTTCGACGGCGCGAGCTGGCGCACCTGGCTGGCTGCCGAGGACACCCCGACAGCGGGCGAGATCTGGGACCTCGGCTACGAGGAGCGGACCCGGATCCAGCGCCCGCCCGGCCTGATGCTCGGCGACATGGGCGGCATCTACCTCTTCGAATGCCCGAGCTGCCCGGACCGCCCCTTCGCCTACCGCTCCGACTGCAGCTGATCGGGCCTCCTAGACTCCCCGCCATGACCGCCATGACCGCCGTTGACGCAGTGATCCGCCCGGCCGTCCCCGCCGACCTGGGTGCCGTGGCCGAGATCTACGGACACTACGTCCGTGACACCGTGGCCACCTTCGACGAGACGCCTCCCCCGCCCGCCGTCTGGCAGCAGCGGTTCGAGGACCTCGCCGCCCAGGGTTTGCCCTTCCTGGTCGCCGAGGTGTCCGGCGAGGTCGTGGGCTACGCGTATGCCGCCCCCTGGCGGCCCAAGCCCGCCTACCGGCACTCCGCCGAGAACTCGATCTACCTGGCCCCCGGCCACACCGGCCGAGGCCTCGGCGGCGCCCTGCTGGAAGCCCTGCTGGCCGCCTGCGCCAAGACCCACCTGCGGCAGGTGATCGCCGTCATCGCCGACTCCGGTACGGACGCCTCGGTCGCGCTCCACCGCCGGTACGGCTTCACCGACGCGGGCCGGCTGACCGCCGTCGGCTTCAAGCACGGCCGCTGGATCGACACCGTCCTGATGCAGCGGGCCCTCGGGTGACCTCAGGCGGCCCCTCGCCGCCTCGCGGTTTCTAGGGGCCGCCTCAGGCCCGGCCGCCCAGGGTGATGGCCTGCACCGGGCAGGCCAGCGCGGCTTCCCGGACCAGCGGGTCGTCCACCTGGGCCGAACCGCCCGGTAGCAGTTCCACGACGCCCTCGTCGTCCTGGGTGAACACCTCGGGTGCATGGCGGGTGCACAGGGCCGCGCCGATGCACCTGCCGGTGTCGATCCCGATATCCACGATGCCTCCTACCAGGCGACCGGCAGCGTGGACATGCTGCCCTGCAGCACGTACGGGAGGTTGGCCCGCACCTGGTCGGCGGGGACGGCGAGCCGCAGGGTCGGGACACGGCGGAGCAGGACGGTCAGCGCCGTCTCGATGACGGCCCGGGCGAGGTTCTGGCCGACGCACTGGTGGATGCCGTACCCGAAGGCGACGTGCCGGCCGGCCTTGCGGTCGATGTCCAGGGCGTCGGGCTGCTGCCAGGTGTCGAGGTCCCGGTTCATCAGCATCAGCGAGACGAGGATCCCGTCGCCGTCCCGGATGGTGTGCCCGGCGATCTCGATGTCCGCGGTGGCGACGCGGGGCAGTACGTCCGCGACGGTGGTGAGCCGGGTGAGTTCGTCGACCGCGCCGGCCATCAACTCCGGCTCACGACGCAGTCGTTGGAGCTGTTCCGGGTGTTCGAGCAGCGCGAGGGTGGAGGCGGCGATGGTGCTGGAGGTGGTGTCGTCGCCGCCGGTCAGGAGGATCGCGCAGAGTGCCACCAGCTGGTCGCGGTCCATCCCGCCCTCGTCCGGCCGTGTCGCCAGGAGGTCGTCGATCAGCCCGGCACCGGGCTCCTGCTCCTTGCGTGCGATGAGCCGGCGCAGGCGGTCGAGGATCTCGCCGAAGGTCCGCTCGGCCTCCCCGGGAGCCTCCCCACCGGTGGGGGCGAGGACCCGCCGGGTGCGCTCCGTGATGTAGCGGCCGTCGTCCTCGGGGACGCCCAGCAGGGCGAAGTTCGCCGCGCAGGCCAGCGGCAGCGAGTACGCGGAGACCAGGTCGGCCCGGTCGCCCCCGGCGAGCATCGCGTCGATCAGCCGCTCGGCGATCTCCTCGATGCGCGGGCGCAGCGCGGCGATCCGCCGGATGCCGAACGCGGGGATCACCATCCGCCGCTGGTGGGCGTGTTCGGGGTCGTCGACGCCGCTGAGCGGGGGCGAGAACCCGGCGTCCGCCTGCTCGGCGAGCTGCGGGGCCAGGGCGGGGAAGGACGGGTGCCGGACGCTGACGGAGATCCGGGGATCGAGCAGCAGGGCACGGCCCTCCTCGCTTCCCGAGACCAGCCAGACCTGCCGGCCGTCGTACAGCGTCACCCGCGACAACGGGCCGTCCGCGCGCAGCTGTTCGTAGCCGTCGGGCATCCGGAAGGGGCAGGTGCGCGCCATCGGATAGGCGGGGGCCTCGGTCGAGCGGCTGCCGGTAGCTGTCACGATCATCAATCATGCCAGATGCTCCGTCCGCGAATGGCGGCGTCCGCATGTCTCAAGTGACATGTGAATCAATATGTTTGATGTTTCATCAGTCAATTTCACTCCCCCGCTCGGGTGCTCCGAGCGGTCGACCTCCGCCCACCCGTTCTCCCCCTGGCAGGGGAGCGGAACAAACCGACCGGACGATCCGCGCGGTACGGCCGAACGGCCACGGTGGACACATGGACATCCACGCCCGCGCTCGCGCCGGCCTTCCCCGTATCGCCGCCTATGCCGCCGCCACCTGGTCCGCCGCCTTCTCCGCCGTCCACCTGTACTGGCTCCTCGGCGGGCGACTCGGCCTCCCGGACGGGCTCTCCGTCCTCGGCAACACCCCGCTCCTCGTGATCGACATCCTCGCCATCCCCCTCTGTGCCCTCGCGGCGGTCCTGGCGCTGGCACTCGTCCGCCCCTGGGGTGCCCGGTTACCGGCCAGACCGCTCGCCGTCGCCCTCTGGGGTACGACGGCCCTCCTCCTCGTCCACGCCGCACCGTCCGTCTCGGACTGGGCCGCGCTGGCCTTCGGCAGCCGCACCACCTCGGACTTCGACGCCATGGGCCGCTTCGCGACCCTCCTCTACGAGCCCTTCTTCATGACCGGCGGACTGCTCTTCGCCCTCGCCGCCCTCGGCCGCCGTCGCCCGGGCCGCGCCTGACGGGTGGGCCTGAGGCGTCGGTCTGGGGGGTCGGTCTGACGGGTGGGTCTGGACCCACCCGACTGTGGGGCCAGACCCGTGTCGGCCCGGTCGCCCGCTCCGTAGCGTCGTCGCCACAACGACACGGAGGAGCGGACACCATGGCCACGACCGAGCCGGCGAACCTCGGCAACTCCCGTACCCAGAACACCTTCAGCACGGTGAAGAAGTGCATCACGCTGTTCGGCGCCGTCGGTGCCGTCGTCCTCGCGACCGTCGCCGCGATGGCCTCCCTCGGCCACGAGACCACGCCGTTCATGTGGATCCGCGGCGTCATCCTGCTCGGGATCGCCCCGGTGCTCCACCGCATCGCCACCCGCGCCGCCCAGGGCTCCTACAAGGCCTTCGACCGCATCCGGACCCTCTCCACCGTGATGCCGATCGCGGTCATCGCCGTCGACCTGGTCCCCGGCCTCTGCCCGCCCTGGTACGCCGTCCTCCAGGGCCTCTCCGCCCTCGCCCTGATCGGCGTCGCCGTCCTCACCCGCGGCTCCGCCCTGAGCGGCGCCTTCCCCAGGCCCAACTGACCCGCTCCGCACCGCAGATGGCCGGTCCGCACCCGCGGCACCCGGTCATCCGGCGTTTCCGGAACGATGCTCACACCGGGCGCTCGTACCCGATCGCCCGCAGGACATCGGCGAGCCACACCAGGTGGTGGCCCAGTGCCCGGTCCTCGTCGGCCAGCACATCCCGCAGGTGCCCCCAGGACTCGGAGGCCTGGCCGATCGTCAGCTCGTTCGGCGCCTTCGCCATGTCGTAGGCCTCGTCGGGTGCGACTGCCCAGAAGTAGTCCTTCTCCAGGGTGAAGCCTTCGTCCCCCGCGGCTGCCTCCACGTGCCGCAGCACCACATCGAACGCCCCGCGCAACTCATCAACGGACACCCGCAACGCTTCATCGCTCATGGGCCCCATCCTCGCCCGCCCTGAGCCCCGGGCATAGCGTTCACTTTACATCCATTGCAACGAATCCCATGCGTGGCGTTGCATTTGAATCACGCCCACTGCAACGATTTCACTGCATTCACCTGCGGTGACGGCATTTTGGCGCAACGAGTCTGTTGCCAGATGTCTGAACGCAACGTAGCTTTTCCGTTGTCAGAAACGGCGGGCCGACAGGGGCCCGCCACCGGACGAAGGAGAAGGAACCATGCACAAGTTCGCCACCACCGCCCCGATCGCCGCCGTCCTGGACGTCCCCGCCGGCCGCATCCAGGTCATCGCCGCCGACCGCGCCGACACCACCGTCGACATCCGCCCCGCCAACCCCGGCAAGAACCGCGACGTCCAGACCGCCGAGCAGACCGTCGTCAGCTACACCGACGGCGTCCTGCGGATCCACACCGGCGAGCCCCAGAGCAAGCTGCTGGGCCCCGGCGCGATCGAGGTCACCGTCCAACTGCCCGCCGGCTCCCGCATCGAGGCCCGCACCGCAAGCTGCGAACTGCGCGCCGTCGGACGCCTCGGCGACATCGACTTCGAAGGCGCCTACCGCCAGATCAAGATCGACGAAGCCGCCGCCCTGCGCCTGACCGCCGTCGACGGCGACGTCGAGATCGGCCGCCTCACCGGCCCGGGCCGCATCACCACCGCCCGCGGCGACATCCACGTCACCGAAGCCGTCCGCGGCACCCTCACCCTGCGCACCGAGGCCGGCCACATCACCGTCGCCGCCACCACCTCCGCCACCCTCGACGCCGCCACCGGCCACGGCCGCATCACCAACACCCTGCGCAACACCGGCACCCCCGAACTCGACATCCACGCCACCACCAACCACGGCGACATCACCGCCAACAGCCTCTGAAACCCCCGCCCCCACCCCTCATCCCTGATCGCGAAGGAGCCCCGCCATGACCAGCACCCAGCACTCCGCCCCCGCCTGGACCGGCATGGTCGAGGTCGACGACACCGCCCTGGCCGTCGCCGACACCGGCGGGGACGGCACCCCGGTCGTCTACCTCAACGGCTCCTACGCCGACCAGTCCCACTGGCGCCGCGTCATCGCCGACCTCGGCCCCGGCTACCGCCACATCACCTTCGACGAACGCGCCCGCGGCAAGTCCCGCACCGCCACCGACTACTCCTTCGAGGCCTGCCTGCGCGACCTCGACGCCGTCCTGACCGCCCGCGGCGTCGAGCGCCCGATCCTGGTCGGCTGGTCCTACGGCGCCCTGATCGCCGTCCACTGGGCCGCCCGCAACCCGCACCGCACCCTCGGCGCGGTCTCCGTCGACGGCGCCTACCTCACCGACCCGATCGACGACGCCACCCGCGCCCGGGTCCGCGGCCTCTTCCGCCGCCTCAGCCCGATCTTCCCCATCGCCCGCCGCCTCGGCATGGCCGCCCGGATGAGCGCCGCCCAGCACGCCGAGATCAACCTCGAACTCATCGACCTGTGCGCCCCCGACGCCCTGGGCCCCGTCCTCGACCGCGTGAGCGCCCCCACCCGCTACGTCATGGCCAGCGGCGGCAACCTCGGCGCCGACGCCAAGACCATGGAGAAGCTGCGCGCCGACCTCACCCCCGTCCTCGCCCGCAACCCCCGCATCAGCGTCCACACCAAGGTCCCCAGCAACCACTCCAAGATCCTGCGCAAGGACTCCCCCGCCGTCGCCGACGCCATCCGCGACCTGGCCGTCACCCATGGCCGGCAGGCCGCGTGAGGCCGCCCGCCCGGTCGACCCGTACGCCGGGTCGGTCCCCCGTCGAACCCTCCCGCCGGCGGCCCCTCGCGAAGAGCAAGGGGCCGCCGCGTCCGTGGCTCACACCGCGGCGGTCAGCAGCTTCCGGAGGTGTTCCACCGCCGCCGCCACCGGGACGGACCGGGTCTCGCCGGTGGCCCGGGTGGTGACCTCGACCGTCCCCTCGGCGAGGCCGCGGGCGCCGACCGTGATCCGGTAGGGGATGCCGATCAGCTCGACGTCGCGGAACTTCACGCCGGGCCGTTCGTCGCGGTCGTCCAACAGCACGTCGACCCGCTCGCCGCGCAGTTCCCGGTACAGGGCCTCCGCGGTCTCCGTCACCCGCTCGTCACTGCCGCCGAGGACCACGACCGCCACCTCGAAGGGGGCCACGGCGACGGGCCAGACGATGCCCTTGCCGTCGTGGTGGGTCTCCACGATCGAGGCCAACGCCCGTTCCACGCCGATCCCGTAGCTGCCCATGATCGGGACGACGCGCCCGCCGTCCGGGCCCAGCACGGAGACGCCGAGGGTCTCGGTGTACTTGCGGCCGAGCTTGAAGATGTGGCCCACCTCGATGGTGACCACCACCTCCAGCGGCGTACCGCACCGGGGGCAGGGCTCGCCCGCGGTCACCTCCCGCAGGTCCGCCCAGCGCTGCACGGCGATGTCCCGCTCGACCGACACCCCGCGCAGGTGGACGCCGTCCGTGTTGGCGCCGGTGGTCATGTCGGTACGGCCGCGCAGGGCCTCGTCCGCGAGGACGGGCAGCCCGGCGACGCCGACGGCGCCCAGGCTGCCGGGGGAGGCCCCGAGCGCCGCCTGGATCTCCTCGGCGGTCGCGGGACGCACCACCGTGGCGGCGAGGGTGTCGATGAGCTTCTGCTCCACCAGGTTGTGGTCGCCGCGGACCAGGATGAGCGTCAGCCGGCCGTCGACCACGTACACCAGGGTCTTGATCTGCCGCTCCGCCGGTACGTCATGACGACGGGTCAGCTCGTCGATCGTCCGGGCCTCGGGGGTGTCGAACCGCTCGGGCGCGTCCGGTCCCGGGCCGTCCACGACGGCGGGCAGGGCGGACGTCGCCTTCTCGGTGTTCGCCGCGTAGTCACAGCCGGGGCAGCGGACCACCAGGTCCTCGCCCGCCTCCGAGGGGCTCATGAACTCCACCGACGCGCTGCCGCCCATGCTGCCACTGGACGCCTGGACGGCGATCGCGGGCAGTCCGAGGCGGGCGAAGATCCGCTCGTAGGCGGCCCGGTGCAGGTCGAAGGAGCGGTCCAGGCCGGCGGGCTCCACGTCGAAGCTGTACGAGTCCTTCATCGTGAACTCGCGCACCCGCAACAGCCCGCTCTTCGGGCGGGCCTCGTCACGGAACTTGGTCTGGAACTGGTACCAGAGCTGCGGCAGGTCCCGGTACGAACGCAGCTCCTGCGACAGCACGGTGAAGATCTCCTCGTGCGTCATGCCGAGCGCCAGGTCCGCGCCCTTGCGGTCCTTGAGCCGGAACATCTCCTCGCCCATCACCTCCCAGCGACCGCTGCGCTGCCAGATCTCCGCCGGGTGCATCGCCGGGAGGACGAACTCCTGGGCGCCGATCGCGGCCATCTCCTCGCGGATGATGCCCATGATCTTGGCGCGCACCCGGACCGCCAGCGGCAGCAGGGAGTAGTGACCGGCCATCAGCTGCCGGACGAACCCTCCCCGCACCAGCAGGCGGTGACTCACCGCATCCGCGTCCGCCGGGTCCTCCCGGAGGGTGGGCACGTACAGCTGGGACCAACGCATGGGCCGGACACCGTCCTCTCGGCAAGGCTGCGGAATGCCGCCGCAGTCTAGTGGTGGAGCCACGACCGGGTCGCTGCATTTCGGCCCGTGTGGTCCCCACGGAAACGCCTCCGGGCCGCACGAGGGCGGTGGCCCTTGCGCGGCCCGGAGGCGGTCGAATCGGAGGATGACGGCTTGGTCGTGCGGTTGTCGGCAGTGCGCTGGTCCCGTTCTCGCGAGTTCAGAGGCTGTTGGCGGTGATGTCGCCGTGGTTGGTGGTGGCGTGGATGTCGAGTTCGGGGGTGCCGGTGTTGCGCAGGGTGTTGGTGATGCGGCCGTGGCCGGTGGCGGCGTCGAGGGTGGCGGAGGTGGTGGCGGCGACGGTGATGTGGCCGGCCTCGGTGCGCAGGGTGAGGGTGCCGCGGACGGCTTCGGTGACGTGGATGTCGCCGCGGGCGGTGGTGATGCGGCCCGGGCCGGTGAGGCGGCCGATCTCGACGTCGCCGTCGACGGCGGTCAGGCGCAGGGCGGCGGCTTCGTCGATCTTGATCTGGCGGTAGGCGCCTTCGAAGTCGATGTCGCCGAGGCGTCCGACGGCTCGCAGTTCGCAGCTTGCGGTGCGGGCCTCGATGCGGGAGCCGGCGGGCAGTTGGACGGTGACCTCGATCGCGCCGGGGCCCAGCAGCTTGCTCTGGGGCTCGCCGGTGTGGATCCGCAGGACGCCGTCGGTGTAGCTGACGACGGTCTGCTCGGCGGTCTGGACGTCGCGGTTCTTGCCGGGGTTGGCGGGGCGGATGTCGACGGTGGTGTCGGCGCGGTCGGCGGCGATGACCTGGATGCGGCCGGCGGGGACGTCCAGGACGGCGGCGATCGGGGCGGTGGTGGCGAACTTGTGCATGGTTCCTTCTCCTTCGTCCGGTGGCGGGCCCCTGTCGGCCCGCCGTTTCTGACAACGGAAAAGCTACGTTGCGTTCAGACATCTGGCAACAGACTTGTTGCGTCAAAATGCCGTCACCGCAGGTGAATGCAGTGAAATCGTTGCAGTGGGTGTGATTCAAATGCAACAAAGGTCGGGCGACTCGTTGCAATGGATGAAGAGTGAACGCTATGCTGAAGCCATCCGCCGATGCCACAGAGGAGGCCGCGATGCCGGGAGGCAGACTCACCCAGCAGGAACGCCAGCAGATCGCGCTGGGACTGGCCGACGGCCTCGCCTACGCGGAGATCGCCCGACGCCTGGAGCGTCCGACTTCGACCGTCACACGCGAGGTGATGCGCAACGGCGGTCCCACCGCCTACCGCGCCGAACTCGCCCACCGCGCCACCGAACACCGGGCCCAGCGCCGCCGGCAGCCCGCGGCCCGGGGAGCGGGCGCGACCCCGTCGGCCGACGGACGCGATGTCGAGGCCGTGCGCGAGTACGAGGAGATGTTCGCCTCCGTCTTCATCCAAACGGGCCTGCCCAAGATGACGGCCCGGGTGCTGGCCTGCTTCTTCACGACCGACGAGGGCAGCCTCACCGCGTCCGAGCTCGTCCAGCGCCTCCAGATCAGCCCGGCGTCCGTCTCCAAGGCGATCGCGTTCCTGGAGACCCAGAGCCTGGTCCGCCGGGAGCGCGACGAGCGCCGCCGCGAGCGCTACGTCGTCGACGACGACGTCTGGTACCAGTCGATGATGGCCACCGCCCGTGCCAACGCCCACTTCGTCCAGATCGCCCGGCAGGGTGCAGGTGTCCTCGGCCCCGGCACCCCGGCCGGCGCTCGCCTGGAGAACGTCGCCCGCTTCATGGACTTCGTCTCCGAGAGCATCGCCCGGGCCGCCGAGCAGGCCCGTGAAATCCTCCACACGAAGCCCGAAGCGGCTTCCGGCGACACCGAGGGCAGCGCCGGCTGAGCCACCGTCGCGAGGCCTTGGGAGAGGTCCCGGGGCCGTTCGCCCGGGGCGTGTTCCATGAACGCCGCCCGAAGCTCATCCGGCGGCTGCGCGCCGCTGCCGCACCAGGACCTGCCCGCCGCCTTCGACCGTACGGACGACGGCATGGCGCACCAGCGGTCGCCATGCCGTCGTCCAGGTCGACCGCGGCACCTGAGGGGCACCGGGCGCGACCAGCGCGGCCTGGAACCCGTCGGCGTCGGAACCCGGCGGCGTCAGAACCCGACGGCCTCGCGGAGCAGCAGGACGGTGCCCGGGGTGAGCCGGGCCGGCGCGTTGAGCACCAGCAGCTGGTTGACGGCGCTGGGCTGCCCGTAAGCGGCCCGGGCGCGGGCGTCCTCCAGCGGCAGGGCGTGCTCCTGGACGCGGCGCAGGGCGGTGGGCAGGTCGGGGACCACCTTCTGCGCGCCGACCACCCAGATCGCCCGCCCGGCGCCGCCGACGCCCCCGGGCAGCTGGCTTCCGGTGCCCGAGGCGAGGACCAGGGAGCCGGTCTCGGTGACGGCGGCGACGCTGCCCACGATGACGTCGGGGGTGGCGGCCAGGCGCCGGAGGTCGTCGGCCTCGGTGACCCGGTCCATGCCCAGTGCCCGGGTCTTGACGGACCGGTAGCGGCCGCCGGTGTTGATGTCCTCGTCGAGGCCGGACAGCCGGAGGGTCTCGCTCGCCCCGGTGAACACGCTCGCGTCCGCCGGGATCAGCTCGTGGACCCGGGCGCGCGCGGCGGCGGCGTCGTCGAGGATCTCGACGGTGAAGCCGTGTTCCGCCAGCGCGGCGGCCGCGCGCTCCAGCCGGTCCGCGGGCGCCGGGGCGGTGAACGGCGGACGCGCCTGCGCGGCCCCCGGCGCCGAGCCGGTCAGCGGGGTGGTGTCCAGGTACCGGATCTCATAGACCCGCTCGGCGAACCGCCAGCCCTGCGCCGTTCGGCGGTAACGGTCGTGGTAGATCGCATGGTTGAGCCCCTGGAAGTCGTTCTTCAGGCGAACGATCTCGTGCATGTACGCGCGGCCCGTCGCGGTGTCGCCGTCGATCTCGATGGTGCCCGGGTGGGTGGTCTGCACGAAGAAGTCCCACTGTTCCTGGAGCTTCTCGCCGCCGACGCGGATCTGCTCGATGCCGGTCAGCTCGACGGGGACGTCGGGCATCCGCAGCACGCCGTCGGGCGTGAAGAGTCGGGAGAGGCGGGCGCGGTCGCGCATCATCACGGCGTCGGTGAACTCGGCCTGCAGCGCCTGGATCTCGACGCGGTCGGCGATCACCTGGAAGTCGTTCATCGGGTTCCTCCGTTTCGGTCCTGTCCGGTACGACGACCGGCACGACAACCGGTACGACAGAACGGCCCGCCGGAATGTGAGGTGGGCCGGACGTCACATTCCGGTGCGCCGTCCGGTCGGAAGGAGGAGTGGACGGACAGCGGCGGGAGGCGGGGAATGGACCAGGACCTGGACGTGATCATGAGAGAGCGGCGTCAACTGATCAATCTGGCCTACCGATTGCTCGGTTCACTCGCCGACGCCGAGGACGTGGTGCAGGAGACCTACGCCCGCTGGTACGCGATGACCCCGGAGCGGCGGGACGCCGTCGCCTCCCCCGGTGGCTGGCTGACCACGGTCGCCAGCCGGATCTGCCTCAACCTGCTCGGCTCCGCCCGCGCCCGGCGGGAGCGCTACGTGGGCGAGTGGATCCCCGAGCCGGTGCCCGAGCGCCGGGAGTGGACCGACGGGGCCACGGCGGACCCGGCGGACCGGATCACCCTCGACGAGTCGGTCAACATGGCCTTCCTCGTCGTCCTGGAAGCCATGACGCCGGCCGAGCGGGTCGCGTTCATCCTGCACGACGTCTTCCAGTACCCGTTCGCCGAAGTGGCCGCGATCGTCGGCCGCTCGACGGCGGCCTGCCGCCAGCTGGCCTCCTCCGCCCGCCGCCGGATCCGCGCGGCGCAGGCGCCGGCCGCCCCGACGAGCACCCGGGCCGGCATCGTCCGGGACTTCAAGCGGGCCTGGGAGGCCAAGGACCTCAAGTCCCTGATGGACCTCCTCGACCCGGACGCCACCGTGATCTCCGACGGCGGCGGGCTGGTCATCGCCATGCTGCGGCCGCTCTCGGGCAGCGAGCGGATCGCCCCCTTCCTCGACACCATCCGGTCCGTGCCCGGCAGGACGCTGCTGGAGCGCACCGTCAACGGCCAGCCCGGCCTGGTCGCCCAGCAGGACGGCGTCACCGACACCGTGTTCGCGTTCCGGATCGCCGACGACCGGATCACCCACATCTGGGCGGTGCGCAACCCGGAGAAGCTCCGCCCCTGGACGGAGTGACGCAGGACACGTCCAGAGCTGTCACAAGCCGCCCGGCTGTCGTGTCCTAAGGGGCGGCGACGGAAACCGCGAGACCGAAGGAGCCGACGGGGGCGGGGGCGCCGACGAGGCCTGGGAGAACGCGGCGAAGCACTACGACGAGGAGCAGCTCGCGGCGCTGGTCTGCACGATCGCGCTGATCAACGCGTTCAACCGCGGCAACGTCATGATCCGCCAGCCCGCCGGCAGCTACCAGCCCGGCCAGTTCGCCCAGCGCTGAGCCGGCACTGCGGGGGCACTGCGGGGGCACCGCGGGGACATCGCGTCGACGGCCGGGGAGCCCCTCCCCGGCCGTCGGCGTTCCCGGCGCACGCCTGACGTACGCCCGGCGCCTGTACGCACACCACCGAGCCCACCCCTGCAGGCTTGTCGCCCAAAAACCGACCGATAAGGTGTTAATCCAACATTCATCCATGCCGCATAGCCTGCGAGAGCTAGCCTCATGCTGAACGTCATCGTCCGACCGGGAGGCGAAACCCCCGTGCAAGGCACTGTCACCACACCGGGCGGCTCCGCCGTGGCCGGGAGCCAGGGCGAGGCCTTCCTCCTCGTCGTGGACGACGAGCCGAACATCCGCGAGCTGCTCGCCGCCTCGCTGCGCTTCTCCGGATTCCGGGTGGCCTCCGCCGCGAGCGGGACCGAGGCGCTGGAGCTGATCGCCTCCGAACGCCCGGACCTGGTGGTCCTCGACGTGATGCTGCCCGACCTCGACGGCTTCACCGTCGTCGCGAAGCTGCGCGAGCGCACCACCCGGGGCCAGATCGCCGGACCCGTGCACGGGCACCCCGGCGACCACCTGCCGGTGCTCTTCCTCACCGCCAAGGACGGCGTGGGCGACAAGGTGCAGGGCCTGGCCGCAGGTGCCGACGACTACGTCACCAAGCCGTTCAGCCTGGAGGAGCTGATCGCCCGCATCCGCGCGATCCTGCGCCGGGCCGGCGGGCCCGCCGAGGACGGCCGACTGGTCGTCGCCGACCTCAGCCTCGACCCGGTCGCCCACGAGGTCACCCGCGCCGGCACCCCCGTCTCGCTCTCCCCGACCGAGTTCAAGCTGCTGCACTACCTGATGGCCAACGTCGGCCGGGTGGTCTCCAAGGCACAGATCCTCGACCACGTCTGGGCCTACGACTTCGGCGGCGACCTCTCCATCGTCGAGTCCTACATCTCCTACCTGCGCCGCAAGCTCGACTCCGGCCCGGCCCACGGCCCCAAGCTGATCCACACCGTGCGCGGCATCGGCTACGCGCTGCGCCGCCCCCCGCAGGGCTGACCGGACCCGCTCGTGTTCGCCCGCTTCTCCTCCAGGTTGTCGCTGCGCGCCCGGCTGCTGGTGCTCGCGCTCGCGCTGGTCACCACCGGGCTCGCGGTGAGCGACACCTTCGTGCTCGGCACCGTACGGGCGCAGCTGGTGGAGCAGTTGGACGAACAGCTCCAGCGGTACGGGCCGCCCCTGTCCCGCAAGCCCCCCGGCCGGCTCACCACGCCGGACGCCGGCAAGCCCGCCGTCACCGGGCGGCGGATCAGCCTGCCCAGCCAGTACCTGGTGCAGTACCTGTCCTCGGACGGCAAGGTCCAGGCGCTCATGGTCCAGCCCGTCTCGGACAGCGACCCGGCGCCGCAACTGGCCGGGCTGGACCCGACCCGGACCGCCCCGGACGTCCCCTTCGACCTGCCCGACCAGCGCGGCCACCACAGTTGGCGGGTGCTGGTACTGCCGCTGCGGGCGCCCCGCACCCCCACCCCCGGGATCGGCGCGTACGCCTCGCCGACCACCACCCCGACCTACGTCATGGTGGCCGTCTCCCGCGAGGACATCGACGCCACCATCGGCAAACTGCGCACCTCCTTCCTCGCCATCGGCGGAGCCGTCCTGGTGCTGATCGCCGCGCTCGGCTTCTTCGCCGTACGGGCCGGGCTGCGGCCGCTGCGCCGGATCGAGTCGGACGCCGCGCGGATCGCGGCCGGGGAGCTGTCGCACCGCATGCCCGAGCTCTCCCCGGGCACCGAGGTCGGACGGATGTCGATCGCGCTCAACGGCATGCTCACCCAGATCGAGGCGGCCTTCGCCGCCCGCGCCGAGTCCGAGGCCCGGATGCGGAGCTTCGTCGCGGACGCCTCGCACGAGCTGCGCACCCCGCTGGCCGGCATCCGCGGCTTCGCCGAGCTGTACCGGATGGGCGCGCTGCCCACCGAGGCGGACGTCAAGCGGACCATGACCCGGATCGAGAGCGAGGCCGTCCGGATGGGCGCCCTGGTCGAGGACCTGCTGGTGCTCGCCCGGCTGGACGAGGAGCGCCCGCTCGACCTCGCCCCGATGGACCTGCGCACCCTCGCCGCCGACGCGCTGCACGACCTCACCGCCCTCGACCCGAGCCGCCCGGTCGCGCTCACCGGCCCCTCCGGCACCGGGGCGCCGGCCGCCGCGCCCGTCCTCGGCGACGAGGCGCGGCTGCGGCAGGTGGTCACCAACCTGGTCGGCAACGCGGTCAAGCACACCCCGCCCGGCACCCCGGTCCGGATCGGGGTCGGCGGCGGGGCCGACGGGGTCTGCCTGCTGGAGGTCGCCGACTCCGGGCCCGGCCTCACCGAGGAGCAGGCCCAGCGGGTCTTCGACCGCTTCTACCGGGTCGACGCCTCGCGCAGCCGCGACAACGGCGGCGGTGGCGGCCTCGGCCTCGCCATCGCCACCGCCCTCACCCGCGCGCACGGCGGCACCCTCACCCTGAACACCGCACCGGGCGAGGGCGCTACGTTCCGGGTCGAACTGCCCGCGAACGGCGACCGGGCCTCCTGAGTCTTTGTCGACTCGTCAATTCCTCTGCGAACCAAGCAATTTGCTGCGCCGTTCATTGCCGGACATCGGCATGGAGCGTAAAGAATCCGTGTGCCTAAGGCGTTTCCGGGCCCGAAACTCCTCGATCGGGTGAACCCGCTGCCGTTCACCCGGTCGGCCCCTCGGTCGTGTGCGACTGTGCTGCCGTCGCTTGTGCGAGCTCGTACAGGCTGATCACACTGGACGGGAAAGAGGTGTCTCGTGAGCGCGCTCGTTTCTGAGGTGACCGTCGTGAACCTGGACCAGGTGTTGTGGCAAGCGTGGAAGTCCATGGATGTGCCCGAGGGGTTCCGCGCGGAGATCATCGAGGGGACGATCACGTTGTCACCCACTGGCGAGACCCGTCACTTCACCGTCAACAGGCGGCTGGGTCGGGCTCTGTACGACTACCTGAGCGGTACCGGCTACGGGCCGGCACAGGACGGCAACGTGATTGCCGATCTCAAGGTGTTCATCCCGGATGTCTTTGTGGCGCCGGACGACACAGACGACATCGAGCATCCCGAGGGCGTGGGGGTGCTGGCCTCAGGGGTCTCGATGGTTGTCGAGACTGTCTCGCCGGGTGCCGAGGCCCGCAAACGCGACCATGTCCTCAAACGTCGCGCCTACGCCGGTGCAGGCATCCCGGTGTATGTGATCATCGACGACTGCGACGAGGGCGGCACCGTGACCGTCCTCACCGGGCCGGACAGGGAGCGCCGCGCCTACGAGTACTCCGCGCGGATTCCGTGCGGCAAGGAGGCCGTGATCCCGGAGGGCCCGGCCAAGGGCTTCGTGATCGGCCCCGGGATCACCGGCGAACGCCGTGACTGACCCCGACGTTTCGTTCAAACGGGACCTGTCCGAGTGGCGGATCGCCCTCGTCGCCTGGCGCCTCCTGGTGCTGCAGGCCGCCGACCCGGTGGTGGGGGCCGGCATGACGGAGCACTCCACGTACCGGGCGCATCCGTGGCGGCGGATCGAGCACACGCTGGGGAGCGGGCGGCGGCTTTTCTACCAGGACGCGGAGGCGTTGCGGGGGGAGGTCGCGCGGCTGGACCGGGCGCACAAGCGGATCCGGGGGACGACGCCGGACGGGCGCCCGTACGACGCGCGGGACGCGGCGACCAGGGTGTGGGTGCTGCTGACGCTGTTCGAGTGCGTGGTCGCGATGCGGAGCCTGGGCGGAGACCGGTACGACGCCGCGCAACTGGAGCTGGCGTACGGGGAGTTCAAGGAGGCGATCGCGGCCTTCGGCCTGCCGGAAGAGGAACTGCCCAAGAGCGCAGCGGACTTGCCCTCCTACTTCGCCCGCTACGCCCGCGAGAGGCTGGAGTTCAACGAAGCGACCCGCTACCTGCTGGACGGCATCCTGCGGGAGGCTCCCCGTCCCCGCCGGCTCTGGTTCCTCGGGGACGCCGGCTGGCGGGTCACCCGCGGGCTGGTCGCCCGGGTGATCCGGGAGCTGACCGTGGCGGACCTGCCGCCGGTGGTGCGGGAGCGGTTCGGGCTGGTCGCCACCCGGCGGGGCGCGCTGCTGTCCGTCCTGCTGCACCGCGGCGCCGGTGCCGTCGTACCCCTGCTCCCGGACCGACTGCGCTACCGCTCCCCGGAGGAGCAGCGCCCGCCGCGCCGCTACCGCCCGATGCGCCGGGACGCGCGCGGGCCCCGGGTGGACCGGTTCTTCCGCGAGGTGCTCGACCAGACCGGCGACGGCTACATCACCGTGCACGACCTGCGGGCGATGGCGCACAACGTGTGCTGGCAGCTGGACTTGGACGAGGCCGCCGAGGCCCGGGTGTACGAGGCGTTCGACGGCTGGTGGGAGCAGCTGCGCGCGGTGATGGACGCCAACAGGGACGGCCGGGTCAGCCGGGAGGAGTTCACGGCGGCCACTCTGGCGGGCTGCGACCGGGACGAGGCCTACCTGGAGCAGGGGTTGCTGCCCGCGCTGCGGGCGGTGTTCACCGCGGCCGACGCCGACGGCAGCGGCTTCCTGGAGTTCGACGAGTACCGCGCGGTGTTCGGTGGGCCGAGGGTCCATCCGGCCGAGTTGTCGCACGGTTTCCGCCAGTTGGACACCGACGGGGACGGGCGGATCACGGTGGAGGAGTTCCTGCGCGGCTTCACCGAGTTCTTCACCGCCCGCGCCGACTCCACCTCGGGCGCCCAGCTCCTGGGTCGACCGTAGTCACGGGCCTGCACCCGAAGCCGGCCCCGCCCGCCCAGCAGGCCCCGCCCGCCTAGCACGCTCCGCTCGCCGAAGCGAGCGGGGCGCGCCCCTGTCAAGCGCCGGTTCGGCCAAGAGGCGCGCGTGGTCCGCCCGGTCGTTCGTTGCCCCGGCCCCCGCCGGATCCGCAGACTGTGCGGACCGCAGCGCAAACCGTGACGCATGGCACACGACTGTCAACCCCACCCCACCTGCAGTTCCCTCGTAAGGATGATGGATACTGAGGCTTGTGAACGTGTTCACGTTCACAAGCGGACAAGCCTGCGTGGTTGAGCAGCGGTCTACGGCTATGGACGAGGTTTGTCCGAAAACGCCCTGAGAGGGGCCGTTGGAGAGAGGGCGACGTGGAACTGGCAATCGCTCACGAGACCATTGCGCGATGGCAATTCGGCATCACCACCGTCTACCACTTCCTCTTCGTACCGCTCACCATCAGCCTCGCCGCGATCGTGGCCGGGTTGGAGACCGCCTGGGTGCGCACGAACAAGGAGAAGTACTTCCACGCGACCAAGTTCTGGGGAAAGCTCTTCCTCATCAACATAGCGATGGGTGTCGTCACCGGAATCGTGCAGGAATTCCAGTTCGGCATGAACTGGTCCGACTACTCCCGCTTCGTCGGTGACGTCTTCGGCGCCCCGCTCGCGATGGAGGCGCTGATCGCCTTCTTCTTCGAGTCCACCTTCATCGGCCTGTGGATCTTCGGCTGGGACAAGCTGCCGAAGAAGATCCACTGCGCCTGCATGTGGATGGTCTCGCTGGGCACCGTGCTCTCCGCCTACTTCATCCTGGCGGCCAACAGCTGGATGCAGCACCCGGTCGGCTACTCGATCGACAAGGCCACCGGCAAGGCGCAGCTCACCGACATCGCCAAGGTGCTGTTCCAGAACACCACCCTCACCGTGGTCTTCCACACCCTGACCGCGGCCTTCCTCACCGGCGCCGCCTTCATGGTCGGCATCGCCTCCTTCCACCTCTGGAAGGCCAAGCGCAGGCCGGAGACCGCCGACCCCGAGAAGACCGCCGTGATGCGCACCTCGCTGCGGCTCGGCCTGGTCATCGCGGTCATCTTCGGCGCCGGCACCGCGCTCAGCGGCGACACCCTCGGCAAGGTCATGTTCGAGCAGCAGCCGATGAAGATGGCCGCCGCCGAGGCCCTGTGGGACACCCAGGCACCCGCGCCGTTCTCGATCTTCGCGGTCGGCGACGTCAGCAAGGGCCACAACTCGGTCGAGCTGGAGGTCCCCGGAGTGCTGTCCTTCCTCGCCAAGGACGACTTCAGCTCCGCCGTCCCCGGCATCAACGACACCGCCGCCGCCGAGGCCGCCGCGCACGGCGGCAACCCCAAGGACTACATCCCGAGCGTCTTCATGACCTACTGGGGCTTCCGCTTCATGATCGGCTTCGGGATGACCTCCTTCATGGCCGGCCTGGTCGGCCTCTGGACGACCCGACGGAAGCTCTTCCTGCGCCCCGAATTCCGCACCGGCGAGACCGAGGTGCCCCGGCTGATGCTCACCCCGAAACGGGAACTGGGCCCACTGCTCACCAAGTGGAGCTGGCGGATCGGCATCCTGACCATGGGCTTCCCGCTGATCGCCAACAGCTTCGGCTGGATCTTCACCGAGATGGGCCGTCAGCCCTGGGCCGTCTTCGGCCTGATGACCACGGCGAGCGCCGTCTCCCCCAACGTCGGCGTCGGCACCCAGATCGGCGCGCTGGTCACCTTCACCGTGCTGTACGCGATCCTCGCCGTGGTCGAGGTCCGGCTGCTGGTCAAGTACGCCAAGGCCGGCCCGGTGGTGACCGAGCGGCCCCCGACCGGGGACCCGTCGCTGCGCGGCCCGTCCGCGGACGAGGACGCCGACAAGCCGCTCGCCTTCGCGTACTGACGCACCCCACCGTGGAACTGAGGATCTGACATGCAACTCCACGACGTCTGGTTCGTGCTGATCGCGGTCCTGTGGATCGGCTACTTCTTCCTGGAGGGCTTCGACTTCGGGATCGGCGTCCTCACCAAGCCGCTCGCCCGCGACACCGCCGAGCGCCGGGTGCTGATCAACACCATCGGCCCGGTCTGGGACGGCAACGAGGTCTGGTTGCTGACCGCCGGCGGCGCCACCTTCGCGGCCTTCCCGGACTGGTACGCGACCCTCTTCAGCGGCTTCTACATCCCGCTGCTGATCATCCTGGTCTGCCTGATCGTCCGCGGCGTGGCCTTCGAGTACCGGGCCAAGCGCGACGGCGCCCGCTGGCAGCGCAACTGGGAGGAGGCCATCTTCTGGACCTCCCTCATCCCGGCCTTCCTGTGGGGCGTGGCCTTCGCCAACATCGTGCGCGGCGTCGACATCGACGCGCAGAAGAACTACGTCGGCACCTTCTGGGACCTGCTCAACCCGTACGCCCTGCTCGGCGGCCTGGTGACGCTCGCCCTGTTCACCTTCCACGGCGCGGTGTTCGCGGCGCTCAAGACGGTCGGCGAGATCCGTGTGCGCGCCCGCAGGGCCGCCCTGCGGGCGGGCCTGGCGGCCGCCGTCCTCGCCCTCGGCTTCCTGACCTGGACCCAGGCCGACAGCGGCAACGCCAAGAGCCTGGTCGCGATGGTGATCGCCGTGCTGGCCCTGCTCGGCGCGCTGGCGGCCAACCAGCGCGGCCGCGAGGGCTGGGCGTTCGTCCTCTCCGGGGCGACCGTCGTGGCCGCGGTCGCGATGCTCTTCCTGGCGCTCTTCCCGAACGTCATGCCGTCCACCCTGAACGACGGCTGGAGCCTGACCGTCGGCAACGCGGCCTCCTCGCCGTACACGCTCAAGCTGATGACCGTCGTGGCGGCCGTGTTCACCCCGCTGGTGCTGCTCTACCAGGGCTGGACCTACTGGGTGTTCCGCAAGCGGATCGGCGTCCAGCACATCCCCGGGCACCACCCGGCCGCCCCGCTCGACCAGGCCTGACGCCGTGAAGCCGGTCGACCCCCGACTCCTCGGGTACGCCCGCACCACCCGTGCCTTCCTCGCCGGATCCGTGCTCCTCGGCGGAGCGGGCGCGGCCCTGGTGGTCGCCCAGGCGAGCCTGATCGCCGAGATCGTCGTCCGCGGCTTCCAGCGCGGCGCCACCCTCGGCGAACTGACCACCCCGCTGGTGCTGCTCGCCCTGACGGCCGTCGGGCGCGGGCTGGTCGGCTGGCTCACCGAGCTCACCGCGCACCGCTCCGTCGCCCGGGTGAAGTCCACCCTGCGACTGGGGCTGCTCGACCACGCCACCGCGCTCGGCCCGTCCTACCTGGCGGGCCGGCGCACCGGCGAACTCACCGCCCTCGCCACCCGCGGCATCGACGCCCTCGACGACTACTTCGCCCGCTACCTGCCGCAGCTGGCCCTCGCCGTGGTCGTCCCGGTGATCGTGCTGCTGCGGATCGCCGGCGCCGACGTCACCTCGGCCGCGATCACCGCCGGGACGCTGCCGCTGATCCCGCTGTTCATGGTGCTGATCGGGATGGCCACCCAGTCCCGGATGGACCGCCAGTGGGACACCCTGGCCCGGCTCTCCCACCACTTCCTCGACGTGGTCGCCGGCCTGCCCACCCTCAAGGTGTTCAACCGGGCCCGCGCCCAGGCCGCCACCATCGCCCGGATCACCGCCGACTACCGCCGCGCCACCCTGCGCACGCTGCGGATCGCCTTCATCTCCTCCTTCGCGCTGGAGCTGCTCTCCACCCTGTCCGTCGCGCTGGTCGCGGTCACCATCGGCTTCCGGCTGGTGGACGGCTCGCTCGACCTGGAGACCGGGCTGCTGATCCTCGTCCTCGCCCCCGAGGTGTACGTTCCGATCCGCCAGGTCGGCGCGCTCTACCACTCCAGCGTCGAGGGCCTGACCGCCGCCGACGAGATCTTCCGGGTGCTGGAGACCCCGCTGCCCGCAGCCGCGACCCGCCCCGCCCCCGAGCTCACCGGCGCCGTGATCACCGCCGAGGGCCTGACCGTACGCCACCCCGGGCGCGCCGTGCCCGCGCTGGACGGCGCCGCGCTGACCCTGCGCCCCGGCTCCAGCACCGCCCTCACCGGCCCGAGCGGGGCCGGCAAGTCCACCCTGCTGTCCGTACTGCTCGGCCTCACCACCCCCGAGGCCGGCACCGTCCGGATCACCGCCGCCGACGGTCGCGCGTACGACCTCGCCGAGCTGGAACCGGAGAGCTGGCGGCGGCAGATCGCCTGGGTGCCGCAGCACCCCCACCTGTTCGCCGGGACGGTCGCCGAGAACCTGCGGCTCTACCGCCCGGAGGCGACCGACGACCAGCTGTGGACGGCGCTGCGGGCCGCCCACGCCCTCGACTTCGTCACCGACCTGGACACCCGGCTGGGGGAGGACGGCGCCGGGCTCTCCGCCGGACAGCGCCAGCGCCTCGCGCTCGCCCGGGTGCTGCTCGCCGACGACCGGCCGCTGGTGCTGCTGGACGAGCCCACCGCCAACCTGGACGGCGGCTCCGAGGCCGCCGTCGTGGCCGCCGTCCGGACCCTCGCCGAGGACCCGGCGCGCACCGTGCTGGTCGTCGCCCACCGGCCGGCGCTGCTGGCGGTCGCGGACGAGCGGGTCCGGCTGGCGGGGCCCGCTGCCGTCGCGGCCTCGGATCCGGTCGCCCCGCTCGGCGACCCGGCCCCGCTCGGCCACCCGGCTCCGCCCCGAGCCGAAGGGCGCGCCGGTGCCGAAAGCCTGGGCCCCTCCTGCCCGATGGCGGGCAAGGAGGGAGAGCGACAAGCGACCGACGAAGGAGGGAGTGCCGGAGCGAAGAGCGTCGGCGCCGGGTCCGAGCGCCCGGAGGCGAGCGGGCGAGTAACAGTCCGCCCCACGCCCGCCCCCGCCGAGCCCGAGGAGCCCGGGACCGAGCCCGCCGCCCCCCGGCTGGCGCTGTCCGTCCTGCTCGGCTCGCTCGCCCTCGGCTGCGCCGTCGCCCTGATGGCCACCTCCGGCTACCTCATCTCCCGGGCCTCCCAGATGCCCCCGGTGCTGTACCTGATGATGGCCGTCACCGCGGTCCGCGCCTTCGGCATCGGCCGCAGCTTCTTCCGCTACACCGAGCGGCTGGTCTCGCACGACGCCGTGCTGCGCACCCTCGGCACCCTGCGGGCCGCCGTCTACCGGCAGCTGACCGTGCTCGCCCCGGCCGGGCTGCCCGCCTTCCGGCGCGGCGACCTGCTCTCCCGGCTGGTCGCCGACGTCGACGCGATCCAGGACCACTACCTGCGCTGGCGGCTGCCCGCCGCCGTCGCCGCCGTGGTGGCGCTGGTCTCGGTGGTGGCGACGGGCGCCTTCCTGCCCGCCGCCGGCCTGGTGCTCGGCCTCGGCCTGCTGCTCGCCGGCGTGCTGGTGCCCGCGCTGGCCGCCCGCTGGTCGGCCGGCGCCGAGCGGCGCCAGGCCCCGGCCCGCGGGCAGCTGGCCACCACCGTGGTGGACGCCTTCACCGGCACCGCCGAGCTCACCGTGGCCGGCGCCCTGCCCGGTCGGCTGGCCGCCGTCCGCGCCGCTGACTCCGCGCTGACCCGGCTGGCCGCCCGCTCGGCCGCCACCACCGCGCTCGGCACCGGGCTGATCGCGCTGCTCACCGGCCTGACGGTGGTGGGCGCGGCGGCCGTCGGCGTCCAGGGGGTGCGTGACGGGGCGCTGGCGCCGGTCTGCCTGGCGCTGGTGGTGCTGACCCCGCTGGCCGCCTTCGAGGCCGTCGCCGGGATGCCGCTCGCCGTCCAGGCCCGCCAGCGCAGCCGCGCCGCGCAGGCCCGGTTGGACGAGCTGCTGGACGCTCCCGCACCGGTGGAGGAGCCCGCCGAGCCGGTCGCCCTGCCCGAGCAGCCGCTGCCCGTCGCGGTGCGCGGGCTGACCGTACGGCACCCCGGACAGGCCGTGGACGCGCTCGCCGGGGTGGACCTCGACCTCGCGCCCGGCCGCCGGATCGCCGTGGTCGGCCCGTCCGGCTCCGGCAAGACCACCCTCGCCCAGGCGCTGCTGCGCTTCCTGGAGCCCGGCGCCGGGTCCGTCACCTTCGCCGCCGGTCGTCCACAGGCTGTGGACAGTCGCGCGCTCGCGGGCGAGGACGTCCGCCGGGTGATCGGCCTCTGCGCCCAGGACGCCCACGTCTTCGACAGCTCGCTGCGGGAGAACCTGCGGCTGGCCCGCCCCGGCGCGGACGAGACCGAGCTGCGCGCCGCACTCGCCGCCGCCCGGCTGCTGGCCTGGACGGACGGCCTCCCGGACGGCCTGGACACCATGGTCGGTGAGCACGGCGCCCGGCTCTCCGGCGGCCAGCGCCAGCGGCTCGCCCTCGCCCGGGCGCTGCTCGCGGACTTCCCCGTACTCGTCCTGGACGAGCCCGCCGAGCACCTCGACCTGCCCACCGCCGACGCCCTCACCGCCGACCTGCTGGCCGCCACCGAGGGCCGCACCACCGTGCTGATCACCCACCGGCTCGCCGGGCTGGACGACGCCACCGTGGACGAGGTGCTGGTGCTGGACGGCGGCCGGGTGGCCGAGCGCGGCCGCTGGTCCGAGCTGGTCGCCGACCCGGACGGGCGGCTGCACGCGATGTGGCGACGGGAGCGGGAGGCGGACGGCCTGCTGGAGCCGGCGGGTCTCTGAAAGCGGTGACCTTCTTCGACTGAAAACCGTACAAACTAGGCTTTCTTCCTAGACCCCACGCCAGACCTTCCCGAGGCCACTCCCGAGCCGACACCCCATTGGGTGCCCGACGCCGCGCTCGGCATGATCCTGCTGCCAACCGGTCCGGTCGGCGAGGGCGACGGACGGCCCGGCTGTAGGCGCGCAACAAGCGTGAGGTGAAAGCTGAACGAGGGAGAACTTCCCGGCCAACAGCGCAAGTTGTGAACGTTCCGGGCTTTCGGCGGTTCCGTGTGCGCACATAGCTTGTCATCCGTCTCGGAGGGGAAACCGGACGGAGGGGCAGTGAACGCTTCCGGCCGCGGCAACACCGCAGCAGGGGCAAGTCGAGGGGGGTTCCGGACCGAACGCGCTCCGGACGGGCGCTACCGCTGGCAGCTGAAGGCGTCCAACGGCCGGGTGGTGGCGATCACCTCCGCGCTGTTCGAGACGTCCGGCGAGGCCGAGCGGGGCTTCGACGGTCTGCGCGCCGGGGCCGCCGAACTGACCGCGCGGATCACCCATGTCCGCGACGGCATCGGATGGATCTGGGTCATCCCCGGATCGCGCGGTCTCCCCGAGGTGCGGTCCAGCCGCGCCTACGAGCGGTACGCGACGTGCCGGAACGCCTTCCGGCGCTTCGTGGTGCTGCTCGCTGAGCAGCCGGCCCGCGAACTGCCCGAGAGGGCCGTGTCGTCGAGACGCCCCGATGGCCGCTGAGCGGCCGGGCCGGATCGTCGAGGCCGGGTCGACCGGGCAGATCTTCGGGAGCCCGCGCGACCAGCGGACCTCCGACTACGTCAACGGTCGCTTCGGCTAGGGAAGTTGCCCGGTTTCCCGGTTGCCGGGTCGCCGGGTCCTACCGGGGCAGGAGCCCCTCCAGCACGGCCGCGACGCCGTCCTGCTCGTTGCTCACGGTGTGCAGCGGCACCGCCGCCAGCACCTGCGGGTGCGCGTTGGCGACGGCGTACGCGGTCCCGGCCCAGGCCAGCATCTCCAGGTCGTTCGGCATGTCACCGAAGGCCACCACCTCACTGCGGTCGATCCCGTGCTCGGCGCACCAACGGGCCAGCGTGCTGGCCTTGGTGACGCCGGACGCGCTGATCTCCAGCAGCGGGATCGGCGCGGAGCGGGTGATCTCCGCCAAGTGCCCGGCGGCCGTCCTGGCCTCGGCGAGGAAGGTGTCCGGGTCGAGGTCCGGGTGCTTGGCCAGCAGCTTGAACAGGCCCCGCACCGGGCCGCCGTCCGCCAGCAGCTCCTCGGCCGGGCCGATCGCGCGGACCGTGTCGTCGCCCCACATCAGTACCTCGTACCCGGGCTCGCGGGCCCACCCGTCCGCGTACTCGAAGGCGAAGGCGGTGCCGGGCAGCTTGGTCCGCAGCGCCTCGACCACCGCCAGCGTGGTCCCGGCCGACATCGGGAAGCACTCCACCAGCTCGCCGCGCCGGACGTCCACGATCGCGCCGCCGTTCGAGCAGATCGCCACCCCGTGGCCGCCGATGTGCGGGCTCACCTGCTGCATCCAGCGCGGCGGCCGCCCGGTCACGAACACCACCTGGATCCCGGCCGCCTCGGCCGCAGCCAGGGCCGCGGCGGTGCGATCGCTGACGGTGCCGGCGGTGCAGAGCAGGGTGCCGTCCAGGTCGGTGGCGATGAGGCGGGGGGCGGTGCGGGGTTCGGTCACCGGTCCATCTTGACCCATCGGGACCGCCGGGTCACCGCCCGGGGCGGCGGCCGCAGCCGTGGCCGTACGGGCGGGTTCCGGCCCTCCAGGCGCCGTTTCAGGCCGATTCGCCCCTGTCCGGGGTGTCGGTGCGGGTCGAACGGGCAGGAATGATCACGGTCACCCCGTCGGCAGGAAGAGCCATGCCCACAAGCCAGCTCCGAGACGAGCCGCCCCCGACCCGCCGCCCCACCACCGCCTACCCGGACGCGCCGGACGCGCCGGATGCGCCCGTCGCCTCCCGCGAACCGGTTCTGCTCGGTGAGGTCCTCTTCCACACCCTCGCCGAACTCGCCCGCCGCACCCCGGCCCCGGCCCCCTCCCTCCCCGCCCAGCGCACCCGCCCGCATCCGTGACCGGCCCGCGTCACCGCTCGGTGCGCCGCACCCGGTAACGCCGGCCCGCCGATGTGAGAGATGATCGCCATCCGCGCGGCAGTGGCTGCGCGACCGCATTCGGGCGGCCCGATGACGGACGGGCGGTTCCGCGTGGCCCGGCTTCGGCCAGGGGGCGTTTTCCGACCCGGAACTCGGTGGGTACGATCGCCGCCGGCCGTCACACTCCGTGTCTGCGGTCCGAGGAGTTTCCCGGTCCCGGCGAGGAAGTACCACCATGGCGAGTCACCAGCAGCCGGCCACCCGTACGGCCGACCTGTCGGCCGCCGGCATCGGGCTGGTGGCACGCGCTCTGCTGGCGCTGGCGCTGCTCGCCGGTTTCTACCTGCTGGCTCTCGGCATCGTCGGCGGTCTCCTCGCCGTCGACGTCCTGCTCGCGGTCAACTCGGCACACCCGTTCGGCCTCGGCGGGCTCAAGGTCTACGCCTTGAGCGCGGTCCTCGCCTACCCGGTGGTGCGCACGGTGTTCCTCACCCGTCGTCACGGGCCCGGCGAGCCGTCACCGGGAGTGTCGGTCAGCAGGGCGGAGCAGCCGGCCCTCTGGGCGCGAGTGCAGCAGTTGGCGCAGGAGTCCGGCACCCGTGGGCCGGACGAGGTGAGGCTCGTCGCGCAGGTCAACGCCCAGGTCTGCGAGGATGTCCGGCTGTTGGGCCTGCTGCCCGGGCGGCGGCGGATGGAGCTCGGGATCCCGCTGCTGATCGGTCTCGGTGAGGCCGAGCTCGACGCGGTGATCGCCCACGAGCTGGGCCACTTCGGCAACCGGGACACCCGACTGGGCGGGCTGACCCATGCCGGCCGACAGGCTGTCGTGCACACCGTCGGCGCGCTGCGCGAGCGGGCCGCCCGGAGCGAGGCCGCGCAGGCCGCCGAGCTCGCGGCGTTGGCAGCGGAGCGGCGCGCCAAGGGCAAGCGGGTACGGACGGCACAGGCGTCCGGCGGCGTCGACCAGGTGCTGGCCCGGATCTTCACGGCCTACGCCAGGCTGTACCTGACCGTCTCCAGCGCGGTGAGCCGTCGGCAGGAGGTGGCTGCGGACCTCGTCGCGGTCGAGCTCGCCGGCCGTGACGCGACGGCCTCGGCGCTGCGCCGGCTCCCGGTGCTCGACTCGGCGCTGGACCACTACCTGGACCGTTACGCGATGGTCGGCTGGGAGGCCGGGCTGCTTCCGTTGCCCGGGCAGGTCTACGGTGGCCTGGCGCACCTGCTGGCCGAACCGGCGCGTCGGGAGGAACCGGCCCGGCTCGGGCCCGACGTGCCCGAGGCCGAGCAGCACCCGTACGACTCGCATCCGCCGCTCGCTGCCCGGATCGCCGCCGTCGAGGCTCTCCCGCCGGACGGCCGCCCGACGGCCCGCTCCGGACCTGCCCTGGGTCTGCTGAGCTTCCCCGAGGAGACCATCGCCCGGGTGGAGGCCGTCACGCTGCCGCCGGAGTCCGCCGCCATGACGCGGCTGGACTGGCCCGAACTGGCCCGGCAGACCGGCCGGGCGCGGCACGCCGCGGGCGCGGACGCCCTGCGCCGGGCCGTCGGCCCGGACCTACCGGCGGCCGCCTTGCTGGCCGAGCTGACGGCCGGTCCGATCTGGGAGATCGCCGACCGGTTGCCGAAGAGCGCACAGGCCCGCGCCGCCACCGGCCGGGCCGCCCGGGAGTTCACCCGCCCGGTGCTGCGGACCGCGCTGTCCGACCTGGTCGTGATCGCACTGGCTGACGCCGGACTGGCCGGCTGGGAGGTCTCCTGGGCCGAGCCGGTGCGGCTGCGGCTGCCCGAGGCCCTGGCTCAGGGCCTGCCGGCCGCGGTCGACGCCCTGGCCTCGGACGCTCCGGACGGGCGGCCACTGCACACCCTGCTGGCGAACGCCGGCCTCATCCTCCCCCCGGCCCCCCGCTGACCACCGGAATCACCCCCCTCCCGGCTCACAGAAATCGACCGCACCATGGACGTTCTCTCCACTCTCGGCGGCGGCACCGGCTTGATAGTCGTCGCCGCCGTGTCCGCCTATCGCAAGTCCCGTCGCGCCCAGCGTGCTGCCGCGGCAGCAGCCGCACCGGCCCCGGCCGGTGGCGGCCGCACGATCGACCCCGCCGCCTACGGCTTCGTCCCCGGCGACCAGATCGACACCACCCGGGTCGCCGCGGATCCCGAGGGCGAGGCCGTCGAGGCGGCCGCACGGGCGGGTGACTGGAGGTCGGCCGCCGCCTACCTCGAAGCGGCCGGCACCGACTGGGACCTGCGGTGGTACCGACTCGGCCACCTCTCCAACGCGGCGGCCGACGACGACACCTTCGTCAAGGCCTGGCTGGCGGAACGGCCGAACGACCCGGGCGCCGCCCTGGTGCACGCGGACGCCATGGTCGCCCTGGCCGGGAAGCTGCGCGGCGCCAAGACCGCCAAGCACACCACGCAGGAGCAGTTCGACGCCTTCCACCGGGTGCTCGCCGAGTCGGAGGCCGCCTGCCGGCGAGCCGCCGAGCTCGCTCCGGCGGACCCGAGCCCGTACATCGCCCAGATCTGGATCGCAGTGGGTCTGGGCTGGTCGCACGAACGCTTCCAGGCCCTGTGGGCCGAGATCGTCTCGCGCGCGCCGCACCACTTCGGCGCGCACACCGCCGCCCTGCAGTACTGGTGCGCGAAGTGGCGCGGCTCCCACGAGCTGATGCACGAGTTCGCCCGGAAGGCCGCCGCGTCGGCGCCGGCCGGAGACCTGCTGGCCGCCCTGCCGCTGTTCGCCGTCTTCGAGCAGGAGATCCGGGACGGCAACGATGCGATCTTCCGGCTGCCCGAAACGGCGGCCGCGGTGGACGCGGCGTGGCGCGAGGTGGCGCAGGCACCCCTGGGGCACCACCGGCTCCCGCAGGTCCGGCACGTGCTGGCGTACTCCCTGGAAGGTGTCGGCCGGCACGCCGAGGCCGTGCAGCAGTTCCAGCTGATCGGCCCGTTCTGCGGCGCGTTCCCGTGGAACTACTACAGCAACCCGCTCAAGGAGTTCGGCAATTCCCGCGCCCGTGCCGCGGTGGGCTGGGAGAACGCCGGCCGGCCGCCGGTGCCGCAGGTCTGAGACAGTCTCCGCCCGGCGGCGCGGGCGGAGCGGGGCTGCCGGTCAGGAGGAGAGGCGGTTCAGTGCTGCGGTGGCGATGCCTTCGACGTAGGTTGGGGCGTCGGTGGGCTTGCCGGTGAGGTCGACGATGGCGACCCTGGTGCCGCTGCGCAGGACCGCGGCCCCGCCGCTGACGGTGCCGTCGCCGTTGTAGGCCGGGTACCAGCGGGCGGTGCCGCCGGTGACGGTCAGGGTGTGGGCCGCGCCGTAGTACCAGTGGCCGGCGGGCTCGTCCTGGCACTCCTGAACGAGCGCGACGAGCTGCTTCTCCCAGGTGGCGGCCGCGGCCTCGGTGGGGGCGCTCGCGGCCGACTCGATCAGCATGCCGTGGGAGTCGAAGGTCCAGTTCACGGACGCGTACGCGGTGGCCTTGTCCTTGGTCAGGTCGCGCATCGTCTCCTCGCCGGAGCACGCGGACAGCCCCTCGCGTCCGGTCAGCGCGACGGTCGCGCCGACCGGGTTCAGGCCCTTCTGGAAGTCCTCGCTCTGGACGAGGTCGGCGGAGCCGAGTCCGGGCGTGGCGGCCGCGGCCGCGGTGCGGTGCGCGGCGTTGTGCGCGGCCCCTTCGGCGGTGGCCGACTGGGTGCCGACGACGCTGATCGTGATCAGCGAGGCGGCGAAGCAGGCCGCGGCGGCGAGCCGGTTGCGGCGAACGGACTTCTGCTGGACGGTCTGGTTCTCGGTCATCTGGTCCCCCTGCTGGTCGGGACGCCTGCTGCGTCCTCGTACAACCGGGGAGATGTCGCCGTAGGAGGGAAAGTTGGAGCCCGGACCGGCTGTTTCACAGCTGTGACAGAGCGGTCCTGACGACGTGGTCCATCGCGGCCGTGCCCAGGCAGGCATTGACCTCCAGCACCGCGTAGTGGTTGCCGCTGCGCAGCACGGCGACGCCGCCGCAGGGCGCCTTGCCCTCGGGCGCTCTGCCGTTGGTATTGAAGGTTCCCTGGTAGACGCCCATCCAGCTCGCGGTGGCGTCCGGGGCGATCTGCAGCGTCGTGGTCCTTCCGTAGACCCAGTGCCCTGGTGGTTCCTCCTTGCAGGGCACCTCCTCCAGCAGCAGGCGCTCGGCGAAGTTCTGCGCCAGGGAGGGGCTCGGGGCCTCGGCGGCGACCTCGCGGGCGACCTGGTCGACGCGGTCGGCGGCCGGCGGGGGGTCGCCTGGGTTGGTGCGGGGGCTGGTCGCCAGTTCGCGGGAGTGGACGCCGGGCCCGCCCAGGGTCTTCTTCTCGCCGGCGCAGGCCGAGTTGGCGTAAACCCCGTCGCCGTACCGGTCGGTGACATGGATCTGCCCGATGCCCACGTCCGGGCTGAACGCCGCAGGGTCCAGAAGGTTCGCGGTCGTCACCGGCCCGGTCGCATCGGTCGGCGAGGCGGAGCCGGAGCCGGAGGCCGAGGGCGCGAGCGTCGGGCCGGACCCGCCGGGCGTCGCGAGAGCGGACGCGCCCTGGGACGCCCCGCCGGCCGCGGCACCCGACCGCGCCGCCGGGTGCGCGGTGGCACCGGGGGGAGGTGGCAGGACGAACCGGCCGGCCGCCAGCCCGAGCGCGGCGGCTGCCACCAGGGCGGCGACGGCGGACCGGAGCCGGACGACGGTGTGGCCGCCGCCCGCCGCGGGACCGCGGTTCACAGGCCGGTGACCAGGCGCTCGCGCATGAAGCGGCGGGCCTGGTGGATACGGTCCTTGACCGTGCCCAACGGGGCGTCCAGCTCCTCGGCCACCTGGACGTAGGTCAGGTCGCCCAGGTCGCGCAGCACGAAGGACTCCACCAGGGTGGGGTGCTGCTGCTCCAGCGCGGCCAGCGCCTCCATCAGGTCGAGCCGGGTCCCGGCGATGACGCTGGTGGTGCGCGGGTCGACGGGCTCGGGGAGGTCGGCGTGGCTGTCCTCGGCGCGTCGGCGCATCGAGCGGTAGGTGGACCGGGCGGCGTTCGAGGCGATCACCGTCACCCAGCCCAGGAAGGAGCCGTGGCCGCCGTACTCGCCCAGGTGCGTGCTGATGGACAGTAGCGCGTCCTGCGCTGCCTCCTCCGCGTCGGCGTGGTGGGGCAGGAAGCGCGAGCAGCGGCGCAGCACCACCGGCCGCAGCTTGGCCAGCAGGTACTCCATCGATCCCGGGTCCCCAGCCTGAGCAGCCGTCACAAGCCGTTCCAGCTCGCCTTCCTCGAACACCCGGATCCCCCGTTTCGTCCAGCCTGGCATCCCCACCCGTCGAACGGGAGTTCCGCACTCCCCCCGACTCCGGCAGAATGCTGCCACATGCGCAAGCTCGGCCGTTACCTCCTCCTGGAGCGGCTCGGAGCCGGCTCCTTCGCTACGGTCTGGAAGGCCTACGATCCGGAGCTCGACACCGAGGTCGCGGTGAAGGTGCTGGCCGAGAACTGGGCCGCCAACGCCGATGTGCGCGAACGGTTCCTGGCGGAGGCGAGGCTGCTGCGCCGGATCGCCAGCCCGCGGGTGGTCCGGGTGCACGACGTCGGGGTGCAGGACGACCGGCCCTACTTCGTCATGGACTACGTACGCGGCGGCACCCTGGCGGACCGGGTCGGGCAGTGCGACCCGCGGGAGGCGCTGCGGCTGGCCGCGGAGGCGGGCTACGCGGTCCAGGTCCTGCACGAGGCGGGCGTGGTGCACCGCGACGTCAAGCCGTCCAACCTGCTGCTCGCCACCGGCCCTACGCCCGCCGCGGTGCTGGTGGCGGATCTGGGCAGCGCGAAGCGACTGGCCGACGCATCCGGGCTGACGGTGACCACGGGCACGCCCGCGTACATGGCGCCGGAACAGGCCTTCCAGACCGGCGGGTTCGACGGGAGGGCCGACGTGTACGCGCTGGCCGTCGTGGCCTACGAGCTACTGACCGGGCAGAAGCCGTTCGGCCCGGGCGGACGCGCCACGGCCCTGATGACCGACCAGCCGACCGCCTCGACGCTGCCGGCGTTCCCAGCCGGAACGGAGCTCCCACCGAACGTCGTCCTGCTGCTACGGGCCGCGATGTCCGTCGAGCCGGCGGACCGACCGCCGACCGCCGAGGCCTTCGCAGACGCGCTGCTGGCTCCGGTCCCGCAGTCCCAGCCCCTAGGGCCTGTCCGGGAAGGCCCCGGGTGGTTGACCCCGCGCGCGGTCTGTCTGGCGTCGGGCACGGTGTTCACGGCGACGACCCTGCTGAGCTGGCTGCAGCGTTGAATCCGACAGGGAGCCGGTCCGCACCGGCGGTCGTGTCCTGGAGAGGAATCCGGCCGCGAACGCGTGCCGGCACGCCCGCCAGGATTTCACCCGAACGGGGACTCGCCGGAGATCGGAGCTCCGCCGGTCATCCCCGAGGAGATCAGGGGAGATCTGCCGAAAGCACAGGCGATCACCGAGTTGGCGGAGAAGGCCATGCCGAACACGGGTCGCCACTGATCACCGAAAGCCCGCGTTCGCGATTACGGATGGTCGGGTCGACGCGGCACACGCCGTGCCCTGGTGAACCTCTGGCGTCCGGTGCCGGCGGCGAGCTCGCTGAGGCGCTCGCCGATCACGGAAACGCCCGGACGGGGCTCCTGCTCGTAATATCAGGCCTTGCGTCGGTGGAGTAGCTCCTCACCGTGCAGCATCTCCCGATCGCCCTCGGCCAAGTCCCGCCGCCCTGCGACGAACCGGTCCACCACGGTCGAACCGTCCGGCAGGCGGTACCGGAGGATGAAGTTGTCGATGATCCGGATCGCCTCGCCCTCGTCCAACTGCCGCTCAGGGCCTGCTGCTTCCAGGAGGAGTGGGGTCAGTCGCCGGTCGAACCTCGGGCTCTGGGCGAATTCGACCAGTTCGCCTTTCAGTTCGGCACAGCGCTCGATCAGGCCTCGCAATGACGCCTCGTCCTCGCTCCGTACAACGACAGTCATGCGGGCCCTCCCGTTCTTGAAGGTTCCGACGCTCACTGCGCCCAGTAGTAGCGGTATGCCTCGACCCACTCCGCTCCGTCCGGAGCCGGTTCCGGCAAGGGAAGGTCCAGGAGCCCGATCGCCTGCCGGAACTTGCCGCGGGTGCACAGGGCAACGATCCTTCCGTCCCGTGAGAGGTCGATGCCGCGCACGGTCACCTCGACGCCCAGCACCAGGGTGCTGAACGGCACCGCCAGGTTCTCCTCGACGGCGGTGAACAGAGCCGACACCTGCTCGTGCTCGTCGTAGGTGTCGACCGTCGCTTCCTCGACCAGCGCGGCCAGTTCCCGCCTGCTCAACGTGCCCATGGCGCCACGCTGGCGGACCTGCTCGTGCCGACTCGCGGGCGGTCCGAAGTCCCGCTGATTCGCGCGCGTATCGTCACTGCATGCGCTTGAGTACCGTTATCCTGCCCATCCACCGGTGGGGCGAGGGGCAGAAGATCTGGCGGCGGGCCGAGGAACTCGGGTTCCACGCCGCCTACACGTATGACCACCTGTCGTGGCGGAGCTTCCGGGACGAGCCGTGGTTCGGGGCGATCCCGACCTTGACCGCTGCGGCGACAGCCACGCGGAGTATGCGACTGGGCACCCTCGTGACCTCGCCGAACTTCCGCCACCCGGTGACGCTGGCGAAGGAGCTGGTCACGCTGGACGACGTGTCCGGCGGACGGCTGACGCTCGGCATCGGCGCCGGCGGCACCGGCTTCGACGCCACCGCGATGGGCCAGGAGGCCTGGTCGCCGAAGGAGCGGGCGGACCGGTTCGGCGAGTTCCTGCCGCTGCTGGACGAGCTGCTGCGCAATGACGCCACCACCCGCGAGGGCGCCTACTACTCGGCGGTCGAGGCCCGGAACATCCCCGGCTGCGTGCAGACCCCGCGGGTGCCGTTCTACGTCGCCGCGACCGGCCCGCGCGGGTTGAAGCTGGCCGCCGAGTACGGCCAGGGCTGGGTGACGTACGGCGACCCGCGCGGCCCGGCGGACGTGCCGGTGGAGCAGGCGCCCGGGGTGATCGCCAAGCAGATCGAGAAGCTGACGGCGGCCTGCGAGGCGAAGGGCCGGGACGTCGCGACGCTGGAGAAGATGCTGCTCCAGGGCTCGACCGCGGAGCAGCCGCTGCAGTCGCTGGGCGCCTTCGTGGACTGGGCGGGGAAGTACCGGGAGCTGGGCATCACCGAGCTGGTGATCCACTGGCCCGTCCCGGAGTCGATCTTCGAGAACGACCTCGCCGTCTTCGAGAGGATCGCCACCGAGGGCCTGGCGCAACTGGGTTGAGCCGTACTCCGCCGCGGCGGCTCCGGGTGGACGGCGACCGCCACCCGCCTGGAGCCGCCGGCGGGTAGGTCTCGATGACCGCGCGGAAGTCGGCCGTGGCCGAGGGCTGGGGAGTCTGACGAACGGTGGTCCGGGGAGGGTGGGGGAGTGAGGCGCTAGTCTGTCCGCCGCACCTGCAACTGATCATGCGTTACACGGGGGGTCTTTCGTCATGTCTGCTTCCAGGAGGCTGCTCGCCGCCGCTCTGGTCACCACCGCCGCGTTCGGCCTGGCGGCCTGCGGCCCGGACGACTCGTCGGACCAGGGCGCGGGCGGCACCACCGCCACCGCCACCGCCGCGCCCGCCACCGGCGGCGCCGCCTCGCCGACCGCCTCGCCGACCGCCGCGCCGGCCACCGGCACGGCCAAGCCGGCCCCGACCGGCAAGCCCACCGACGGCGGCCCGGAGGGCTTCTGCACCCACGAACCGCTGCCCGCCGGGCAGAAGTGGATCTACCCGGTGAAGGGCACCAGCGCGACGGCCCTGGTCTACAAGGACACCAAGGACGCCTGCGGCGTCGACGACGTCAACTTCGAGGCGGTGGGCGCCGAGAAGACCGCGCAGTTCGCCCCGACCGTCAAGGGCCACCTCAAGTCGGT
This sequence comes from Kitasatospora sp. NPDC018058, assembly GCF_044327205.1. Classification (NCBI taxonomy): domain Bacteria; kingdom Bacillati; phylum Actinomycetota; class Actinomycetes; order Kitasatosporales; family Streptomycetaceae; genus Kitasatospora; species Kitasatospora sp. NPDC018058. The sequence continues at coordinate 79,665 of NZ_JBIRFA010000002.1, read as the reverse complement.
CGTGGCCGCGCCGAAGGACGTCAACGCGGCCGACCTGGCGAAGCACATCAACGAGTGCATCGCCACGCCGGGCAACCAGAAGGGCTCGTACCCCTGCTCGACCGGCGCCTACAAGGTGGCGATCGACGCCTCCGGCAAGGTGATCGAGATGTGGGAGCGTCCCAGCTCCTGAGGTGACGCCGGGTACGGCGCCGGACCGCTCACTTCACGGAGAGCGACTCGGCGCCGTTGGCGCATCCGAGTTTCACGGCGGCGCGCTCGGCGAAGCCGGTCACCAGCTCGTCGGCGCGTTCCCGGGCGGGGATATCGGGTTGGGGGAAGCGCCCGACCCTGAGGGTGGCCCGGTAGGGCTCGGCCTTGCCCATCAGGGTGCAGTTGAAGGTCGCCTGCCCGGCTTCGCGGTCGGTGGCGAGATCGACGCTGACGGCAAGCGCGTTCAGCGTTCGCCCTCCCTGGCCTTCGACCGTGCACCTCAGGCTGGGCTTGACGCCCCGGTCCGGGATGTGGAGTCCCGTCTCCACGAAGACCCGGGGGGTGTGCCCCAGCATCGTGGCGATCCCCGGGTCGTCGAGGGTGCCCTCGCACTCCCCGCGCGACAGCGAGACGGCCGGCGGCCGGTACTCGGTGCGGTCGAGGTACGCGTGCCAGCCGAGCAGGCCGCCGCCGAGCACCATGACCGTCGCACCCGCGATCAGTGGTCCGGTGCGCTTCACCCGCAGGCCTCCTTCATGCTCAGCGGCAACCTCTCCCGGGCGATCCGTTCCAGGTCCGCCTGCTGGTCGGTGCCCGTCCGGACCGCTTCGCCAGGCGTGACGATCAACTGGACGTGGCCGACCGGGCCTCCCTTGCAGTAGTCGGAGACGGTCGCACCGCCGGGCCAGGAGGCCGCCGCGGTGCCCGCGTCGAAGCTGCGGGCGTCCGGGTGTTCGGCGGCCTCGGGGGAGAGGACGGGCCTGCCGTCCTGGAAAGCGGCGGAGACGGTGACCGCGACCCGTCCGTCCACCCGGACCGTGCAGGACACCGGGGTCCTGAAGCCGCCGTCCCGCTTCTCCTCCACGTCCTGCCCGCCGGACGGCAGCAGCCGCCCGAGCGGGGTGCCGTCACCGGTGGGCAGTCCACAGAGGAAGGCCGCATGGCCGGGTTCCTCGACCGGGCGGTGGCCCTGCCAGTCCAGATAGCCGACGGTTCCGGCGCCTGCCACGGTTGCCGCCAGCACAGTGGGCAGCACCCACCGGCCGTCGATCACTCTCATGCGTTGCCCTTCGCATTGGCGGCCATGTCGCTGGAGAGCCCGTCGATGAAGCCGTCCTTGGCGCGGTCCTGGGCACTCCTGGCCAGTCGTTGGATGTCGTCGTAGCTCAGGTTCGTCTGGTAGGCCGCGTCCTTGATCGCCCGCGCCGCCGCGTCGCCCACGCTGTTCTTGTCCTGGTGGAGGTAGTAGCGGGCCTCCTGCTGGCCCTGCGCGCTGGTGTCGCGCGTGTTGGACTCGATCACGCTGTCGGCGATCGAGTCCACCAGCGCGCCGGATATCTCGCCGCCGAGCGGCACCTTCTCGGTCACTGAGCCGATGACGGCGTTGAAGGCGTCCTTCGCGTAGCCGACGTTCTTCTCCAGCGCGTCGTTGTACTCCTTGTCGGAGGCGGCGTGCTGGTTGTGGACCTCGTCGATCCGGGCCTCGCCCAGGACGCCGTTGACCACCCCGCCCGCCCGGGCGACGTGGTCGATGTCCGCCTGCAGCCGGGAGAAGTCGGTCTGCCCGCTGTCCAGGTGGCCGCGGACGACGGCCGTGGTGTACGCCTGGTTGGCGTTGGTCACCGCGCCGTACGCCTCGGGGTCGCGACCGAGCGCGTCCAGCAGACCGTGCACCTCCGGGCCGCTGAGGCCCGCCGGGGTGCCGTTGACCGGCAGGTCGGTGGTGTCCGAGAGCGCGTTCTGCACGTCTCCGATGTACTCGGCGGTCATGTGTCCGAGGCTCAGCCGCAGCGCGGCGAGCTTGCCGTCGTCCTTGATGTCGTCCAGCGCCCCGTGGTCGCCGTGGGTGCCGAAGGTGTCCACGACCCGCTTCATCAGGTCGGCCTGCTCGGCGGTGTGCTTGGCGGGCGGCTCGGCGGCCGGCTCGTCGTACGGGTGGCCGGTGGTGGCCGCCTCCAGGGCGTGGCCGAGGGCGGCCGGGCCGGCCTGCTTGCTCGCGTCCCAGACCTTCGAGTCCCGGGAGCTGGTGTCCGGTATCCAGTCCTTCCCGTGCACGTAGTAGTCGAAGTAACCGGCCGGCTTGGCCTTGCCGTTCGGGTTGACCGTGCCGTCCTCGTTGTACGCGGTCGGCTGCTCGGTGAAGAACTTGGTGGACGCCTCCGGGCTGTGCGCGAGCGCCTCCAGGATCGCGGTGGTGGGCCGGAAGCCGGAGCCCGCCTCGTCGCCGCCGATCAGGTTGAAGCCGTGCACCTTGGAGCCGGGCGGCGGGGCCGGCCAGTACTTGTCCCGGGTGTCGAGCTGGGTGACGTGCTCGGCGATCGGGTTGATGAACTTGGCGTCGTAGTCGCCGTTCATCAGGATGCCGGAGAGCACCTGGTAGCCGTACGGCTGGCAGTCCAGGCCGGAGGCCCGGTACGGCTTGTCCCACTGCTTCTGCGCACCGGCCTTGCGCAGCGCGGCCGCCCACTCGTCGGACAGGTGCGGCTCGTTGCCGCCGCGGGTGGCGGTGGCCAGGTTGAGCCCGAGGTTCCTCTGGAGGTCCTGGTAGGCCTTCCCGCGCGGGTCCTTGGGGTCGACGGGGTGCGCCGGGTCGCCGACCATGCTGTTCCAGGACTTGATCAGGCCGTCCGGGCCGAGGTCCTGGTAGAACGTGGTGGCGAACTTCGGGTCGCCCTGGTGCGAGGCCAACAGCGAGTTCAACTCGGTGAGTTCGGGGTCGCTGATGCCGCCGCCCTTGGCCGCGAGCCGGGCGGCGCGCTTGCCGTCCGCCTCGGGGCCGCCGCCGATGGCGTTGCCGTTGAAGGACTTCTGCTGGTCGGTGCCGGTGTCGGAGCGCAGTGCGAAGGCGATCCGCTCGTCGGCGGCGGTGGCCTCGGCGACGGCCGCGTCGATCGCCTTGCGGGCGGCGGTCGCCTTGTCGCCGTACTCCTTCTGGTAGTCCCGGTAGCCCTCGGGGTCGTGCCGGGTGGCGTTGTCGGCCGGGGGCCAGCTCACCGTGCCGTCGCCGGTGACGGTCAGCCCGTCCGTCCGCGCGTCCGCAACCGCCTTCTCCAGCTTGGTCTTCGCGGCCTGGAACTCGCCCGCGGCGTCCTTGAAGATCGAGGCGAGCGCGTTCGCCTCCGTCGCGGCGGCGCTCAGCTGCTCGTTGGTGCGCTGCAGCCCGGGTCGCGCCAGGTCGGCCGAAGGTCCGCTCCAGCAGGCGGAGTTCACCTTGGCGATGACCGTGCTGTCCCAGTCCTGGTCCATCGACTTGAGCTTGAGGGCGACCTGCTCCCAGGCCGTGGCGGCGCTCTCCAGGGAGTCGAACCTGGCGTTGCTGAGCTCGTGGAAGTCGACCATGTCCGTCCGTCCCCTCAGGCGCCCATGTCGGACGTCACGGCCGACTCGTTGCGCTGGTAGTTGGCGGCGCTGCCGCGCAGGGCCTGGGTGGTCTGCCCGATGGTGCTGCCGAGGGCGGCGACGCACTGGTCCCAGGCGGTGGCGGCGCCCCGGGTGGCCGTGCCGGTGCTCCAGTTGGCGAGCGAGGTGGAGACCTTGGCGGTGGCCTCGTCGGCGCCCCGGCCGTCGGTGTTGAGGCGGGCGTGGATCTGGTCGGAGTTGTTCCCCGCGGTGGTCAGCGCGTTCGTGTCGGCGCTGAAGCCGGCGCCCCCACCCGGCCCCTGGGCCGAGTTCAGCTGGGTGCGGGCCGCTTCCCGGGCCCGGGCCTCGGCGGTCAGGTTGCCGTCCGCGTCGTAGGCCCATGGGTTCATCATCCGGTCGAACGTGGTCGCCCGATCAGACATGTCGATCGTTCCCCTCCGTGCCGGCGCGCTCGCGCCGACACCCCCGTTGGCAAAGAAATGGGCAAGCAAGGTAAAGAGTTCGACAAGAGTACATGCGGGTCCCGGTTCCGCCGACCCGCCCCGACCCCTAGGGGGGACCGGGCCCGGCGTCATACCGCAGCAGCAGGAGGCTTCGTCATTCCAGCTCATGGCCCTTACCGCGCAAGACCGTTACGTTGAGGGCGTGTCCACTGCTGTCATCAAGACCGAGGGCCTCACCAAGAGGTTCCCCCGGGTCACCGCCCTCGACCAGCTGACCGTCGAGGTGCAGCCCGGGGTCGTCGGGCTGGTCGGGGCCAACGGGGCGGGCAAGTCCACCCTGATCAAGATCCTGCTCGGGCTCGCCCCGGCGACCTCCGGCCGCGGCGAGGTGCTCGGCCTGGACGTCGCCACCCGGGGCTCCGAGATCCGCGAGCAGGTCGGCTACATGCCCGAGCACGACTGCCTGCCGCCGGACGTCTCCGCGACCGAGTTCGTGGTGCACATGGCCCGGATGGCGGGCCTGCCCGCCACCGCCGCCCGTGAGCGCACCGCGGACACCCTGCGGCACGTCGGCCTGTACGAGGAGCGGTACCGTCCGATGGGCGGCTACTCGACCGGCATGAAGCAGCGGGTCAAGCTCGCCCAGGCGCTGGTGCACGACCCCAAGCTGGTGCTGCTGGACGAGCCGACCAACGGCCTCGATCCGGCCGGCCGGGACGAGATGCTGGGCCTGATCCGCCGGGTGCACACCGACTTCGGGATCTCGGTGCTGGTCACCACCCATCTGCTCGGCGAGCTGGAGCGCACCTGCGACCACCTGGTCGTCATCGACGGCGGCAAGCTGTTGCGCTCCTCCTCCACCGCCTCCTTCACCGAGGCGACGGCCGTCCTCGCGGTCGAGGTCACGGACCTCCCGGAGGACTCCGGCGCCGAGCCCGGCGCCGCGGTCCGCGAACGGCTGGCCGCCGCCGGCCTCACCGTCCAGTCGGAGGGCTCGCACCTGCTGCTGGTCCGACTGGCCGGCGAGGACACCTACGACACCATCCGCGACACCGTCGCCGAACTTGGCCTCGGCCTGGTCCGGTTGGAGCAGCGCCGCCACCGGGTCGCCGAACTCTTCACCGACACCGGCAGCGACAGCGACAGCGGCACCGGCAACGACAGCGACACCGGCAACGAGCGCGACAACGAGAACGCCAGGGGAGGGACGGACGATGCCGCAGCCTCCTGACGCCAGGCCCGCCGACACCGGTGTCATCCACGACATCGGCTACCGCGGCTACACCGGCCCCCGGCTCGGCCGCGCCTACGCCACCCGCTCGCTCTTCATCCAGAGCCTGCGCGCCGCCTACGGCCTGGGCCGCTCGGGCAAGTCCAAGGTGCTGCCGATGCTGATGCTCGGCGTGGTCACCGTCCCCGCGATGATCTTCGTCGCGGTCGCGCTCTCCATGAAGCAGGACGAGCTGCCGGTCGAGTACGCCGGCTACCTCGCCAGCCTCAACCTGGTGGTCTCGATCTTCCTGGCCTCCCAGGCGCCGGTGCTGCTCTCCCGGGATCTGCGGTACCACACCGTACCGCTCTACTTCTCCCGCCCGATCACCCGCACCGACTACGTCCGGGCCAAGTTCGCGGCCATGGCCTGCGCCCAACTCCTGTTGATGGCCGCCCCGTTGCTGGTGCTGTACATCGGCGCGCTGCTCGGCGGGATGGACTTCGCGCACAACACGAGCCACTTCCTGTACGGCCTGGCGGCGGCCGTGCTGTACGCCCTGGTGCCGACCTCCGTCGCGTTGGTGATCGCGGCGGCGACGCCGCGCCGGGGTTTCGGGGTGGCGGCCATCATGGGCTACCTGGCGGTCGGTTCGGCGGTGGCCGCGATCGCGGTCGGCATCAGCAGCCCCGGTCCCGGCGGCTCCGACGCCGCCCAGTGGACCGCGCTGATCTCGCCCAACGGCCTGGTGGAGGCCCTGGTCAACGAGGTGTTCGACCTCGGCGCCGGCCTGGACCGCCGGCACGCCCCGGGCGGGCTGGGCGTGGTGGTGTTCGCCCTCGTCGCCGCGGCGATGGTGGTCGGCTCGTACCGCCTCCTGCTGCGCCGCTACAAGAACGTCTGAGCAGGAACGTCTGAGAGGGCGGCATGGCCACCATCAGCATCGACAAGGTCTCCCGCTGGTTCGGGAACGTGGTCGCGGTCAACGACATCACCATGTCGATCGGCCCCGGCATCACCGGCCTGCTCGGGCCCAACGGCGCGGGCAAGTCCACCCTCATCCACATGATGAGCGGCTTCCTCGCCCCCTCCAGCGGCGCGGTCACCCTGGACGGCGCGCCGATCTGGCGCAACCAGCAGGTGTACCGGCAGATCGGCCTGGTCCCCGAGCGGGAGTCGATGTACGACTACCTGACCGGCTGGGAGTTCGTCCTCGCCAACGCCGAACTGCACGGCCTGCCCCAGCCCGGCGCCGCCGCCCGGCGCGCCCTGGACCTGGTCGAGATGGCGTACGCCAAGGACCGCCGCACCGGGACGTACTCCAAGGGCATGAAGCAGCGGGTCAAGATGGCCTCGGCACTCGTCCACGACCCGGCCGTGCTGCTGCTGGACGAGCCCTTCAACGGCATGGACCCGCGCCAGCGGCTGCAGCTGATGGAGCTGCTGCGCCGCTTCGGCGCGGACGGCCGGACGGTGCTGTTCTCCTCCCACATCCTGGAGGAGGTCGAGCAGCTGGCCCGGCACATCGAGGTGGTGGTGGCCGGACGACACGCCGCCTCGGGGGACTTCCGCCGGATCCGGCGGCTGATGACCGACCGCCCGCACCGCTACCTGGTCCGCTCCAACGACGACCGCCGGCTCGCCGCCGCGCTGATCGCCGACGGCTCCACCACCGGGATCGAGGTGGACGAGCGGGAGAGGGCGCTGCGGATCGAGGCGGTGAACTTCCAGGGCTTCACCACCCTGCTGCCCCGGGTCGCCCGGGAGGCCGGCATCCGGCTGTACACCGTCTCCCCGGCGGACGAGTCGCTGGAGAGCGTCTTCTCGTACCTGGTCTCGGCATGACCTGCCGCCTGATCCACGTCACCAACCGGACCCAGGAAGGGGCCGACCGACCATGAACCCGACCGTCGCCAGGCTGACCCTGCGCGGCCTGCTCGGCCGCCGTCGCGGCGCCCTGCTGCTGGTGGCCCCGGCCCTGCTGCTGATCGTCTCGGCGATCGCCGCCGGGTCGAGCGGCGACGCGCACAGCCTGACCGTCAAGATCCTCGGCCAGCTCGACCTCGGCACCCTCGTCCCGATCCTCGGCCTGGTGGTCGGCACCGGGGTGATCGCCACCGAGATCGACGACGGCTCGATCGTCTACCTGCTCGCCAAGCCGCTGCCGCGTCGGCAGATCGTCACCACCAAGCTGACCGTCGCGATCGGCACCGTCTGGGTGTTCGCCGCCGTCCCGACGCTGGTCTGCGGGCTGCTGCTGTACGGCACCCAGGACGGCGTGGCGCTCGGCTACACCATCGCGGTCCTGGTCGCCGGGGCCGCGTACAGCGCGCTGTTCCTGCTGCTCGGCGTGGTCACCCGGCACGCGGTGGTGGCCGGGCTGGCGTACGCGCTGATCTGGGAGTCGCTGATCGGCAACTTCGTCGAGGGCGCCCGGACGCTGAGCGTCCAGCAGTGGGGCCGGGCGGTCGCCGAGGCGGTGGCCGGGGACACCGCGATCGGCGCCGACGTCTCGCTCGGGGTGGCCGTCCCGCTGCTGCTGGTGGTCACCGTCGCGGCGACGGCGCTGGCCTCGGTGAAGCTCGCCGGGCTGACCCTCGCCGCGGAGGAGTAGCGGCCGGGGAGCGACGCCCTAAGGCGTGTCTGACAATTCCCGCCGGGCGCGAATTGTCAGACACGCCTTACAGCGTCCGGTTGCGGCCCGCGCCGAGGCCGGCCGCGCCGACCACCAGGACCAGCACCAGCATCAGCGCCAAGGTGGCCTCCCACCCGCCGGTGAGCTGGTGCAGCGCACCGGCGCCGACCGGGCCGGCCGCGGCGACCAGATAGCCGATCGCCTGCGACATCCCGCCCAGCTGGGCGGCGCCGGCCGCGGTGCCGGTGCGCAGCACGATGAACGCCAGGCCGAGGCCCAGCGAACCGCCCTGGGCGACGCCGAGGACGGCCGCCGACACCCAGGCGGCGGAGACCGGGGCGACCAGCAGCATGGCGATGCCGAGCCCGTTCAGGGCGGCCATGGTCACCGCCAGGGCGCGCTGGCTGGTCATCCGGCCGGCCATCAGCGGCACCAGGAAGGCGCCGGCCACCTGCACCAGGTTGGAGAAGGCGAAGACCAGACCGGCCTGGCCGCGGTCCATGCCGTGGTCGGCCAGGATGGTCGGCATCCAGGCGACCAGGATGTAGACCAGCAGCGACGAGATGCCCATGAACAGGCTGATCTGCCAGGCCAGCGGGGACTTCCAGATGCCCTCGATCGGCTTGCCCGGCTGGACCGCCGCGGCCACCGCGGTTTTCTCCTGCCGGGAGCGCAGCACCTGCGGCAGCCAGGCCACCGCCGCGACCAGGGTGAGCAGCGACCAGGCGCCGAGCGAGGCCGGCCAGCCGCCGCCGAGCACGTGCTCCAGCGGGACGGAGGTGCCGGCGGCGAGGGTCGCGCCGACCAGCATGGTGGTCGAGTAGACGCCGGTCATGGTGGCCGCGCGGTCCGGGAACTCCCGCTTGACCAGACCCGGCATCGACACGTTCAGCACCGCGATGGCCACGCCGATCACCACGCAGCCCGCGTACAGCGCGAACACCGAGGGCAGCACCCGCAGCAGCACGCCGGCGCCCAGCACCAGCACCGCGCCCAGCACCACCCGCTCGGCGCCGAACCGGCGGGTCAATCGGGGGGTGAGCGGCGCGCCGACGCCCTGGAACAGCACCGGGACGGTGGTGATCAGCCCGCTCGCGGTGGCGGACAGGCCGAAGGCGCGCTGGATCTCTCCGACCATCGGGGAGACGGCGGCCAGGCAGGCGCGCATGTTCAGCGCGACCAGCACGATGCCGGTCAGCAGCAGGGCGGGGTGGGCCAGCCGGGAGCGCAGGGGGAGCGGGGCAGGAGTGGTGACAACCGGCTGCTGGGCACGGGTGACGGCCATGGGTGTGCTGTTCTTTCCTGAATGCGGGGAGGGCGCGGACGGACGGAAGAGGAGCTCGCGTCGTCCTACTTCCGGGCCGCGATGGCCGCGAGCAGCTGCTCGACGGCCGCGGTCGGGCCGGCGAGCAGCGCACGACACGCCGCCTCGGCACGGTCCGGGTCACCGCTCTCGATCGCGTCGACCAGCGCCTCGTGGGTGGCCACGACCGCCTCGGGCATGTCGTGGTCGCCGAAGGCGGAGGTCATCGCCTCGCGCACGGAGGCGCCGAAGTAGCGGTACACCTCGGCCAGCGCCGGGTTGTGCGCGGCCTCGACGACGGCGGTGTGGAACTCCAGGTCGTGCTCGACGGTGGCCTCGCGGCTGGCCCGCTCGGGGTGCGCCGCGAACACCTCGGCCTCGCGGGCCAGCGCGGCCCGCATCCGCCGGATGTCCTCGGGGGTGTGCCGCAGGGCCGCCAGTCGGGCGCCCTCGGTCTCCAGCGCCGCGCGGACCTCCAGGACGTCCCGGATGCCCGAGCGCTGGACGCCGCGCAGCACCGCCGCCGGGTCGCTGGTGGACCGTACGAAGGTCCCCTCGCCCTGCCGGGAGACCAGCATTCCGGCGTGCACCAGCACCCGGATCGCCTCCCGTACGGTGTTCCGCCCGACCTGCAGCCGCTCGGCCAGCTCGTGCTCGGTGGGGATCTGCGACCCCACCGGCCAGGCGCCGCCGGCCAGCTGCTCGCGCAGCTGGTCGATCGCGGTGTCCACCAGGGAGCGCCGCCCGGCCGCCTGCAGGTTGTTGCCGTCGCCGCTCATTCCGGGCCTCCCTTCGCACACCGCTCATCAGTCGTCGGTCATCCTACAACCGATTGCCCGGTCATCCTACAACTGCTCGTGAACTCGCCTCGAACAGTCAGTCCTCGTCAATGTGCGTCCGCCGGACCGCCAGGTCCACCGGGTCACCGGCGTACCGGCGATCACCCGGGCCCCGCCTGCTCAGCGTGCCGGGTAGAGCCGCTCCAGGACGACGGCCACGCCGTCCTCGTCGTTGCTCGCGGTCACCTCGTCGGCGACGGCGAGCAGTTCCTCGTGGGCGTTGGCCATGGCCACGCTGTGCGCGGCCCAGCCGAACATCGGGACGTCGTTGGGCATGTCGCCGAAGGCGATGGTGTCGGCGGCCCGCGCGCCCAGGCGGCGGGCGGCGACGGCCAGGCCGGTGGCCTTGGACAGGCCCAGCGGCAGCAGCTCGACCACGCCGGCCCCGGCCATCACCACGCCGACCAGGCCGCCGGCGGCGTGCCGGGCGGCCTCGGCGAGGGCGTCGTCGGTCAGGCCCGGGTGCTGGATGTAGAGCTTGCTGACCGGGGAGGCGAGCAGCTCGTCGCGCTCGACCCGGACGACCGGCAGGTCCGAGCCGATCAGCAGTTCGTAGCCGGGGCCGGCCAGCACCTGGCCGTCCAGGCCATCCTGGTTGGCGGCGACGGCCAGCGGACCGGTCTCGGCCTCGATCTTCTCGATCGCGAGCGCGGCCAGCCGGCGGTCCAGGGTGAGCGAGGTGAGCAGCTTGTGCGCGCCCGCGTCGTAGACCTGGGCGCCCTGGCCGCAGACCGCTATCCCGGTGTAACCGATCTCGTCGAAGACCGGGCGGGCCCAGGCGGCCGAGCGCCCGGTCACGATGATGTGCAGCGCGCCCGCGCCGACGGCCGTGGCCAGTGCGGCGCGGGTGCGCTCGGAGACGGTCTCCTCGCTGGTCAGCAGGGTGCCGTCGAGGTCGGTGGCGACCAGCCGATAGGGCAGGTCGCCACCGCCGGGATGTGCGGTCGAGGTCACTTGACGGGCTCGATGACGGCGCGTCCGCCGAGGTACGGCCGCAGCGCCTCGGGCACGACGACCGAGCCGTCGGCCTGCTGGTGGTTCTCCAGGATCGCCACGATGGTGCGCGGGACGGCGACCAGGGTGCCGTTCAGGGTGGCGAGCGGGCGGGTCTTGCCCTCCTCGCGCATCCGGATCGACAGGCGGCGGGCCTGGTACTCGGTGGTGTTGGAGGTCGAGGTGACCTCGCGGTACTTGCCCTGGGTGGGGATCCAGGCCTCGATGTCGAACTTGCGTGCGGCCGAGGCGCCGAGGTCGCCGGAGGCGACGTCGATCACCCGGTAGGGCAGCTCCAGCGCGTTGAGGAAGTCCTTCTCCCACTGGAGCAGGCGGCGGTGCTCGTTCTCCGCGTCCTCGGGCGTGGTGAAGACGAACATCTCCACCTTCTCGAACTGGTGGACGCGGATGATGCCGCGGGTGTCCTTGCCGTAGGTGCCGGCCTCGCGGCGGAAGCAGGACGAGTAGCCGGCGTAGCGCAGCGGCAGCTTCTCGGCGTCGATGATCTCGTCCATGTGGTACGCCGCCAGCGGGACCTCGCTGGTGCCGACCAGGTACTTGTCCTCGTCGCCGAGGTGGTAGACGTTCTCGGCGGCCTGGCCGAGGAAACCGGTGCCGTCCATGGCAGCCGGGCGGACCAGGGCCGGGGTGATCATCGGGATGAAGCCGGCCGCGGTGGCCTGGGCGATCGCCATGTTGACCAGGGCGAGCTCCAGCAGCGCGCCGACGCCGGTCAGGTAGTAGGAGCGGGCACCGGCGACCTTGGCGCCGCGCTCGGTGTCGATCGCGCCCAGCAGCTGGCCGAGCTCGACGTGGTCGCGGGGCTCGAAGCCCTCGGCGGCGAAGTCGCGCGGGGTGCCGATCTCCTCCAGGGTGACGAAGTCCTCCTCGCCGCCGACCGGGGCGGCCGGGTCGATGAGGTTCGCCAGGGAGCGGAGCAGGCGGTCCGCCTCCTCCTTGGCCGCGCTCTGCTCGGCGTCCGCGGCCTTGACCTCGGCGGCCAGGTCCTTGGTGCGCTGCAGCAGGGCGGTCTTCTCCTCGCCCTTGGCCTGGGCGACCTGCTTGCCGAGCACCCGCTGCTCGTTGCGCAGTTCGTCGAAGCGGCTGCCCGAGGACCGGCGCAGCTCGTCGGCGGAGAGGAGGGCGTCGACCAGGTCGACGTCCTCGCCACGGACGCGCTGCGAGGCGCGCACTCGGTCAGGGTCCTCACGGAGCAGGCGAAGGTCAATCACAGGGCCAAGCGTACCGGGCGGTCGTTCCTCCACCGGTACCGGTTTTCCCCTGGGGATAACTCACCGGATCCTGTGGATAACTTCTGTGGGGAACTCTTCGGGGGCCGGTTATCCACAGGCCTGGGGCTGGGGCTGTGGATCGATGGGGAGGATTGGCGTCCGCTCGCCGGAGACGGGGAATTGAGGTTTCAAACCTCATCCGACTCTCTCGAGTGAGGGAATTGAAGCACTCGGACGGGTGATTTGCAGGCAAGCGGGTGACTCTGGTCCGATTAGTCATCTCTGCGACGCAAACCGATGATCCGACCAGGTCTGCGCAATGGCTATACCGTTTTGTCGACTCGTCCCCAGGCCTGTGGATAACTTCCGGCTGTGGACAGCGGGCGGGCCTGTGGACAGCGGCCTCCGGCCCCGGGCACCCCTGTGGACGACGGAACGGTCGCCCGTCCCGGCTGATCGGCCCGGTCGATAACAGTCGGAGAAAGGTCGGAAAGACAGGAGATGTCGTTCGGATGACGGGGCTCAGATGTCCCCGCGCCCGTCGAGCGCTCGGGAGAGCCAGTCCGCCGCCGCGGTGAAGTCCTCGTCCGAGGTCCCCGGCCGCCGGTGCTTGGAGCCCTGGCGGTCGGCGCGCGGATAGGAGCCGAGGAACCGCACCTGCGGGCAGATCCGCTTGAGCCCCATCATCGCCTCCGCCACCCGGCGCTCGGACAGGTGCCCCTCGCAGTCGATCAGGAAGCAGTAGTTGCCCAGCCCCTCGCCGGTCGGCCGGGACTCGATCCGCATCAGGTTCACCCCGCGCACCGCGAACTCCTGCAGCAGCTCCAGCAGCGCACCCGGGTGGTCGTCCGGCAGCCAGACCACCATCGAGGTCTTGTCCGCGCCGGTCGGCGAGGAGACCCGCCCGGGGCGGCCGACCAACACGAACCGGGTGGTCGCGCTCTGCGCGTCCGCGATGTCCTTGACCAGCGGGTCCAGCCCGTAGATCGGCGCCGCGAACTCGCCCGCGAACGCCCCGTCGTACCGGCCCTCGGAGACCAGCCGGGCGCCGTCCGCGTTGGAGGCGGCCGACTCCCACGTGGCGTCCGGCAGGTTGGCCGCCAGCCAGCGGCGCACCTGCGGCTGGGCCACCGGGTGGCTGGTCACCGTCTTGATCCCGGACAGCTCGGTGCCCGGCCGCACCAGCAGCGCGAAGGAGATCGGCAGCAGCACCTCACGGTAGATCATCAGCGGTGCGCCGGCGGCCAGTTCGTCGTTGGTCGCGGTGACCGCGCCCTCCACCGAGTTCTCGATCGGCACGAACGCCCCGGACGCCTCCCCGCCGCGCACCGCGTCCAGCGCCAGCGCCACCGAGGACAGCGGCACCAGCTCCCGGGTCGCCGCCTCGGGCAGCGTGTGCAGCGCCGCCTCGGTGAAGGTGCCGGCCGGGCCGAGGTAGGTGTAGCGGGTGGCCGACATGACGCCTCCGTTGCAGTGGGATAGTGCCTGAGCGGGATGCTGCCTGAGCGGGGTGGTGCCGAAGCAGTCACCATAACGATTCCGCCGCCCCGGCATGAAGGCGTTTCAGTGGCCGGGATCGCGCTTGCGGAACTACCCCTCCAACAGCTGCTGTCCGAGGTAGCCTGCCGCCGGCACGCCCGGCGGCACCGCGTACAGGCCGCTCGCCTCGTGCCGCAGGAAGCGGGAGAGCCCGTCGCCCCGGGAGAGCTTGCGCTGCACCGGGGTGAAGCCCTTGCGCGGGTCCGCCTGGAAGGCGAGGAACAGCAGCCCGGCGTCCGGCGAGCCGTCCGGCAGCAGGCCGTCGTGGTACGAGAAACCGCGTCGCAGCATCGCCGCCCCGCCGTTGCTCGCCGGGGCGGCGACCCGCACGTGGGCGTCGGAGGGGACCGCCGGACCGCCGTCCGGGCCCTGCGCGGACAGGTCCACCGCGGTGCCCTCGCCGGATCCGGCCGGTGCGCTCAGCGGCGAACCGTCCGCCTTGCGCCGCCCGATCACCCGCTCCTGGCGGTCCACCGGCAGCTCCTCCCAATGGTCCAGCAGCATCCGGATCCGCCGGAACACCAGGAACGAGCCCCCGGCCAGCCAGGCCGGGTGGTCCCCGCCGGCCGCGCAGAACACCGTGGCGGCGAAGCCGTCCTCGCCCGGCTTGGGGTTGTTGGTGCCGTCGATCTGGCCCATCAGGTTGCGCCCGGTCGCCGGCCGCGCGGTCGCGCCGGGGGTCCGGGCGAAGCCGGCCGACTGCCAGCGCAGCGCTGCCGTCCCGGCCGCCAGCTTCTGCAGCACCCGCAGCGCGTGCACCGCCACCAGGGCGTCGTCGGCGCCGATCTGCACGAACAGGTCGCCCTCGCCGCGCGCCGCGTCCAGCGCGTCACCGGTGAAGGCGGGCAGCGGTTCGAGCGCGGCCGGGCGGCGGTCGGCCAGCCCGGCCTTGTCGAACAGCGCGGAGCCGAAGCCGACCGTGACGGCGAGCGAGCAGGGCCCGGCGTCCAGCGCGACCTGGTTGTCGAACTCCTCGGCCGGCTCCCCGGCGGTCAGCCGGTCCACCGCCCTGGTCCAGCGCTGCAGCAGGGTGCGCAGTCCGTCCCGGCCGGCCCCGGCGGCCAGGTCGAAGGCGGCCAGTTGGACCCGGGCCTGCTGCGGTTCGAGGATGCCGGCCTGGTGCTCGCCGCGGAACGGCACCCGGCCGGCGCCGAGCACGCCGCCCTTGTCCGCCTTCTCGCCGGACGGGCGGTCGTAGGCGACCGCCCCGGCCACCCCGGCCCCGGCGCCGACCAGCAGCCCGGCGCCGGCCGTGCCGAGCAGCGCCCGCCGGGTGAAGCCGGCCGGGCCCTTCCGGTCCTCCCGGCCTGCCTGGCCCGTCAGGTCCGTCCGGTCCTCCCGGCCCGTCAGATCCGTCAGATCCGTCGAAGCGTCGCCCACCGCGCTCACCCGATCTTGAACTGCTGGGTCGGGGTGACCTGGTCGATGTCCGAGGAGCGGACCTGCACCGAGACCACCCAGGTGCCGGCCAGCGGCAGCTGCGCGGTGCCGCTCCAGCGGCCGGTGCCCCCCGGGGTCAGCGCCACCGGCAACGGGCCCAGGTCGCGGTCCGGCAGGGTGAAGGCGAGCTGCACCTCCGGGACGTCCACCGGCTGTCCGTCCGCACCGTCCAACGCGAGCTTCACCTCGTTCGGGCCGGTCTTGGCCGGAGTGACGGTGACCGTCGCGGTGCCCTTGGCGTTCGGCGTCCGGCCCTTGGTGTCGTACGGCAGCTTGAGCTCCACCGTGCGGCCCGGCTCGCTCTGCGGCGCCGCCGACGACCCACCGGCCACCGGGGCGGTGTTCCCGGCCGCGTTGATCTCGCCCGCCACGCGCCCGGGCGGGGAGTTGGTGAGCAGCGTGGTGACCACCAGCACCGCCACCGCGACCACCGCCTCGACCAGTACCGAGCGGCGCAGCCCGGCCCGGGTCGGGGTCAGCCCGCGCTCGCGCCCGGCAGTCGCCCGGGCGGCCTGCTGCCGGGCCAGCTGCGCCTGCCGGACCGGGTCCTCGCTG
This sequence comes from Kitasatospora sp. NPDC018058, assembly GCF_044327205.1. Classification (NCBI taxonomy): domain Bacteria; kingdom Bacillati; phylum Actinomycetota; class Actinomycetes; order Kitasatosporales; family Streptomycetaceae; genus Kitasatospora; species Kitasatospora sp. NPDC018058. The sequence goes on along the minus strand of NZ_JBIRFA010000002.1, from coordinate 63,924 downwards.
TGCGCCGCGACGCCGACCGGCTCGGACGCCTCGGCCGGCTCGACCTCCACCGCCTCGGCCGGGGCCGAGCGCAACCGGGCCAGCCAGCTGCGGGAGATCCAGGCGACGCCGATCATGACGACCACGCAACCGGTCTTCACCAGCAGCAGCTTCCCGTACTCGGTGTCGGTCAGCGCGCCCCAGCTGCCCAGGCCCCGCCAGGACTGGTAGATCCCGGTGACGGCCAGCACCGCCACCGAGCCGAACGCGACCTTCGAGAAGCGGTCCACCACCTCGGCGCCGACGCCCTCGCGCAGCGTGACCAGCAGCGTGGCCAGCCCGCCCAGCCAGAGCGCCATCGCGATCAGGTGCAGGATGCCGAACGGCAGCGCCAGCCAGACCTGGATGCCCACCGAGGCGTGGTCGGCGCCGACCCAGGTCGCCGACAGGGCGACCGCCAGCACCAGCCCGGCCACCCCCAGGCCCAGCCGGGCCTCGCGCTGCGGACGCTCGGCGGCCCGCTGCTCCAGCTCGCGCAGCTCGGCGGCCTCGGCGTCGTCGTCCTGTTCGTCGTGTTCGTCGGCCTTCGCGGGGGCCGGCTTCTGCGGCTGTCCCAACTGCCCGACCAGCAGCGACAGGAAGATCCCGCCCGCGGCGAGCAGCAGCAGCCGGGCGGCCAGCGCGGTGCCGATCCGCTCGTCCAGGGTGGCGCGCACCAGCGACAGGTCGAGCGCCTTGCCGATGCCCGAGCCGCGCTCGTACGGGCCGCGCAGCATCAGTACCGCGACGGTCGAGGCCAGCAGCGCCGTCCAGCCGGTCATCAGCAGCCGCTGCACCGATCGCCGGGTCGCGCCGGCCGGCCAGCAGACCAGCACGAACGCGGCCACCCCGGCGAGCAGCGCGAAGGCCGCGTACGCCACGGTGCGCCCGGTGCCGTACAGCACGGCGACCAGGCCGTCCGCCTTGGCGCCCTGCAGCGTGGTGGCGGACACCGAGGTGTCCGAGGGCGCGCCGATGGAGAAGGTGAACGCCCCGCCGACCGGGTGCGAGTCCTCCGAGACGGCCCGCCAGGCCACCGTGTACGTGCCGTCGGCGAGCCCGCTGTTCAGGGCGACCCTGGCGGTGTGGCCCTGGCCGTCGGCGTGCGCCGGGTTGCCGGTGTCCACGGCTTTGCCGGCCGGGTCCAGCACCCGCACCGAGTCACCGGACAGCGACACCGTCTCGCTGAAGGTCAGCGTGACCGCCTGCGGGGCGGTGGCGACCACCGAGTTCTGCCGCGGGTCGGTGGACTCCAGGGTGGCGTGCGCGGAGGCCGGTCCGGCGCCGGCGAGCATCAGCGCGAGCAGCGCGCCGAGCATCCCGAGCGCTCCGGCGATGCGTAGGGGGGCGATCCGGCGGTGCGAGGCCTTCTGCATGCTGGCGGGTCCCTTAACTCTGGCCGGGCCGGTAGGTGAGCTCCTTGATTGGCACCTTGACCGAGATGGTGCCGGACTTGGCGAAGGTGAGGTCGAGCTCGAGCTCGTCGCCGAGCGCGGGGGCCTTCTGCCACCCCATGATCATCAGGTGGGTGCCGCCGCGGGCGAGCTGCAGCGCGCCGTGCGCGGGCACGGCCAGGCTGTCCACCTGCTCCATGGTCGAGGCGGTCGAGCGGTGGATGGTGACCGACCCGGCGGCCGGGCTGGTCACCTTGACCAGCTGGTCCGGCCCGCCGTCGTTGCGCACGGTCAGGTAGCCGGCGCCCATCCCGCCGGCCGGGGGCAGCGGGATGTAGGGGTCGGCGACGCTCAGCTTCGCCGGCCCCGGGTCGCCGGCGCCGTCCTGGCCGCCCGTCCCGCAGGCGGCCAGGATGGCGCCGCCGCCGAGGGCGGTGGCGACCACGGTGCCCAGCAGGGCCGACCGGCGGAAACGTCGGTTCGCCGCGCTCCTCTGGACGGTGAGCTCGCTCCGCTCACTCATGCGCCCCCACCTCTCCTCCAGCCTCCGGCCGGGGGTGCCCCCATGCTCCGCTCGCTCACGCCGCGACTCCCTTGGCGAGCAGCGGCAGGTCGTGCTCGTAGGTCTTCTCCTCGGTGCCGCTCATGTAGAGCACGTGCGCCTTGTCGTCCGAAGGGAGGAAGGCCAGCACCTGGGCGCCGTGGGTGGAGGTGACCGTGCCGTCCGGGTTGACCACCGGGTCCTCGATCATGATGCCGAGTGACTTGGCGGCGGTCTTCACCTTCTCCAGGTCGCCGGTGAGGCCTATGAAGTCGCTGCCCATCGAGTCCAGCCAGGTGCGCAGCACCTGGGGGGTGTCGTGCTTCGGGTCGGTGGAGACGAAGACGACGTTGACCTTCTTCCGGTCCTCCGCGGAGAGCGCCTTCATCGCGACGCCGATGTCGCCCATGGTGGTCGGGCAGACGTCCGGGCAGCTGGTGTAGCCGAAGAACAGCAGGGTGGCCTTGCCGTTGGTCTGCTGCCGAAGGTCGTACGGCTGGCCGGAGGTGTCGGTCAGCTGGAGGTCGGGCTTCTCGAAGTTCTTGGCGAGCTTGGTGCCCTGGTACGGGCTGTTCTCCTTCTGCTGGGTGACCTTGGCGGCGGTCGAGCCGCCGCCGGAGGAGCCGCAGGCGGAGAGGGTGAGGGCGGCGGCCAGCGCGAGGGCGGCCGCGCCGGCCAGCCGGGTGGTGCGGCCGGCGCGGTTCGTACGGGTGGCGCGGTTCGTACGGGTGGTGCGGGACATGGGGTTCCGATCGTGCGCGGTGGACCGCCGGCGGGGCCGTGCCCGGGGTGGGCACGGCCCTGCCGGCGCGGGGGTCAGGAGGCGGAGCCGCCGCTCTTGCGACGCAGGCCGAGCACGCCGACGGCGGTGCCGATCACGCCGACCACGATGCCGACCACGCCGAGGGTGCGGGCGGTGCTGTCGCTGGACTTGCCGTCGCCCGAGGCGGCGGCGTGGTCGGAGCTGTCCCCGTGGGTGCCGGCGGCAGGGGAGGCGGTGACGCCGTGGCTGTCGCCGTGGTCGTCACCGCCGGCGGCCTTGGTGAGCTTCAGGACAGGGGCCGGGTGGGCCGGCTCGGGCTGGCCGTCCTTGGACTCGTCGATCCAGCGGACGACGTCGCCGTTGTCGTAGGTCTGCAGGGCCTTGAAGGCCATGTTGTCGGTGTCGGTCGGCAGCGGGCCGAGCGAGACCCGGAACTCCTGGAACTGGCCGGGGGCGATCTTGGTGCCCGCGTCGGCGGTCCAGGTGATCTTGGAGACGGCCTCGTTGACGTCGTTGCCGTGCACCTTGATCGGCTTGTCGAGCTTCGACTTCTCGACGGCCGCGGTCCAGCCCGGCATCGGCAGGGTCCGGACGGAGGCCAGCGGGTGGTCCAGCGGGAGGTTGACCTCCAGCTTCACCGTGCTCGCCGTGTCGCTCTCGTTCGGCACCCGGAAGTCGACGGCCGTGTAGCCGCCCTGGGCGGCCGAGCCCGGGTTCACGGTGACGTGCGCGAAGGCGGGGCCGGCCAGCGCCACCACGGAGGCGGCGGCGGTCAGGGCGACGGCGGCAAGGCGGCGGGTGGGAAGGGAACGCATGATGCGGGGTCTCCGATCGGAGCTCGGCGGTCCGCACTGCCGGGCGACGGGGGAACCGTGCCTCGGCGGGGCCGCGCGTGGGGACGTGGGGGCAGAGCCTGGGGCCGTCGTCGCTGTGGGCGGACGGGAACGGCCTGGACACCGCGCACGCCCGGAACCCGGTACCGCTCAGGGGTACGGGCAACGCCGGGTCAGTACGCGAAGGCCCCGCACGGCGGACCACGCCGCACCACGCTGTGCCGCAGCACCGCACCCGCCGGGAGCGGACCCTCGCCGCCCCTGGCCCCGAACCGGCGGGCCGGACCGGCCACACCGAACAGACCGCGCAGCAGCGCGGCCACCAGCACGAACGCCGACCGCAGCGGCGCCGCCCAGTGCTCCCGGGCCGCCGACGCGGTCACCCGCACCAGCCGCCACAGCGCCGCCTCGCCGCGCCGCAGCCACCAGCCCGCCACCAACGCGGCGGCCAGGTGCCCGGCCAGCATCGACGGCGTCATCCCGAACACGCCGCCCTGCCACCAGGGCGCGACGGCGTACGCGTGCGGGTCCAGGCCCGCCGAGGAGACCAGTTGCTCGGGCGACGTACCGGCGGGCAGGCCGACCAGCGTGCCCGGGCGGGCCTCGTTGCAGATCAGCCGACCGGCCGCCTGCGGCATGGTCATCGCACCGTGGTGCATGCCGCCGCCGAAGCCGTGGAAGAGGCAGTGCAGTCCGAGCTGCCCGGCGCCGAGCGCCCCGGCGATGGGCGCCAGCGAACGCTCCCGTCCGCCGCACGCCACCGCGAGCACCAGTACCGCGGCGAAACCCGTCGCCAGCGCGACCGGCGGCACATCGCCGCCACCCGCCAGGGCGTGCCCGGCGGCCGCTATCAGCGTGCACACCAGCGCGAACGGAACCGCCCGGGCAAGCCGCAGGTCCCAGGCGGCGGCCCCCACCGGCCGGACCGGTACGGAGGCGCCCGGGAACGGGGCGGCGGGGAGGGCAGTCATGGCCGGGCCATCATCTCATCGCGTACACCGCCGATACGGGCAGGGTGGGAAATCCCTACGAATGCCCCGTTCGGCGGCGGCGTGGACCACCGCCCGTGCGCCCTTCGGCACAGACCCCGTCCCCAGTCCATCCGCCGAACGGGCGGTAGCCGCCCCCGAGCACGGTTCGCCGCCGATTCGCCCGGAGATACCTAGTTGTATGTGGAGCCGCAGCCAGGAGGGACCTCCCGTGGACATCTGGTGGACTCTGCACCTCAAGCGCGACCCGGCCAGCGTTCCGCTGGCCCGGCGCATCCTGCTCGGTGCCATGGCGACGGCGGGCGTCGACCCGCAGATCGCCGACGACCTCGGCGTCGCCCTCACCGAGGCCTGCGCCAACGCCGTCGAGCACGGCGCCACCGGCCGCCCCGACGACGGCTTCCAGGTCACCGCCTCGATCAGCGGCGACCGCCTGCGGATCGAGGTCACCGACTCCGGCCCCGGTTTGCCGGCCCCCACCACCCCGCTCCCCCGCCGCCCGGCCGCCCCCACCGCGTCCCGCCCCGCCGCGTCCCGCCCCACAGCGTCCCGCCCCACCGCGACCGCCCGAGGGCCCCGCCGTTCCCGCCGCGCCCGCGCCACCGTCCCGGCCCGCATCCTCACCGCCCACCGCCCCCGCCGCGACGGCCACCCCTACGACACCCACGTCCTCCCCTGCCGCCCCCCGGCCCCCACCCTGCGCCCGGTCGACCTCGACACCTTCCCCGACCTCACCGCCGAATCCGGCCGCGGCCTCTTCCTCATCCACGCCCTCACCGACCACGTCCAACTCCGCAACCACCCCCTCCGGGGCGCCATCGTGAGCTTCGACAAGATCCTCAAGTGGCAGGACGACGCCCTGCTGCGGGCCGCGTGCTGACGGTGGCCCGCACCGGGCTGGTCCCCGTGCGGACATCGTCGGGTGCCGTGGTCGCCGGCGGTGTGGCGGCCGGGGTGAACCGGTGCCTCGGCAGCGGATCCGCGTGCGGGCTTCGGCGGCTCGCCTGGGCGCGCGGAGCAGTCGGCCCGCTGCTGTGCGCGGCCTCCCCACCGCAGTGCCGGTGGGCGCTCGCTCCCGGGTGGTCAGTCCTGGGCGGTCAGTCCTGGGAGGGGCGGCGGCGGGTCAGGAAGAGGAGGGTGGCGCCGAGGAGGAGGGTGGTGGTGCCGGCGATGGCGAGGGGGCGGGAAGCGGTGCCGGCGCCGGTGTCGGCGAGGTGGGTGGGTGCGGTCGGGGTGGGGGTGCGGTTGGTGTAGCCGGCGGTGAGCTGGGGGCAGGTGTACTTCTTCGCCGGGGCGGAGCCGCTCGGGAGCACCTCGGACTTGGCGGTGAAGGTGAGGCGGTGGTCGCCGATGGTGGTGGCCCGCAGCTGCAGGGTGAGCTTCTGGCCCGGGGCGAGCTGGTAGCTGCCGGTGTTGACGGGGGCCCCGGAGACGGTGAGGGGCTTCCAGGCGCCGCCGGGGGCGCGCAGTTCCGCGTCGAGGTCGCCGGTGCTGCCGTCGGCGAGGGCGACGGTGGTGGTCAGTTCCTTGACCGTCGTGGTGCTGATGTTGTCGAAGGTGACCGTGAGCTGCCCCGGGGTGCTGCTGCCGGTGACCGGCATCTGGACCGCCGCCGGGCCCTCCGGGCAGTCGGCGGGGGTGCCGGTCGCGGTCGGGGTGGCCGAGGGCGTCGCGGTGGGGAGGGAGCCGGCGGACGGAGTGGCCGTGGGGCCGGTCGTGGCACTCGGGGCCGGGGCGGACGGCGTCACCGTCGGTGTCGCCGAGGATATCGCCGACGGCGTCGCGGTGGGCGAGGAGTCGGCGGCGAGGGCGGGGACCGTACCGAGGGCGACCGGGCCGGCGGTGAGCACGAGGACGGTGCAGGCGGCGGGAAGGCGGGCGGGTCGCATCGGTGGGCTCCAGCGGTCGGGTCGGGGTGCGCTCTCCGGGGGAAGACCGCCGAGGGGCGCGAACGGTTGTCCGCGCCCCTCGGGTTCATCCGACGAGCGATCAGCTGTGCGCGCCGGCCTTGCGACGGCGCAGCACGAACACGGTGCCGGCACCGGCCGCCAGCACCGCCGCGCCGCCGAGGGCGATCGGCAGGGTGTTGGAGTCGGCACCGGTGTGGGCCAGCTCCGGACCGGCCGACGCCGAGGCGGACGCGGAGACGGAGGCCGCGGCCGAGGCCGGGGTGGTGGCGCCACCGGCGTCGGCGACGTGGAACTCGCCCAGGTAGTCGTCGAGGAACTGGGTGCAGGCCTGCGGCTTGTTGTTGGCCGGCGTGGGGACCTTGCTGTTCTCGAAGGCGTCCGAGCCGGCTTCGTAGTTCGCGCCGTAGCGGCCGACCGGGGCCTTCGCGGTGGCGGCGATCCGGACCTTGTAGGTGAGCTTCTCGCCCTTGGCCAGCTTGAAGTCCGGCACCCGGAGGCTGCGGTCGTTGAACTGCGCGGGCTTCCAGCCGTCGCCGGTGTTCAGCTGGACGTCGAAGAACTCGGTGCTCCAGTCGACCGGGCGGGGCCCGTCGAACTCGTCGGTGACGTAGTAGTCGTTGTGGACGACCGGCAGGTCGACGCCGCTCTTGTTCTCCCAGGTCACGGTGACCTCGGCGGCCGGACCGCCCTTGACCAGGGTGGTGCCGTACAGGCCGGTGCCGGTGGCCTTGAGCAGGGAGCTCTGGTAGACGCCGCCGTGGCAGATGTCGCCGGGCATCGGCTTGGGGGCGGGGAGGCTCGGCAGGCTCGTCGGCTTGGCGGTGGCCGTGGCGGTGGCCGTCGGTGCGGGGGTGCCCGGCGCGGTCGCGGTGGGGCTGGGCGCGGTGGTGGAGCTCGGGGCGGCGGTGGCCGTGCCGGTGGGGGTCGGGGTCGCGGGGACCCCGACGGCGCTCGCGGTGGCGGCGCTTACCGTGACGCCGAGGGAGAGCGCCACCAGCGTGGACGCGGCCAGGAGGCGGGAAGAGCGCACGTTACAAGGCTCCAGCTTTGGGTGAAATATGGCTGTTTTCGGGCGACTTGACGCTTCGGCGAAGGCCGTCGGCGCTGGTCGCGCTCGCGTACCCTACCGGGCGGCGGTAGCTGGATCTCGACCGGGGGAGCAGGCCCGTGGCGCCCCCGGTTGCCGGGGACCGGGGGTGGTCGGACGATGGGGTGCATGATGCACCAGATGCGAGCCGAGTACGGCGCCGACGGCGAGGCCGGCGGGGTGCGGCTGTGGCACATGGTCCGGGGCGGGCAGAGCGAGGCGATGTGCGGCCGCGAGCTCGATCCCGGGGCTCCGGTGCGGGAGGCGGTGGACTGGGGGAAGACCCCCGAACTGTGCTGCCACACCTGCGGGGCGTACTTCCTGCGCGAGCAGCCGTACCTGGCGGCTGAGCACTCGTGAGGCCGGTGCGGCCGTGACGCCGGCGTCGCTGTGGTCGGCGCTACCGTGATCGGCATGGAGGAATCTTTCGTCCGGCCGCGGTCGTTGACCGGTGCGGCCGCCGGACTGAGGTCCGGTGCGCCGGGCCTGACCGAGCACGTGGACCGTCTCTGCGCGCTGGTCGAGCGGGTGGACCCGCTGATCCAAGCCTTCGTGCCGGAGCCCGGGCGGCACGGCCGACTGCGGGCGCGGGCGCGGGAGTTGGCGGCGCGGTACCCGGAGCCGGCCGGGCGGCCGCCGCTGTACGGGGTGGCGGTGGGGGTCAAGGACATCGTGCACGTGGACGGACTGCCGACGCACGGTGGTTCGGCGTTGCCGCCGGGGGTGTTGGCGGGTCCGCAGGCCGTGGTGGTGGACCGGCTGCTGGCGGCGGGGGCGATGGTCGCGGGCAAGACGGTGACCGCCGAGTTCGCGGCGAGCGCCCCGGGCCCGACCCGCAATCCGCACCATCCGGGGCACACCCCGGGCGGGTCCAGCAGCGGTTCGGCGGCGGCGGTCGCGGCGGGGCTGGTGCCGCTGGCGATCGGCACTCAGACGGTCGGTTCGGTGATCCGCCCGGCCGCGTACTGCGGGGTGGTGGGTTTCCGGCCGACGTACGGGCGGATCCCGATCGCGGGCGTGATCCCGAACGCGCCGAGCTTCGACACCCTGGGCGTGTTCACCGCCGACCTGGCGGGTGCGGCGCTGGCGGCCTCGCTGCTCTGCGACGACTGGCGGACCGGAGCCACCACGGACCCGCCCGTGCTCGGCGTGCCGGACGGCTCGTACCTGGAGCGGGCCGAACCGGCCGCGCTGCGGGCCTTCGAGGGGTGGGTGGAGCGGCTGGAGCGGGCCGGGTTGACGGTGCGTCGGGTGCCGCTGTTCCCGGACTTCGCCGAGGTCACCCGGCAGTTGCAGAACGTCAACCGTTTCGAGCTGGCCCGCAGCCACGCCGACTGGTTCGCCCGGTTCGGCGGCCTGTACCGGCCGGAGACGGTGGCGAGCATCCGGGTCGGCCAGGGCGTCGCGGCCGAGGACCGGGCGGCAGCGCTGCAGTTCCGGCAGCGGTTGCGCGAGCAGGTGGCGGCGGCGACCGCCGAGGCCGGGGTGGACCTGTGGCTGGCGCCCTCGGCGACCGGCGGTGCGCCGGAGGGCCTGCACAGCACCGGGGACGCGGTGATGTCGCTGCCGTGGAGCTTCCTCGGCCTACCCGCGCTGAGCCTGCCTGCCGGCCGGACTGCGGCCGGGCTGCCACTCGGCCTCCAGGTGATCGGCGCGGCGGGCGGCGACGAGCGGCTGCTCGCCCAGGCCGCCGTACTGGAAGGGGTGTTGGGTTAGGGCGTATGGGGGAGCGACTCAATCCGGTGGCCACCCGGGGCTCGGCGGTGGATGATCGCGGAACCGACCATCGTTGATCAGGTGATCGGATTCATTGCCGCTTGCCTGGAGGCTGCTGTCGTATGAAGCTCGTGGTCGAACTGCACGCGCAAGCCATGGAGTTGGCCGTCGAGGTGGTGGACACCGTACGGCCGGATCAGCTGGACCTGCCCACCCCCTGCGCCGGTTGGACGCTGCGCCGGCTGCTGGAGCACTGCGTCGGCCAGCACCAGGGCTTCGCCGCGGCCGCCCGCGGCGCCGGGCCCGACCTCGCGCTGTTCGCGGACGCCCCGGTCGACGCGGACCCGGCGGGCGTCTTCCGCCGGACCGGTGCCGACCTCACCGCCGCCTTCCGGGAGGCGGCCGCCGCCGACCGGGCGCTGTGGCTGCCCGAGATCCGCGACGGCGGACCGTTCCCGCTCGCGCAGGCGGTGGGCTTCCACCTGCTCGACACCCTGGTGCACGGCTGGGACGTCGCCGCCGCGCTCGGCACCGCGGGCGCGCTGGTCGCGGCGGTGGAGCGCGACGACGCCCTGGCCGACGCGCTGTCGGCGGTGACCGAGGCCGTCCCGAACACGCCTGAGGCCCGGGCGCCCGGCCGGGCCTTCCGTCCGGGCCTCGAACCCGGCGGCGCCGGCCGGTTCGACCGGGCCCTCGCACTGCTCGGACGAGACCCTGCCTGGAAGGCCTCCTAGGCCTTCCGGTCCCGGGACTCGTCCGGGAAGCGCGGCCCGCCGATCAGGAAGAGCAGCGCCGAGGTCGGAAAGCCGAGCGAGGCGGCCGTCAACACGATGAACTGCCAGAACATCTTCCGCTCCTCGTCAGTCCCGGGCCGCCCGGACACCCGTAGGTGGTGCCAAACCCGACCGGCCCCGATTGGCCGAATCGTCCAGTCGCTATTCGACGGTATGGCCGAATTGCCCCGGCTGCCACCGGGCGGCGGGCACCGGCCCGCGCCACACCGGCGCATGGGTCTGGGCGCGGGCCGGGGGCGGCGTCCACACTGTCGGGATGCAGCTACAGCTCGCAGGGGAAGCACGGCGGCCTGACCGCGAGAGCGAGGACTTCGCGGCGGCCTCGCCGGAGGCGCTGGTCCTGCTGGACGGCGCGAGTTCGCCGACCGGTCTGGAGTCCGGGTGCCGGCACGGAACGGCCTGGTACGTCCGTCGGTTGGGGGTGCACCTGCTCGCCCGGCTCACCGACCGCGTGGACCGCTCGATCGCCGAGTGCCTGGCCGATGCCATCGTGGAGACGGCCGCGCTGCACGGCGGCCGCTGCGACCTCGCCCACCCCAACACCCCCGCCGCGGTGGTGGTCGCGGCCCGGCGGCACGGCGAGTCGCTGGAGTACCTGGTGCTCGGCGACTCGCTGCTGGTGCTGGAGTTCAAGGACGGCCCGCCGAAGGTGATCGGGGACAACCAGCGCTTCCCCGACGGGGAGGGGCTGCGCCGCCAGGTCTGGGCGACCGTCCCCGGCACGGCCGAGCGGGCCGCGCTGCACCTGGAGTACGCGCTGGCGCTGCGCGCCGCCCGCAACCGGGGCAACGGCCCGTGGATCGCCGCCGCCAGCCCGCGCGCGGCCGAGCATGCCGAGACCGGCTTCGTCCGGCTGGACCGGCTGCACGCGCTGGCCGCCCTCACCGACGGCGCCTCGCGCTACACCGAGCGTTTCGGGCTCGGCAGTTGGGGCGATGTGCTGCGGCTGCTCGCGGAGTCCGGCCCGGGCGAGCTGATCGCCCAGGTCCGCGAAGTGGAGCGGACGGACGCCGCCTGCGAGCGCTGGCCGCGCGGCAAGACCCACGACGACGCCTCGGCCCTCTACGCGCTGCTGTAGCCGGGCCCGGACTCTCGCTCGATCTCCCACTGCCGTCACCTTGAAACGCCGACGTCGGTAATGGGCCGTTCCGCGTCAGGCCTTTCCATGATCTGCAAGGTGCCCGGAGTGGCCGTTCTGCCAGTTCGTGCGCTCACTGCAGGTCTTCGTGCGGGGTGTTGAGCAGCGGACTTGATCAGTTTGATATGGATTCGGATCGCCTACGACCAATGTGATCTACGATCAACTTCGATCAGGTTGCATCTGTTGTCGAATGGGCGTCGAAATGTCGTTCGATAAAGGCTTGTTGACATTGCATGGTGCAACATCTCGCTTTACTTGATCTCGATCTGTTGCCATTCTCGCCGTAAACGGCAACCCCCGGTGGAACCACCTGGACCACTACCTGGCCGACGGCAGCTACTTCGGTGACGCATACAGCGCCCAGTATTACCTCTGGTGGGACGGCGCGGTCCCCGACTGCCGCTAGTCGGGAGAGAGTTGTCGTGGCCCCGCCTCTCCGGCGGGGCCACGGCGGTGCGAAGCTTGGCGTCGACAGGCGACGTCGGACCTGAAGGTGGCGTGTTGAATGCGGATGAACAGGGCCCGAGTGGTCATCGCTGTAGTGGCTTTAGCGGTTCTCACCGCAGGCTGCAGCAAAGACGCGAAGACGGGCGGTGATTCCGACATCGTGGGCGAACCAGTAGTCCCGCAGATCGGAGCGGACCCGGCAGACGGCTCGCCGGTAACCCATCCGCTGGACGGTTACTCGGTCGGGGCCGAGGAGTCCGCGCTGATCTTCCGGGCCATGGGCCAGGCCACCCGGACCTGCATGACCGCCAAGGGGTTCGACTACGACCCCGGGCCGGCGTCGACACCTCCCCCGCCGACTCCCATCGACACTTCGCTCCTGGGCCTGCTCTCCGTCTCCGCTGCGCAGCAGACCGGGTACCACCTGCCGCCCAGGCCAGGCGGCAATGGCACCTCCGGTACGGGGAATCCGCCCGGGCAGGGCCCCGAATACCAGAAGGCCCTGTTGGGGGATCGCGGGATCAAGGGCGGTGCCGCCGACTCCAAGGCAGACCGGGGCTGCATGGGAGAGTTCGAACGGCGGCTCCAGGCGGAGGGCATCAAGGACACCGCCTCGGACTTGGTGGGCACTCTCCGTGGCAAGGCGTACGACCACGCCGCCGTCGACAGCCGAGTCCGCGCCTCGCTCGCGAACTGGCAGAGCTGCATGGCCAAGCTGGGTTACAACTACGCGAATCCGGTACAGGCGAGTTCGGCGGCCTGGCCGGAACAGGTGTCACAGGAGGAACGGGACACGGCGGTCGCCGACATGAACTGCAAGGGGCAGGTGAAGATGCTGGCCACCTGGGACGCCGTGCTGACCGCCTACCAACAGCTGTACATCAGCAGGAACGAGCAGGCCCTCCAAGCAGTCAAGGAGACCTCCCAGCAGCGGATTGCCGCAGCCAAGAAGCTGTTGGGCCAGGCATGACGGCGGTGGCCGGCGGCCACCGCCGTGGTTGGCTCCTGCTGCTCGTCCTGGCCCTCCTCGCCGTCGTCGGATTCGTTGGCACGCTCGCTGCGAACCGGTCGAGTAGCGAGAGCGGTGAGGCATTCACAGGTGAACGACTGCGCGTCCAGCAGGACTACAGTGACTACTGGAAGGCGATGCTGGTGGCCAATGAGTCCGGTGACGGCTCGGCACTGGCCGACCACGCGGCGGGGGAGCAACTGGAGATCCTGCGTGCGAACCTAGGCGCCCTGACTGGCGCTGGGCTCGTGGCCAAGGGGTCGGTTGACCACCAGATCCGGAGCATCACGGTGGACGGGAAATTGGCAACTCTGGTGGACTGCGTCGACGTTGGCAAGTGGATCCAGTACGAGGCGCGGAGCGGAAGTGTTCACCCCGGCCAAATGACGGACCGTCCGAAACAACTGGCGAGTTACACCCTCGCGCCCAGGGGCGGCCGCTGGCTGGTGACGCGGAGCGAGGTCCTCTCGGATTGCTGAACGCCGCCCCGGGGCGACTCCCGTGGCACTGCAGTACCAGCTCGGCCGCGGCCGCCATGGACGCCCTCGGCCAGTGGGCGGGGTCCTTGGGGGTCGGGGCGTTGCTCGTTCACGAACCCCCAGGGGGCGCTCCGGAAAGCGGCGCCACCACTTGCCAACCGCTGCGCCCAGATGCCGAGCTCGGCGGCGACCTCCTCATACGTCCTTCCGTCCGGGCAGCCGAGCACGATCAGGCGCCGCTGAGACATGCCTGCGACGACGCCGCCCACCTCGACCAGCGGGCCAGCGTCTCCTGGTCGTCGTCGGTGAAGATCGACTCGCCATCGGCCGACCCGTGCGCGGCAGGGGAACAGGCCGCAGATGACAAGCAGATCTCCGGCTCAGGACACTAGGTGCTTCTGAGCGCCTGCAGCGGGTCGGTGCGGGCCGCTCGCAGGGCCGGGTAGAGGCCGGCCAGGAGACCGACGACCGAGCCGATCAGCGGGGCGGGCAGGGTGGTGGCCGGCTGCAGCACGGCGGTCCACTCGCGGGCGGCGGCCACCCCGACCACCGTCACCACGCCGAGCCCGGTGCCGATCAGGCCGCCCAGGGTGCCGAGCGCCGTCGACTCGGTCAGGAACTGGGCCGCGATGTGGCCGGTCCGGGCGCCCAGCGAGCGGCGCAGGCCGATTTCCGGGGTCCGCTCCAGTACGGCGACCAGGGTGGTGTTGGCGATCCCGACCGCGCCCACCAACAGGCAGATCCCGGCCAGCGCGAGGAACAGTCCGGTCAGGTCGGAGGTCACCGTGTCCTGGAGGCTGTGCGGGTCCGGCGGCGGGACGACGGTGAATGCGTTCGGGGCGTCCGGCCGCAGGGCGAGCGGGAGTTGGTCGGCCACCACGGTCGCGGCGCCGACCCGGGTGGCGACCAGGCCCTGGGCGCCGTGGTCCGGCTGCGGGGCCGGGTTGCCGTACTTCTCCAGCGCCGTACTGGCCGGGATCAGCATGCTCAGCAGGGCGCCCGGCTGGCGCTGGACGTCCGAGTAGATCCCGATGACCGTGTACGGGACGCGGTCGATGAAGACGGCCGGCTGGGCGTCCAGCCGGCTCACCCCGAGCCGCTTGGCGGCGGCCTCGCTGAGCAGGACCACCGGTTGTGCGGTCTTCTGGACGAAGTCGTCCAGGGTCACCCCGGCGGTCAGGGTCGGCTCCATCGCGGCGACCGCGCCCGGGGTGGCCGCGAGGACGGACAGTCCGGTGCCCTCGTCGGGGCCGTCCGGCCGGCGGGAGAGCGTCGGAGCGCCGGGCACCGGCCACCAGACGCCGCCGGCCCGTACGCCGTCGATCGCGGCGATCCGGCGGTCGGCGTCGGCCGGGAAGTTGCTCGGCGGGTTGGTGCCGGGGGCGAGACCGTCGGTGTTCGGCCGGTCGGTCATGGTGACGGTGGTGGCCTTGGTCAGGCTGAACCGCTCGCCGATCTGGCCGCTGGCGGTCGCGGTCAGGCCGAGCACGGCGACGAAGGCGCCGATGCCCAGCACGGTGCCGAGCATGGTCAGCACCGAGCGGCCGGGGCGCTGCAGGACGCCGGAGAGCGCCTCGGAGAGCAGGTCGCGGGGGCTGAGGCGGGAGGGCGGCTCGGGGAGCACGCTGCGGCGGCGGCTCACCGGGGGCCTCCTGCCGGTCGGACGGCTTCGACCTCGTTGAGCGCGCCGTCGCGGATGGTCACCCGGCGCTCGGCGCGGGCGGCCACGGACGGGTCGTGGGTGATCACCACCAGGGTGAAGCCCTGCGCGTGCAGGGCGTCGAACTGCGCCAGCACCGCCTCGGCGTTGGCCGAGTCCAGGTTGCCGGTCGGCTCGTCGCACAGCAGCAGGCTGGGCCGGTTCACCAGGGCCCGGGCGATCGCCACCCGCTGGCGCTCACCGCCGGACATGGTGCTCGGCAGCGCGTCCGTGCGGTGGCCGAGGCCGACCAGGTGCAGCGCCTCCAGGGCTGCGGCGTGGCGGGCGCGGCGCGGGGAGCGGTTGTAGACCTGGGCGAGGACGACGTTCTCCTCGGCGGTGCGGTGCGGGAGCAGGTGGAAGGACTGGAAGACGAAACCGATCCGGCGCCCGCGCAGGGTTGAGCGGTCCCGGTCGCGCAGACTGCCGGTGTCGATGCCGTCCAGTTCGTAGCGGCCGGTGGTGGGGGTGTCGAGCAGGCCGAGCAGGTGCAGCAGGGTGGACTTGCCGGAGCCGGAGGGGCCGGTGACGGCCAGGTACTCGCCGCGGCGGACGGTCAGGTCGGAGGGGTGGAGCGCGACCACGGGTGGGCGGCCGGGGTGGGTGCGGCCGATGCCGGCCAGGGCGATGACGGGCGGTTCGCCGGAGGGCTGTTCGGCGACGGACGGTTCGACGGTCACCGGCCGACCACCACCTGGTCGCCGACGCGCAGTTCGGCGCCCTCCGTCGGGGTGACGGCCACCATGCCGTCCGCGGAGACACCGGTGGTCACCGGGACGGTGGTGCGGTTCCCGGCGGCGTCCACCCTGGTGACGGAGGCCCGGCCGGCCGCGTTCGTGGAGATCGCAGCGACCGGGACGGCGGTGACGGGGGCGCCCGCCTTGTCCTTGAGGACGGTCAGGCGGACGTTCTTGCCGTTCAGCGCCGCCGGCAGTGGGGTGTTCGGGGTGATCGTGAGCGGTATATAGCTCTGGCCGCCGGGCTGACCACCCGACTGGTTGCCCGGCGCCCCGGCCGCCGGAGCGCCGGGCTGGCCGCCGGGGGCGCCGCCGCCGGACGCACCGCCGCCGGACGCACCGCCGAGGGTGATCACCTTGCCGGCCGGGGGAGCGGTGGTCGGGGCGCCGACCTCGGCGATGGTGCCGGGGATGGTGGTGTTGGTGTCCTCGGCGAGGATCTCGACGGCCATGCCCGGCTTGACACCCGCCGCCTGGGTGGGCGCCAGCTGCCCGGTGACGGCCAGGCCGCCGCTCGTGATCGACAGCAGGGTGCCGGAGACGGGCGAGCCGACCGCGCCGTTGACGGCGGTGACGGCGGCCGGGAGGGTCGGAACGAACAGGACGTGGGCGGCCGGGACCATCGGGCCGTTCACCGCCCGGGCCTTGGCCAGGGCCGCCTGGTCAGCGGTCAACTGCTTGCTGGCGTTGGCGAGTTGCCGGTCGAGATCGCCAGTCAAGGCCTGGCCCTGGGGCTGTGGCTGCCCCTGGCCCTGTAACTGCCCCTGGCCCTGCAACTGTCCCTGGCTTTGCGGCGGGGCTTGCTGGGGGGCCTGAGGCTGGTTCGCGGCGTTCTTCTTCTGCGCGGTGAGGTTCTCCACCGTCTGCCGGTCGCTGTCCACCGCCTTCTGCGCCGTGTCCACCGCCTGCTGGGTGGTGGCGCCGGTGGTCGGCACCGGGTATCCGAGCTTGCGGTAGAACGCCGTCACCGCCGCGGCCGTGCCCGTCCCGTACGAACCCGTCTCGTCGTTGCCGGTCGAGTACCCCAACCCGGCCAGGGCGGCCTGGAGTTCGGACACGTCGAGGCCGGTGCTGCCGGGCTTGAGGTCGCGGTAGGCGGGCACCGCGCCGGGCAGGGCGAACAGCGGCTGCCCGGACACCTCGGCGAGCAGCTGCCCGGCCGCGACGGTGTCCCCCGACTTCACCCCCAGCTTGGAGGCGAACAGCCCGGTCACCTCGGTCGAGACCGCAGCCGGGACCACGTTGTACTGCGCCGGCGGGTACACCACCGCGCGCACGGCTATCGAGGGCGTCAGCACCTGACTGACCACCGGCGCGGTCAGCAGGCTGTTCGGCGGCGGCGCCGTCTGCGCGGCCCGCTCGGCCGGGGATTTCACCAGCGTCGCCGCCCCCACCCCGCCCACCGCCACCAACCCGGCGCCCAGCGCCACCCCTAATAACGCCCGCCGCCGCCGCGCGGTACGGGACCCGGCGGACGGTGGCGGCTGTTCAACGGTCTCATCGGTCGTGCCGGTCGTTGTCAACAGTGCCTTCTCCTCGATGGTGCCCCTTGGGAAGAGCATGACCCATCGGATGTCGTTGGGACGTAAGGAGGTTGAAGGCGATCGGCCGTCATCCCCCGTGAGTCGGCGACGAATCGGCGGCGTTCCTGAGTCTGACGCCCGGTTGCTGCCGGTACTCGGCGACCTCCGCCGAATTGGCTTCCACGTAATGCCTAGCATAGGCGTTGTGGACCGCCACGATGACCCTTATCGGATTGTCAGTTGACTCCGCTGGTCAAATTCCTTTACCGGAACCAAAGCCTCGCGAAGAATTGGGAGGCGCACGACGATGCCTCTGCCGTCTACACACTTCTGTAGACGGCAGAGGCATCGTGGCGGACTGCCAGGGGCTACCGGGCGTCGGTGGGGATGGTGCCGAGGCGGCCGGCCTGGAAGTCCTCCATGGCCTGCTGGAGTTCGCGGTGGCTGTTCATCACGAACGGGCCGTACCAGGCGACGGGTTCGCGGATCGGCAGGCCGCCGAGGAGGACGACCTCGAAGTTGGCGCTGCGCGAGTCCGGCTGCTTCTCGTCGGCGCGGATGGTGAGGGAGTCGCCGTCGCCGAAGACGACGGCCTGGCCCATGTGGAACGGGCGGCGCTCCTGGCCGGCCGATCCCTTGCCGGCGAGGCCGTAGGCGAGGGCGTTGAAGTCGGAGCGCCAGGGCAGGGTGACCTGGGCGCCGGGGTTGAGGGTCGCGTGGATCATGGTGATCGGCGTGTGGGTGGCGCCGGGGCCCTGGTGGCCGTCGATCTCGCCGGCGATCACCCGGAGGAGCGCGCCGCCGTCCTCGGAGGTGAGCAGCTTGACGCTGCCGCCGCGGATGTCCTGGTACTTCGGGGCGATCATCTTGTCCGAGGCGGGCAGGTTGACCCACAGCTGGAGGCCGTGGAACAGGCCGCCGGACATCACCAGCGACTCCGGCGGGGTCTCGATGTGCAGCAGGCCGGAGCCGGCCGTCATCCACTGGGTGTCGCCGTCGGTGATGACACCACCGCCGCCGTGCGAGTCCTGGTGGACGAACGTTCCGTCGATGATGTAGGTGACCGTCTCGAAGCCGCGGTGCGGGTGCCAGGGGGTCCCCTTCGGCTCGCCGGCCGCATAATCCACCTCACCCATCTGGTCCATCATGATGAACGGGTCGAGGTACTTGGTGTTGATCTTGGCGAAGGCGCGGCGGACGGGGAAGCCCTCGCCCTCGTAGCCCTCGGGGGCGGTGGCCACGGTGAGGACGGGCCGGGCGCTCGCGACGGCCGGGTCCGGGGTGGTCACGCGCGGAAGCGTCAGCGGGTTGTCGACGGTCACGGCGGGCATGTCGGCCTCCTTCGGGGGGTGTCTCGCCTACGTGCACGAGATTAGTTCAATTCTCAACAATAGGCAAGTTGAAAATTGAACTATGTGTGGACGGAGGAGCGCGGGACTCCCCTTCCAGGGTGGGCGGCCGCCCGCGAGGCGGTGGCCGACGGCCGCGCCGCGGTCGTCAGCCGTACATCCGGCGCATGGTGAAGTCGACCATCTGCTCGACGGCCTTGGCGTCGAACACCATCCGGTGCTCGCCCTCCATGTCCAGCGCGAAGCCGTAGCCGGTCGGCAGCAGGTCCAGGACCTCGGCGCCGGTGACGGTGAAGTGCTTGGAGTCCTTGCCGGCGTAGCGGCGCAGCTCCTTGAGCGAGCTGAACATCGGGATCACCGGTGTCGGGGTGTTGTGCAGCGCCAGGAAGCCGGGGCGGTCGCCGCGCGGGCAGTGCACCTTCGAGGTGATGAAGATCGCCTGGAAGTCCTCGACCGCCATCGAGCCGGTGGTGAAGGCCCGGACGGCGTCCGCCAGCGACGGCGGGGAGGGCTCGGGGTACAGCGACTGCTGGGACGCCTGCCCCTGTGCGCCGTACGCGTCGGGTCCGGGCATGCCGTTCATGCCCGGCTGCGGACCCGCCTGCTGCTGGTAGGGGTCACCCGGGTATGCGTTCTGGTCATATCCGTACACACGGACAGGCTAGCGGGAGCGCACCCGCCCGCGCTGGCGTCGATCCTGACAAGGAGTGGTCGCCCTGGCTGTGGGACGTGACCACGTTCATAGGCGATTCACCGCCAGGGGCTTGCCCAAGTTACCGCTGGGTAGCATCATGATGCCTACTGGTGGGTACGGGGCGCCCGAAAAGCGGCGGTCACCCGGAAGCGACGAACCGGAGAAAACAGGCCATGGGTCACTACAAGTCCAACCTGCGGGACGTGGAGTTCAACCTCTTCGAGGTGTTCGGTCGCGACCAGGTGTACGGCACCGGACCGTTCGCCGACATGGACGTCGAGACCGCGAAGAACATCCTGAGCGAGATCTCGCGCCTCGCCGAGAACGACCTCGCCGCGTCCTTCACCGACACCGACCGCAACCCGCCGGTCTTCGACCCGGAGACCAACACCGCCCCGATCCCGGCCACGTTCAAGAAGAGCTACCAGACCTTCATGGACGCCGAGTGGTGGCGCCTGGGCATCCCGGAGTCGATCGGTGGCCAGGTCACCCCGAACTCGCTGATCTGGGCCTTCGCCGAGCAGATCCTGGGCTCGAACCCGGCCATCTGGATGTACTCCTCCGGCCCGGCCTTCGCCGGCGTCATCGCCGAGGAGGGCACCGAGGAGCAGCTCGAGGTCGCCAAGCGGATGACCGACCGCCTGTGGGGCTCCACCATGGTCCTCACCGAGCCCGACGCGGGCTCCGACGTGGGCGCCGGCCGCACCAAGGCGATCAAGCAGGAGGACGGCTCCTGGCACATCGAGGGTGTGAAGCGCTTCATCACCTCGGGCGAGCACGACATGTCCGAGAACATCATCCACATGGTGCTGGCCCGCCCCGAGGGCGGTAAGCCGGGCACCAAGGGCCTGGGCCTGTTCATCGTCCCGAAGTACGACTTCGACTGGGAGACCGGCGAGCTCGGCGAGCGCAACGGCGTCTACGCCACCAACGTCGAGCACAAGATGGGCCTCAAGGCCTCGAACACCTGCGAGATGACCTTCGGTGCCAAGCACCCGGCCAAGGGCTGGCTGCTCGGCGAGAAGGTCGACGGCATCCGCCAGATGTTCAAGATCATCGAGTTCGCCCGCATGATGGTCGGCACGAAGGCCATCGCCACCCTCTCCACCGGCTACCTGAACGCCCTGGAGTACGCCAAGGAGCGCGTGCAGGGTGCCGACATCTCGCAGTTCCTGGACAAGACCGCCCCGCGCGTCACCATCACCCACCACCCGGACGTGCGCCGCTCGCTGCTGACCCAGAAGGCCTACGCCGAGGGCATGCGCGCGCTGGTCCTGTTCACCGCGTCCACCCAGGACGACATGATGGCCGCCAAGCTGCGCGGTGAGCGCGACGAGGCCGCCGAGCGCCTCAACGACCTGCTCCTGCCGATCGTCAAGGGCTACGGCTCGGAGAAGTCCTACGAGCAGCTCGCCCAGTCCCTGCAGACCTTCGGTGGCTCCGGCTACCTGCAGGAGTACCCGATCGAGCAGTACATCCGCGACGCCAAGATCGACACCCTGTACGAGGGCACCACGGCGATCCAGGGCCAGGACTTCTTCTTCCGGAAGATCGTCAAGGACGGCGGCCAGGCGCTGACCGCCCTGAACGAGCAGATCCAGAAGTTCCTCGGCTCGGAGGAGGGCGGCGACGCCCTGGCAGCCGAGCGCAAGCTGCTCGCCACGGCCGCCGGTGACCTGGAGGCCATCATCGGCAAGCTGCTCGCCGACCTCTCCTCGGTCGAGCAGGACGTCAAGAACATGTACAAGGTGGGCCTCAACACCACCCGCCTGCTGATGGTCTCCGGCGACGTCGTGGTCGGCTGGCTGCTGCTGCGCCAGGCCGCGGTGGCCCTGGCCAAGCTGGAGGCCGGCGCCCCCGAGAAGGACGTGCCGTTCTACCAGGGCAAGGTCGCGGCGGCCCGCTTCTTCGCCAAGAACATCCTCCCGACCGTCGCTCCGCAGCGGGCGATCGCCGAGGGCATCGACAACGAGATCATGGAGCTGGCGGAGGAGGCCTTCTAAGGCCCGGCATCCACCTGTCGCCCGCCACCACCCTTCTTGGGACGCGCTGCGCGCGGCACCTCCTTGACCGCCTGACGAAAACCCTCACACCGAAGGGCCCGGCTGCCACCGGGCCCTTCGGTGTTCCGCGTTCGTTCGTCCCGCCGCCACCCCCGCCCGGTCCCGGGCCACGCGGCGGCGGAGGGTGCTGCTGGGAGTGGCGCTGGCCGCCGCACTGGTGGCGGTGGGCGGGGTGGGGGCGGCGACGCCGCGTCGGCCGCGCCCGGCATGGCGGGGCCGACGGGTGCGAACGCGTCGGACGGTTCGCACGGGACGGATCCTCTCCCGGGAGGTCCCGGAGGGCCAGGAATTTGGACTGGAACGTCGTTGTGAAATCGGCGAGTTGGCATAAGGCGTCTTACGTTTCGAGACGGCTGGATCGCTATGTGCTCAATCGGAGTCGATGCCGTGGTGGTGCGCGCCACACGGATGTCGGGTATCCGATCGAATGCCAGTGGTGAGCTCCGGACTCGGATCGGCTCGGGGTGGGGATGGAATCGCGCTCGGAGCTGCCGGTGAGGGAGTCGGTGCAGCGGCTGGAGGCACCGGAGGCGGGCTGAGCCGAGGGCGGGGACGGCCGTACCCGAACCACAGGAACTCTCCGGGCGGGCGGAGTTCGGCGCGGGGCGGTCCGCGAGTGTCCGGGTTCCGCATGGACGAGAGCTTCTGAATGCCATGTCCGTGTACGGGCATATGCTCAAGGAACGAAGCCGACTCCCCATCCGGCTTCGGCCCTCCCTCGACCCAGGAGCAGTATGTCGACCGCCGCCCGCCGGGCATTTTTCGACCGGACGCACACCGACGACCTGATCGCGTTCCTCGGCACCTCGCCGTCCCCGTACCACGCGGTCGCGAGCGCCGCCGAGCGCCTGGAGAAGGCGGGATTCCGTCAGGTCGCCGAGACGGACGCCTGGGACGGGGCGGCCGGAGGGCGCTACCTGATCCGCGGCGGCGCGCTGATCGCCTGGTACCTGCCGGAAGGGGCCGGCCCGGAGACGCCGTTCCGCATCGTCGGCACTCACACCGACTCGCCCAACCTGCGGGTCAAGCCGCTGCCGGACACCGGTTCGGCCGGCTGGCGGCAGGTCGCGGTGGAGATCTACGGCGGGGTGCCGCTGAACACCTGGCTCGACCGCGACCTCGGGCTGTCCGGCAGACTCGCGCTCAAGGACGGTAGTGCGCGGCTCGTCCAACTGGACGAGCCGCTGTTGCGCGTGCCGCAGCTCGCCATCCACCTGGACCGCCAGGTCAACGACGGCATGAAGCTCGACCGGCAGCGCCACGTCACCCCGATCTGGGGCCTCGGCCCGGTGGACGAGGGTTCGCTGATCTCCTACGTCGCCGAGCGGGCCGGTCTGGCCGTCGAGGACGTGGTCGGCTGGGACCTGATGACCCACGACGTCCAGCCCGCCTCCTACCTGGGCCGCGACCGCGAGCTGCTGGCCGCCCCGCGACTGGACAACCTGCTGTCGGTGCACGCGGCCACCGCCGCGCTCGCCGCCGTGGCGACCGCCGCGGCCGAAGGCGCCGTCGAGCTGCCGTACATCCCGGTGCTGGCCGCCTTCGACCACGAGGAGACCGGCAGCGAGTCCGACACCGGTGCGCAGAGCCCGATGCTCGGCAATGTGATCGACCGGACGATCCACGCCCGCGGCGGAAACCCGGAGGACCGCGCCCGGGCGCTGGCCGGCACCGTCTGCCTCTCCTCGGACATGGGCCACGCCGTCCACCCGAACTACACCGAGCGGCACGAGCCGGGCCACCACCCGATGCCGAACGGCGGGCCGATCCTCAAGGTCAACGTCAACAACCGCTACGCGACCGACGGCGTCGGCCGGGCGGTGTTCGCCGCGGCCTGCGAGAAGGCCGGCGTGCCGTGGCAGACCTTCGTGTCCAACAACGCCATGCCCTGCGGGACGACCATCGGCCCGATCACGGCGGCGCGGCTGGGCATCAAGACGGTGGACTGCGGCATCGCGGCGCTGTCCATGCACTCGGCGCGCGAGCTGTGCGGGGCGGAGGACCCGTACCTGCTGGCGAGCGCGATCAAGGCGTTCCTGGAGGGCTGAGCCCCCTGGTGAAGCGGCGGGGCCCGGCGGACGTGATGTCCGCCTGGCCCCGCCGCTTTCGGCTGCCGCCGCTTCCGGTTGCCCGGTTGCTCCGCTGCCCGGTTACTCCATCCCGGCCAGGACCAGCGGGAGGCGGCGGGCGCCGTCGGCGACCAGCTTCACCGGCACGCCCCAGTCCTGCTGGTGCACGTGGCAGGCCGGGTACTCGATCTCCGGGTCGTCGTCGCAGGAGGCCGCCATCGCCGAGACGTGCAGGACGCCCTCGGTGACCTGGTCGGAGAGCACCAGCTCACGGGAGAGGGCGGAGTCCGCGCCCGCGCCGGAGACCAGCAGCTCGGGCGGGGTGGAGCTGACCAGCAGGCGGGTGGACGGGCCGTAGCGCTCGTCCAGCTTCTGACCGCTCGGCGCCTCGAAGACCACGTCCAGTTGGAAGGCGCCGGGGGCGACCTCGGTGGCCGCGCGCCGGGTGCGGTGCGCCACCGACTCGACCTGGACGGCCTCCTCGGGCAGCCGCAGCCGGGTCAGCCGGTGCCGGGCCGACTCGACGACCACGATGTCGCCGTCCACCAGCACCGCGCCGGAGGGCTCGCGCAGGTCGGTGGCCAGGGTGGTGACCTCGCCGCTTGCCGGGTCGAAGCGGCGCAGTGCGTGGTTGTAGGTGTCGGCGACGGCCACCGAGCCGTCCGGCAGCACGGTGACGCCCAGCGGGTGCTGGAACAGGGCCTGGTCGGCCGCGCCGTCGCGGTGCCCGAAGTCGAACAGGCCGGTGCCGACGGCGGTTTGGACCGTCTTCGTTCCACGTGAAACGAACCGCAGCGCCGAGGTCTCGGAGTCGGCGACCCAGAGCCTCTCGCCGTCCGCGGAGACCGCCAGCCCGGACGGCTGGGCGAACCAGGCCTCGGCGACGGGGCCGTCCACCAGGCCCTCGTTGGTGGTGCCGGCCGCAACGCCGACGGTGCCGGCGGCCGGGTCGTACGCCCACAGCTGGTGCACGCCGGCCATCGCGATCCACACCCGGCCGTCGAACCAGGCGACGTCCCACGGTGAGGAGAGGTCCACCTCGCGGGCCGGGCCCTCGGTGGCCGAGCCCTGCCACCACTGGCGGCCGGTGCCGGCCAGGGTGGTGACGCTCCCGTCGGCCAGCCGGACGCCGCGCAGTGCGTGGTTGACGGTGTCGGCGACGATCACGTCGTAGTCGGAACCCTCCGGAAGCAGCGCGAGGCCCTGCGGCTCGCTGAACCGGGGGCTGGTGCCGTCCACCAGGCCGCGCTGGCCGTCACCGATCCGGCGCACCACCGTCTCGCCGTCCTCGGCCAGCTCCACCAGGCTGTGGTGGCCGGAGTCGGCGACCAGGAAGTTGCCGCTCGGCAGTCGGACCGCCTTGCCGGGGAACGTGAGGTCCCCGGCGGTCGGCTCGGGCGCCACGTACGGGCCGTCGCCGCGGCGCAGCGTGCCCTTGGCGGCGTGCTCGGCCTCCAGCTCCTCGACCAGCCGGGCGATCGCGTGGGCGTGCCCCTCACCGGCGTGCTGGGCGACCACGTACCCCTCCGGGTCGATCACCACCAGCGTCGGCCAGGCCCGGACGGCGTACTGCTTCCAGGTCGCCAGCGCCGGGTCGTCCAGCACCGGGTGGTGCACCTCGTACCGGGCCACCGCGTCCACCACGGCCTGGTGGTCGGCCTCGTGCACGAACTTCGGCGAGTGCACTCCGACGATCACCACGGTGTCGCGGTGCTTCTCCTCCACCTCCCGCAGCTCGTCCAGGACGTGCAGACAGTTGATGCAGCAGAAGGTCCAGAAGTCTAGTACCAAAATGCGACCTCGGAAGTCTGCCAACGACAGATCCTTGCCACCGGTGTTGAGCCATCCACCTGCGCCGACCAGCTCGGGGGCGCGTACACGTGCACGAGAAGCCATGCCTCAATCAAACCTCACGGGCGGTGTTCGCATTCCGGTGCGTGCCGAGACGGGAGGTCGTAGGTGCTGCCGCAGGTCAAGAGGCGTAGAAGAAGCCCCGTCCGTGCGCCGGGGGGCGCGCACGGACGGGGCCGGTTCGAGCCGTTACTCAGCGTGGGACGGGAACAACGAATCCTCGCGTCGGACCGGCATCACGTGAGCGGCCTGCGATCACCGCTCGCACCTCATCGGTGATGTCCTGCCGAGTGGCAGGGTCGGCGCTGTCGTACACCCGCCATTGCCCGTCCGGGTTGTCCAGCTGCTCGGGGGAGACGATCCCCCGGATGCCAAGGCGGCGAAGCGTGCTGGCCAACTGCTGGGCTTCGTTCTCGTCCATGGATCCCGCCCTTTCGCGTTCGGTGGGGCTCAGGTTAGTGGGCTTCGCCGCCCCCGCCACCACCTCCGCCATTGCAGTGCGACGCGCATGCGCCGGGGTTGATGGGTCCGCACCCGCCGGGCGCGGGAGTGTGGGAGCAGTTCGCGGCCACGGCCACCAGTGCGCGGGTCGGGCCCGTCCACAATTCGTAGTCGGGGGTGTACCCGGCCTCCTCGATGAGAGCGGCGGTTCGGGCGAGCACGTCCGGGTCATGCCGCGTCGGGTCGGGGCGCTCGGGGTAGTGGTGGACGAATCCGCCGAGCCGGTCGCACAGTCCGGCGTACGGGCGGGTGTGCAGGATGAGGGCGTGCCACCCCTCGTCAACCTGCTTGGACGGGGTGATGCTCACGGTGGGGAACGTGGCGGCAGCCGCCACGAACTTCAGCGCTTCGGTAACCAGGCGTTCGGCGTGGCTGGCAGCCATACCGGGGTCGTTGTCGATCACCGTTGCGGTGACACCCTCGAAGCACTCGGGGGTGAGTAGGGCGCGTACGTCGTGCATCTGTTCTCCCTTTCTCGAAGGGTGGTCGGCAGCCTTGTCGACCGAAACCCGACCCGTGACGGCCGGGAGCTTGTTGGGGTGCGCCTACTGATCCACCGACGTAGCCGGCTCGAACGGAAGTCTCGGCGGTCGCCCCGGACGGTTGCGTTCGTACTCGTTCTCGATGTGCTTCGGGCCAGCGCAGCGGATCGTCATGTAGACCGGCTTCCGGCCGTCGAAGCGCCGAATCAGAACCGCCGTGCACCGGACATCACCGGTCGTGGGGTCGGCGAGCTGATCCCGGCCAAGCACGGTCCACGTGCGTCTCTGGCCGTCTTTGAACTGTCCTTGCAAGGCAGGCAGTTTCAGACGCTCCACGCACTTGTCACGCTGAGGGCACCCGCAGCGCCCGGTGTTGGCCACTGTCAGGAGTCCCATCAAATCCCCCAGCGGGAGAGCCAGTTGACCCGTTCGAGGTCTCGGCGCAGACGGGCCATAGTCGGCGATTCCGGGACGGGCTCCAAGGGCGGCAGCTCATCGCCGTCCTGGTCGTCCTGAACGGTGTACGGCCCCGGGCCGCCCAAGAAGTGCGTCCAGCTTGCGGGAAGGCGCTCCCGTCCACTCATTCGAGTTCCCGGCGTACCACGTGCAGGCCGTCTCGGGAGAGCACCGGGACTGGGGGCGCTGTGGTGCGGCCCAAGAGGGCGGGCACGGGCTGAGTTGATAATCCGAGTTGAGCACACGGGCTGATCGCCTTAAGTCCTAAATCTCATGCTCCTAGCGGCACTTGCTCTGCGCCGGCCTAAGCTGTGAGGTACCCAACTCGACTTAGCGCAACGGATGCTGACGCTGGTCTGCCAGCGGGCCACTGGCGGGTGGTCCGGGAGGGGTCGGCGGGGGCGGGGTGCAGGTTGGGGGTGAGGCCGGCCGGGAGGGTCGGCGTGGTGGGGGTCTCGGCGGCCCAGCGGACGTCCAGGAGGACGTCCGTGGGGAGTGCCGGGCCGAAGACGGCGCGGGCGGAGGTCCAGTAGCCGGCTGGGTCGTCGATGTCGAAGGCGCTCTCCACCAGGCCGTGGCGGCGCAGCCGGGCGACGGCCGCGCCGCAGTGGGCGCGGAGCACGGCGAAGGTGTCCTCGGGGTACGGCGGGCGTTCGGCGGGGGTGAGGTGGAGCCAGTGGTCGTAGGGGCGTTCCGCGAACCGGTCCGGTGTGCCGCCGGGGGCGGGGGACGGCCCGATGCGGTCGGTGGGGTCGGCGGAGATGCGGACCCACATGGTGCTGCCGCCGTCGGGGGCGGTGGCCCGGCCCCAGGCCCGCGACTGCGCTTCGTAGGTGATGTCGAGCAGCCGGGCCAGCTCCTCGGCGGCGGGTGCGAGGCCCTCGGGCCAGCGCAGGTGAAGGCCGGCGTCCTCGGGCCTTCCGGGTGGCGGTGGGGCTCGGATGCTACGGCTGCGGAAGATCGGCCTGCCAGCGGATTTCGCCGTCCTGGGTGTGAGGGGTGGGGCGTAGGCCGAGGGCGCGGGCGATGCGGGCCGAGGCGTGGTGGTCGGGGTGGATGTGGGCGACGACGGTGGTGGTGCCGGCGGCGGTGAGGTGGGTGAGGAGGGTGCGGGCGGCTTCGGTGGCGAGGCCGCGGCCCTGCCAGGGGGTGCCGACCACCCAGGCGAGTTCGACTTCAAAGGCTTCGGAGGCTTCGGAGGCTTCGGAGCGGACGGTGGCCTGGACGTAGCCGGTCAGGGCGCTGTCGGCGCGCAGTCGCAGAACCCAGTTGCCCCAGACCTCGGCGGGGTCGGGGGAGCCGGCGGCCAGGCGGGCGCAGCGGGCGCGCATCTCCTCGGGGGTGGCCGGGCGGCCGCCGGTGAAGGTGTGCAGGGCGGGGTCGGCGAGGGCGGCGGTCAGTTCGTCGGCGTGTTCGGAGGCGAGCGGCAGCAGGTCGAGGCGCTCGCTGCGCAGCGGGGTGTCGAGGTCGGGTCGCATGACGGTATTGAACGCGGCCGCGCGGCGGTGCTTCGTGCCGGGTGGGGGGTCGGGTCGAATGGGGACCGACACCCGACGACGGAGGAGGCTGTGGTGCGGTACCTGGTCAGGGAGAAGCTGTTCGCGGTCGGCGACGACTACTGGATCGAGGACGACCGGGGGCACAAGGCCTTCCTGGTGGACGGCAAGGTGCTGCGGCTGCGGCACACCTTCGAGCTGAAGGACTCGCACGGGCGGGTGGTCGCGGTGGTGAAGGAGAAGATGCTCACCGTCCGCGACGCGATGAAGATCGAGGACGCCGACGGCGAGGTGATCGCGACCGTCCGGGAGAAGCTGTTCACCCCGTTCCGGGACAAGTACCTGGTGGAGCTGGCCTCCGGCGGCGAGCTGAAGATCCACGGGAATCTGATCGACAAGGACTACCGGGTCGAGAACCACCACGGCGACGAGCTCGCCCGGATCTCCCGCACGTGGTTCCGGGTCCGCGACACCTACGGCGTGGAGATCGCCGACGGCGCGGACACCGGGCTGCTGCTGGCCGTCGCGGCCTGCGTGGACCACCTGGTGGCGGAGGAGCACTGAGGCTTCCGGCCTCCGGACGGGCTTCCGGCTCCCGGCCCGTCGCTCACCCGCATGGAGTATCTTTTGCCAGCCCTTGACCATTCCGGTCGGGGGTCGGCGAGCGGACCCGGGGGCTGGAACCACGATGAACGACATTCTGCACGGGCTCGGCGCGGCGGCGGCCTACGGCGTCCTCGGGGTGGTGCTGCTGCTCCTCGGCGTCGGCCTGGTGGACCTGCTGACGCCCGGCAAGCTGGGCGACCAGATCTGGGTCGAGCGCAACCGCAACGCCGCCGTGCTGCTCAGCTCCGCGCTGCTCGGCATCGGCGGCATCGTCTTCACCGCGATCGTGTACACCTACGCCGACTTCGCCAAGGGCCTGGTCTCGACGGCCTGTTACGGCGTCCTCGGGCTGGTGCTGATGGCCGTCGCGTTCTGGCTGGTGGACCTGCTGACGCCGGGCAGGCTCGGCGCGATCCTGGTCGAGCCGGAGCCGCACCCGGCGGTGTGGGTGTCGGCCAGCTGCAACCTGGCCGTGGCGGCGGTGGTCTCGGCGGCGATCGCCTGACCGCGCCCACGCCGGGTGCGGTGGTGGCGGTACGCGCTACGCCGGGTGCGGCGCCCCGTCGAGGACGTGCTCCCGCCCCCAGTCCCCCAGCGGCTTCAGCGCCGCGTTGAGGTGCCGCCCCGCCTCGGTCAGCGCGTACTCGACCCGGGGCGGCACCTCGTCGTACGCCTCCCGGTGCACGATGCCGTCCGCCTCCAGCTCGCGCAGGTGGCCGGCCAGCACCTTCTCGGTGATCCCCGGCACCAGTCGGCGCAGTTCGCCGAACCGGCAGCTCGGGCGTTCGCCCAGGGCCCAGAGGATCAGCACCTTCCACTTGCCGCCGATCACGTCCATCGCGGCGTCGATCCCGCAGACGTACGCCCCCGGCCTCGGCACGGTTGCCATGCCCACCCCTTCCGACCTCGATGCTCACTTCAGGGTAACCACCCACTTCGAAGTGCGTACTTGATCGTTTCCTGCAGCGGCGAAGAGGCTGATCGGCATGGCACAGAACACAGTTGAGGACCACCGGACCCCGCTTACCCCGCTTACCCCGCTCACCCTGCTCGGCCTCGGTGCGATGGGCACCGCGCTGGCCGAGGCCTGGCTCGCCGCCGGGCACCCGCTGACCGTCTGGAACCGCACCGCCGCCCGCGCCGACGCGCTCGCCGTCCGCGGCGCAGCCGTCGCCGCCACCGCCGCCGAGGCCGTCGCGGCGAACCGGCTGGTCGTCGTCTGCCTGCTGGACGACGCCTCCGTGGAGCAGGCGCTGGCCGGCGCCGACCTGGCCGGCAAGGACCTGGTCAACCTGGTCACCAGCACCCCCGAGCAGGCCCGCGCCCGCGCCACCTGGGCCGACCGGCGCGGCGCCCGCTACCTGGACGGCGGGATCATGGCCGTCCCGCCGATGATCGGCGTCCCGGCGGCCGGGCCGTACGTCTTCTACAGCGGCTCGTCCGAGCTGTTCGAGGAGCACCGGGCGGCCCTCGCCGCCCCGGCCGACACCCGGTACGTGGGCGGGGACGCCGGGTACGCGGCGCTGCACGACGTGGCGCTGCTCAGCGCGATGTACGGCATGTTCGCCGGGGTCGCGCACGCCTTCGCGCTGATCCGCGACGAGGCCGTCGCGCCGGGCGACCTCGCGCCGCTGCTCAGCGGCTACGTCACCGCGATGTCCCGGACCATCGGCAAGACCGCCGAGCAGCTGGAGAGCGGCGACTACACCAAGGACGTGGTGTCCAACCTGGCGATGCAGGTCGCGGGCAAGGGCACGCTGCTGCGCACCGCCGAGGAGCAGGGGGTGAGCCCCGAACTGTTGGAGCCCTACTTCCGGTTGATGGAGCGCCGGTTGGAGCTCGGCAGCGGCGAGGAGGACCTGACCGGGGTCGTCGACCTGCTGCGACGGTGAGGGGCGGCCGGTAACGTACCGGCATGGATGACCTTGAAGAACGCGCCAACGTCGTCGCGTCCGGCTCTCGGCGGACCGGTGCGGGGGTGGGGGTCCGACGACGCCGCGCCGCCGACCTCGCCGACTGCGTCCGGGTGCTGGCCGACGTCCACACCGTCGACGGCTACCCCGCCGACTGGCCCGAGCGGCCCGCCGCCTGGCTCACCCCGGACGGCCTGCTGGCCGCCTGGGTCGCCGAGGCGGGGGGCCGGATCGCCGGGCACGTCGGAATCTCCCGCAGTGCCCCGGGTGATGTCGCCCCCGGACTGTGGAGCCTGCGGACCGGCGGGCGCCCCGAACTGACCGCCGTGATCGGCCGCCTGTACGTCGCTCCGGCGGCGCGTGGCCACGGGACCGGCGCCCGACTGCTGGCGAGCGCCGTGGTGCACGCGCGGGCGCTCGGGCTGCACCCCGTGCTCGACGTGCTCGCCACCGACACCGCCGCCGTGACCCTCTACCGCCGTCTGGGCTGGACCCTGCTCGGCAGCGGCGAACAGCGGTGGGCCTCCGGCCGTACGGTCCTGATCCACTGCTTCGCCGCGCCGAGGGGGTGAGCCGCTCCAGGCCCGCCCCCAGCCCGCTGGGCGTCAGCCCGTCGAGCGTCAGCCCGCCGAGCGCTCGGCGGCCGGGCGGCGGCGCAGGGCCGGGGTGGTGAGGGCCGGCGGCTGCCAGGCGCCGTCGGCCTGGTAGAGGTTCGTGCCGGGCGGCACGATGGCGTCGATCCGGTCCAGGACGGCATCGTCCAGGACCAGGTCGGCGCCCTTGAGAGCGGAGTCCAACTGCTCCATGGTGCGCGGGCCGAGGATCACCGAGGTGACCGCGGGGTGGGCCAGCGGGAAGGCCACGGCCAGCTCGGGCAGGGTGCGGCCGAGCTCCTCGGCGAGCTCGGTGAAGGCCTCGACCGCGTCCAGCTTGGCGGCCGTGGCGGGCAGCGCCGGGTCGAAACGGCCCGGGTTGATGGCGGCGCGGCCGCGGGTGAGGTCGATCTCCAGGCCCTTGCGGTAGCGGCCGGTGAGGAAGCCGCCGGCCAGCGGGCCCCAGGTCAGCGCGCCCATCCCGAGCTGCTGCACCACCGGCAGCACGTCCCGCTCCACGCCGCGGGCGAGCAGCGAGTACGGCGGCTGCTCGGTGCGGAAGCGCGGCAGGGCGCGGCGCTCGGCGACGTGGTGGGCGTCCACGATCTGCTCGGCGGGGAAGGTCGAGCAGCCGAAGGCGCGGATCTTGCCGGCCCGGACGAGGTCGCCGAGGACGGAGAGGGTCTCCTCGATGTCCGTGGTGTGGTCCGGCCGGTGGATCTGGTAGAGGTCGATCCGGTCGGTGCGCAGTCGGCGCAGGCTCTCCTCGACCTCGCGGACGATCCAACGCCGGGAGTTGCCGCCCCGGTTGCGGCCCTCGCCCATCGGGAAGTGCGCCTTGGTGGCGAGCACGATGTCGTCCCGGTCGCCGCGGGCGGCCAGCGTCTTGCCGACGATCTCCTCGGACTCGCCGGCCGAGTAGATGTCGGCGGTGTCGACGAAGTTGATGCCCCGGTCGAGCGCGGCGTTGACGATCCGGGCGCAGTCGTCGTGGTCCGGGTTGCCGATCGCGCCGAACATCATCGTGCCGAGGCAGTAGGCGCTCACCTCGATGCCGGTGCCGCCGAGGACGCGGTAGCGCATGGTGGTGCTCCCCCTGGTGGTGGGTCGGTGATGCGGTGGTGCGTCAGAGGCTAGGAGTTGGAGTGCACTCCAAGGCAAGGGCCTGCCGTGGGTCCCTCGGGCGGGGGAGCCGGATCGTCGTTCCGACGGACGCCGGGGTGCGGCGGCGCGGGCGAGCCTGGGGCCATGACGAAGCAGGGGTGGGTCGGGAACGGTCGGGCGGCGGCCGGTTGGGGCGTCGGCTACGGCGCGTTCGGGCTGGGCTGTGCGCTGAGCGGGACCGAGCTGTGGGGCGCCTCCTGGTCGGGGTGGGTGGTCGCCGGGGTGGGCCTGGCGGCGGCCGTGGCCGGGTGGGCGGCGGTACGGCTGGGGCCGGTGCGGTGGCTGACGGGGGTGCTGTGGCTGCTGTGCGGGCTGGCCGCGGTGGCGGCCTGGAGCCTGCTGATGGATGTGGTGACGCTGATGTTCGGGCAGAGCGTGGACAGCGTCCCGGACGCGGTGCACAAGGCGCTGGCGGCGGTCGGGACGCTGCTGCTGGCCGGTGCCGCCCGGGCCCGGCGGCCGGTCGTCCGAGCGGCGGCTCCCCCCGCCCCGTCGTCGGCCCCGGCCACGGTCCAACTCACGGCCTGGGCTGGGACTTTGGCCTTCGTTCCGTATGTGGTGATGAAGCTGATCTGGGCCTTCGGCGGCAGTTTCGCCGGGATCAGCGGCGACCAGATGTACGCCGGCTATGTGCACAACGGCTCCTCCGGGCTCTGGCTCGCCCTGGAGCGCTGGGGGCTGGACGGCACGGTGCTGCTGGCGGCGATCGGGGTGTTCCTGCTCTGGGGGCTGGTGCGGCCGTGGGGGCAGGTGTTCCCGCGCTGGACCCTGCCGCTGCGCGGCCGTCGTGTCCCGCGGTGGCTGCCGCTCACCCCGGCGCTGATCGGCGCGGCCACGCTGGTGCCGTACGGGCTGGTCGGGATCGGCTACCTGGCGCTGTGCGCGGTCGGGGTGTTCGGCATCCGGCAGGGCGAGCTCGCCACGGCCGAGCAGGCGCTGCAGGTGGGCTGGGTCGGGGCGTGCGCCTTCGCCGGGTACGGCGTGGCGCTGGCGGTGGCGGCCCGCTCGTACTGGCGGCGGACCGCGGAGTGAGAGGAGGTGTTTGCTGAGATGGCAACAAAGCTTGCCGACACGGGATGGTCGGTCGCAGCCTGGCGATGGAGGTGAGCGCCATGAGTGAGACGAGGACGACGGAGCGCTACGACGTGGTGGTGGTGGTCGGCGCGGGCGCGGCGGGCCTGAGCGCCGCCCTGGTGCTGGGCCGGGCCCGGCGTCTGGGCGGTCGGCAACGTCGCCGACCCGCGCGCCCAGGTGGTCACCGCCGCCGGGATGGGCGCGGCCGCCGCATTCGCGCTGGACCACGACCTCGCGGCGGAGGAGGTCGAGCGGGCGGTCGCCCTCCTCGCCGATCGGCGGGGCCGCGCGTCCGACGCCGCCGTACCCGCCTGAGCGGGAAGCTTCCGTCGACCCACTGACAACCCCACGACCCACCACCCGGGAGGAGAGGCCATGTCCTCGCACCAGCACCAGGACCAGCACCAGCACGGCCACGGCCATCAGCACGGCCACCACCACGGACACGGCCACGTCCACGTCCCCGCCGCCGACCTGGACTGGGACGCCCTCGCGGCGCACCTGGAGCAGGAGGCCGACCTGCGCGCCGGAGCCGTCACCGAGGCCGCGCGCTGGCTGTCCGGCCTGTCCATCCTGTCCGGCCCGTCCGGCGGAGACGGCGTACGGAGGGTCCTCGACGTCGGCAGCGGTCCCGGGGTGATCGCCGGGCTGCTCGCCGAGGTCTTCCCGGCGGCCGAGGTGGTCGCCGTCGACCAGTCGACCGCCCTGCTGGAGCGCGCCCGGACCCGCTCCGGCGGTCGGCTGGGCACCCAACAGGCCGACCTGCCCGCCGAGTTCGAGAAGCTCGGCGAGGCCGACCTGATCTGGTCCGGCAACGCGATCCACCACCTCGGCGACCAGCAGGCCGCCCTCACCGCTCTGGGCGCGCGGCTGCGGCCCGGCGGCCTGCTGGCCGTCGCCGAGAGCGGCCTGCCGCCGCGCTTCCTGCCCCGGGACTTCGGCCTCGGCCGGCCCGGCTTCCAGGCCCGGCTGGACGCGGCCCACGAGGACGGCTTCAGCGCCATGCGCGCCGAACTGCCGGACACCACCGAGGAGATCGAGGACTGGCCGGCCATGCTGCGCCGGGCCGGACTGGTCCCCAGCGGCACCCGCACCTTCCTGGTCGACCACCCGGCGCCGCTCGCCCGTCCCGTCCGGGAGTACCTGCACACCCAGCTCCGCCGCCGCCACGACCAGCTGGCCGAGGCGCTCATCCCGGAGGACCGCGCCACCGTGGAGGCCCTCCTCGTCGAGGACGCCCCCACCGGCATCCTGAACCGCCCGGACGCCTTCTACCTCTCCGCCATGACCGTCCACACCGCCCGCCGGCCCTGACTCCGGGCCCGCGGGCACCCGAGCCGCCCCGTCGCCGTGCTTCCGAGGCCGCGGCGGTGGGGCTCCGGGCTGCTGCCGGGCCTGCCGTCCGGGCTCCCGCCGCCGTCGCGGCTCCGGGACACCGCCCGAGCGCCCGCTACCGTCGGGGCATGACAGCGAACCAGCAGGGCTTCGTCGTGGTGACCACCACCCACGAGAGC
This sequence comes from Kitasatospora sp. NPDC018058, assembly GCF_044327205.1. NCBI lineage: Bacteria > Bacillati > Actinomycetota > Actinomycetes > Kitasatosporales > Streptomycetaceae > Kitasatospora > Kitasatospora sp. NPDC018058. The sequence goes on along the minus strand of NZ_JBIRFA010000002.1, from coordinate 29,019 downwards.
GAGGAGCAGGCCCGCTCCCTCGCCGCCGCCGTGGTGCGGGAGCGCCTGGCGGCCTGCGCGCAGGTGTACCCCGTCCGGTCGGTGTACTGGTGGGACGCCGAGGTGCAGGACGCCGAGGAGTGGCGGATCGACCTCAAGACCCGGGCCGAACTCGCCGACCGCCTGGCCGGGTTCATCGCCGGGCGGCACTCGTACGCGACGCCCGAGGTGATCGCCGTGCCGGTGGTCTCCGGCAGCCCCGGCTACCTGGCCTGGGTGGCGGAGGAGACGGCCGGACCGCTCAGGACGTGACCTCCAGGAAGGCCAGCACCGCCCGCGCCCGGCGGTGGTCCTCCTCGGAGGGCGGCAGGTCGAGCTTGAGGAAGATGTTGGCGGTGTGCTTCTTCACCGCCCGTTCGGTGATCACCATCCGCTCGGCGATCGCCGCGTTGGAGTGCCCCTCCGCCATCAGCTCCAGCACCTCGCGCTCACGGGGCGTCAGTCGGTCCAGCGGCTTGCGCCGTTCGGTGCTGCTGACCAGCATGGCGATCACCTGAGGATCCAGTGCGGTGCCGCCCGCCGCCACCTGCTGGACCGCCTCCACGAACTGGTCGGGGTCGAAGACGCGGTCCTTCAGCAGGTAGCCGATCGCGCCGCTGCCGTCGGCGAGCAACTCCTTGGCGTAGAGCTGCTCGACGTACTGGGACAGCACCAGCACCGGCAGCCCGGGGATCTGCCGCCGTGCCGCCAGCGCCGCCTGGAGGCCCTCGTCGGTGAACGTCGGGGGCAGCCGTACGTCGACCACGGCCATGTCCGGGCGCTCGGTGAGGAGGGCCTGCAGGAGGTCCGGCCCGGTGTCGACCGCGGCCACGACCTCGAAGTCGTAGGCCTGCAGCATCCGGACCAGACCGTCCCTCAGGAGGAAGAGGTCCTCGGCGAGGACAACTCGCACGGCAGCTCCATGGTCAGGGTCGTGGGGCCGCCGAGCGGGCTGTGGACGGCCAGGACTCCGTCGAAGGTGGCAAGCCGCCGTTCCAGGCCGCGCAGCCCGGTGCCGCGCGAGGGGTCGGCGCCACCCCTCCCGTCGTCGATGACCTGGGCCTTCAGCAGGCCGTCCTGGTACCAGAGTTGGACGTCCACATGCTCGGCGCCGGAGTGCTTGGCGGCGTTGGTCAGCGCCTCCGAGACGGCGAAGTGGAAGGCCGACTCGACCGGCGCCTCGGCCCGGCCCGGCAGTTCGGCGACCACGGTCACGTCCAGCGGGCTGTCCATGCCCAACGCCCGTACCGCGTCGGCCAGTCCGCGGTCGGCCAGGACCGGCGGGTGGATGCCGCGGACCAGGTCGCGCAGCTCGTTGAGCGCGGCTGCGGAGGCCTGGCGGGTTTCGGCGAGCAACTCCTTGGCGGCGGCCGGGTCCCCGCCGCCCTGATGGGCTCGCTGCACGTCACCGCCGGCGACGGCCGGCTCACCGTCACCGGCCCGGTCACCCGGGACCCGGAGGCCGAGGAGACCCACTGGGAGCAGATCGAGCCCGGCCTGTTCCAGCAGGTCGGCGGTACCGGGCGGATCGCCTTCCGAACCGGCGCCGACGGCGCGGTGACGGCCCTGCTGACCGACGCCGATCCGACCATCGCCTGGTACCAGGCCCCCGGCCTGCACCGGATCACCGCCCTGGCCGGCCTGGCCGTGCTCGCCCTGACCCTGCTCGGCTGGACGGTCGGCGCGCTGGTGCGACTGGTGCGCCGCCGGGGCCGGGCAGGCCAGCCGGCCGTACGGCTGCTCGGCGCGGCCCTCGGCACCCTGCTGCTCGCCGCCACCGCCTGCTTCGCCCTGCTGACCGCGGACCCCAACGCGCTCAACCAGGCGCTGTTCCTGGCCGACTCGCCGCTGTTGACCGTCGTCCCGGCGCTGGTGCTGACCGCCCTGGCGCTGACCGCGCCGCTGCTGGTCTGCGCGGTGCTGGCCTGGCGCCGCCGCTGGTGGGGCGTCCCCGGGCGGCTGCACTACACCGCCCTGACGCTGGCGTCCCTGCTGCTCCTGCTCCTCGCCGGGGCGTACGATCTGGCCGGGACCAGCGCGCTGGACCTGCTCGGCTGAGTGCGGCAAGCGGCAGGCAGGGCCCGGGGAGCTCCCCTGGCCCTGCCTGTTCGTCGTCCTAGCCCTCGATCAACCCTCGATCAACCCTCGATCAACCTTCGATCAGCCCTCGACTAGCTGTCGGCGCCGCCGAAGCGCGCCGTCCAGGCCGCCAGGTCCTCGTCCGTGATCTTCGCGAACAGCACCGGCGGCACCGTGAACGCCGTCCCCACCGGGATCAGGTCCAGCGCCCGCGCGTCCTCCGCGCCGACCCAGGTACGGGTGGCCGCCGGCGAGTCCTCGGGCAGGGCGAAGGCGCCGCGCATGGCCGCCGCCGCGGTCGGGATGAACGGCTCGGAGACCACCGCGTACAGGTGGATCAGGTTCATCGCCGTCCGCAGGGTCAGCGCCGCCGCCTCCGGGTCGGTCTTCACCTGCAGCCAGGGCGCCTTCTCGTCCAGGTAGGCGTTGCCCGCGCTCCACAGCGCGCGCAGGCTCTGCGCCGCCTTGCGGAAGTTGAGCGCGTCCAGCTGGGCCTCGTACTCGGCCAGCAGGGCGGCGATCTGCTCGCCGAGGCGATGCTCGGCCTCGCCCGCCGGGCGCCCGCCGGGGACGTCGTCGCCGAAGCGCTTGCGGCTGAAGGAGAGCACCCGGTTGACGAAGTTGCCGAGGGTGTCGGCGAGGTCCTTGTTGACCACCGAGGCGAAGAGGTCCCAGGTGAAGCTGGAGTCGTCCGACTCGGGCGCGTGCGCCATCAGGAAGTAGCGCCAGTAGTCGGCCGGCAGCAGCTCCAGCGCGACGTCGGTGAAGATGCCGCGCTTCTGGCTGGTGGAGAACTTCCCGCCGTAGTACGTCAGCCAGTTGAAGGCCTTGACGTAGTCGACCTTCTTCCACGGGCGGCGCGAGCCGAGGATCGTCGCCGGGAACATCACGGTGTGGAACGGGACGTTGTCCTTGGCCATGAACTCGGTGTAGCGGACGGTCCGGTCGGCCTCGTACCACCAGGACTTCCAGTCCCGCAGGTGCCCGGCCGGGGCGGCGTCCGCCCACTCCTTGGTGGCGCCGATGTACTCGATCGGGGCGTCGAACCAGACGTAGAACACCTTGCCCTCGGCGGCCAGTTCGGGCCACACGTCGGCCGGCACCGGGACGCCCCACTCCAGGTCACGGGTGATCGAGCGGTCCTGCAGGCCCTCGGTCAGCCACTTGCGGGCGATCGAGGAGGCCAGCACCGGCCAGTCGTCGCCGTTGGCGGCGATCCACTGCTCGACCTCCTCGGTCAGCTTCGACTGCAGCAGGAACAGGTGCCGGGTCTCCCGGACCTCCAGGTCGGAGCTGCCGCTGATCGCCGAGCGCGGCTCCAGCAGGTCGGTCGGGTCGAGCACCCGGGTGCAGTTCTCGCACTGGTCGCCGCGCGCCTTGTCGTAGCCGCAGTGCGGGCAGGTGCCGACGATGTAGCGGTCCGGCAGGAAGCGGCCGTCGGCGTTGGAGTACACCTGGCGGACCGAGCGCTCCTCGATGAAGCCGTTGCGCTGCAGCTCGCGGGCGATCTCCTGGGTGATCTCCCGGTTCTGCGCCGAGGAGCTGCGGCCGAAGTGGTCGAAGGAGAGCCCGAAGCCGTCGTACACCGCCTTCTGCGCGTCGTGCGCCCGGGCGCAGAACTCGGCGACCGGTAGCCCGGCCTCCTGCGCGGCCAGCTCGGCGGGCGTGCCGTGCTCGTCGGTGGCGCAGATGTAGAGCACCTCGTGGCCGCGCTGGCGCAGGTAGCGGGAGTAGACGTCCGCCGGGAGCATGGACCCGACCATGTTGCCCAGGTGCTTGATCCCGTTGATGTACGGAAGGGCGCTGGTGATCAGGTGGCGAGCCATCCTCGGATGCTCCGATTTCTCCCGCACGCGCACCCCACCCGGAGTGCTGTGCCAGGCGCAGGGGTCCACTGTGGGCTGCCAAGCCTACCGCCGTAGGGGCCCGCGCAGCGGCCGCGTCGTACGGCGTCGGCCTCACGGCCGGGTGAAGTCGGCGTACCGGTCGAACTCCCCGTCCTTCACCCCGCGGACGAACGCCGCCCACTTGCGCGGCGTCGTCCGCACGATCGCCTCGGGGCGGTCCGACTCGCGGATCTCCACCAGCCCGCCCGCCGCTCTGACCTCGACGCAGTCGGTGCTCTCACCGCTGGCCGACGACTTGTGCCACACGTTCAGCCATATGTTCATGAGAAGTCTTTCAGTAAGGCCCGGATGAAGTCCCGGGACCCTTCCGTCCCGAGCGCGATCGCCGCGGTCTTCTCCTTGATCCGGCGGTAGGAGTCCAATTCGGCTTCGGTGTGCACGAACTTCGGACCGTGGGAGAGGTCGATCTGGACGGTGTCCAGCTCCGGGACCGGCCCGCGGGCGAGATAAAGGCTCTCGCCGGACCCGGTGTAGGTGGGGACGCTGAACGGGATCACCCGGATGTCCAGCCCCGGTCGTTCGGAATTCTCCAGCAGGCTCTGCAACTGCTCGCGCAGCACTTCCGGACCGCCGAACTGCATCCGCAGCGCGGATTCGTGCAGGATCGCGCTGTACGGCTTCGGGTGGTCGACGAAGATCTGCTGGCGCCGGATCCGGAATGCCATCCGGGCCTCCGCCTCCTCCCGGACGTGCGAGGGGAGGCGCTCGAACACCGCGGCCGCGTACGCCGGGGTCTGCAGCAGGCCGGGGACGAAGGTGCTGTTCAGGATGGACAGCGAGACCGCGTGGTGTTCCATCTCCGCGATGTCGATGATCCCGCTCGGCATCCGGCCCCGGTAGCCGTCCCACCAGTACTTCCGCCGGTCCTGCGTCATCGCGAGCAGCCCGTCCAGGTACGGGCCGTCGGCACAGCCGCAGGTGCTCGCCCAGACCCGCAGCCGCTCGGCGCTGATGCCCGACTTCCCGTTCTCCATCTGGGAGATCTTGGGCAGGTCGGTGCCGATCGTGGCGGCCAGGCTTTTGGGCGTCACGCCCACGCGTTCGCGCATCTTGCGCAGCTCGATCCCGAGGCGCTGCTGGCGCACGGTCGGCGACAAGCGGGGTGGCATGACTCTCTTCTCCGGATCGAGGCTACGGTCGATGCTTCCGGTGAAGTGTGCCGTGGACACCGGGCCCGAGCTAGCGAAACGGGGGATACCCCACGATGGAGTGAACGTTCACTCGCTCGGTAGCAACTCTGGCACCCTGACTCTATGGTCGTCCGTGTCACTCGCTGACTTGTTGTCGCCTAAACAGTCGCCAAGTCGCCAATCAGCCCTGCCGATCAATCGTGATGACACATCAGATGCATGGTCAGGGCGTTCGACATCACCGACCGGAGACAGCCGTGCCCCTTTCCTCGCCTATCCGCCTTCCGCGCCCCCTTCCCCACCGCATTTCCGCAACCCGGTGAACGCCCTCCTGGTCGCCGGGTTGTCCACCCTCCTCCTCGCCGTCCTCTTCGTCGGCTGGCTGGTCTGGCTGGTCAACATGCGACCCCGGTTGCCCCGCCCCGCAAAGCGCGACTTCACCCCCCGCCATTCCGTTCCCAGCGAGCGGAAATAACCCCCGGCCCGGGCCCGGGCACCCGCCCCGAACCTGCCGACCCTCCGCTGTCGTACGATCACCGGCGATGCCGACAGGGGCGTTCGTCGGGGGAGCCGGGGGGAACAGATGGAGCCGCTGCACAGCACTGACCCGGAGGCGGTCGGCCCGTACCGCCTGATCGCCCGGCTCGGGGCCGGCGGCATGGGGCAGGTGCACCTGGCCCGGTCCGCCGGCGGACGCACCGTGGCGGTCAAGGTGGTCCGCCCCGAACTGGCCCAGGACCACGAGTTCCGGGTCCGCTTCCGCCGCGAGGTAGCCGCCGCCCGGGCCGTGGACGGCGCCTACACCGCACCTGTCACCGACGCCGACCCGGACGGCCCCACCCCCTGGCTCGCCACCGCGTACGTGCTCGGCCCCTCGCTCACCGAAGCCGTGCACGAGCACGGGCCGCTGCCCGAACCCTCGGTCCGGGCGCTCGGCGCCCGGCTGGCCGAGGCCCTGGAGGCGATCCACGGCGCCGGGCTGGTCCACCGCGACCTCAAGCCCTCCAACGTGCTGCTCGCCGCCGACGGCCCCCGGGTGATCGACTTCGGCATCGCCCGCGCGATGGACGGCGACAGCATGACCCAGACCGGCATCGTGGTCGGCTCGCCCGGCTTCATGTCCCCCGAGCAGGCCTCCGGCCGTCCGACCGGCGCCCCCGGCGACGTCTTCTCGCTCGCCTCCGTCCTGGTCTTCGCGGCGACCGGCCACGGTCCCTTCGACAGCGCCTCCGGCGTCGCCGCCCAGCTCTACAAGGTGGTGCACGAGGAACCCGACCTCACCGACGTCCCACCCGCCCTGCGCGCCATCCTGGAGCACTGCCTCCGCAAGGACCCGGCCCTGCGCCCCCTCCCGGCCCACCTGCGCGCCTGGCTCGCCACCGGCGCCCCCGCCACCGAATGGCTCCCCGCCCCGGTCGCCGCCGCCCTGGCCCGCCACGCGGCCGCGGTGATGAACCTGGAGGCCCCTCTTCGGACCCCGGCGCCCCCGGCGGTCCCGCACGTCCCCTACGGCCCGGCACCCACGTATGTCCCCACTCAGCTGAACGCCCCGACCCCGCCCCGCCCCTCCCGCCGCCGCTTCCTCCTGGCCGGCGGCGCCCTCGCCGCCACCGCCGCCGTCGGCGGAACGACGTGGGCCCTCACTCGCCCCGACAAGCCGGGTGGCGGCACCCCGGGCGGCAGCACCCCGGGCGGGAGTCCCTCGGTCGGCCCGAGCCTCCCGGCGGCGCCGAAGCCGGCCTGGACCATGGCCACCGAGGGCAAGTACTCGGGGCTGCGTCCGCCGCTGGTGGTGGGCGACCGGGTCGTCCTCCGGGCCGACGACACCTTCGGCGTGGACGCCAACCTCGGTGTCACGGCCTGGCAGCACACGTCGAGCGCCAGCTACCTGGTGGGCGGGGGCGACCTGTACGAGGCGAGTGCCAAGCTTGAGCGGATCGCACCGGAAGACGGTTCGGCGAGCTATGCCGCGTCCACCGACCTCGGCGGGGGCAGGACGGTCGAGATCAATGCCCTCCTCGCCGCGACCGAACAGGCGGTCTTCGCCACGGTGAGGACCGGCAGCGGGGGCGCCGCCACCGACACCCCGGGACTGGTGGCCTTCAAACACGATCTCTCCAGTCGGCTCTGGTACCAGGAGGACCGGGAAGTCGGGGGCGACCCGTACGCCGCGCTCCAAGACCACGTCGGCGTGGTCAGCGGCACCACCCTGCTGCACCTGGACAACAAGTTCGCGGTGGTCGCCCGCAGCACCGTCGACGGCAAGCGCCTGTGGCGGGTTGAGACCGGGAGCAAGGCCTCGTGGCCGGTGTGGTGCGACGACCAGCGCGCCTACTGTGCCGTGGACGGCTACCACCTCCAGGCGGTCAACCTGGCCGATGGCAAGCAGGTGTGGCGCCTCGACAGCGAGCACGGGCGGATCGGCAAGCTCCTGGTGGCCGGTGGCACGGTGTACCTGAACGACGGCTCCCAGAGCATCACCGCCTGCGACGCGGCCACCGGAAAGCCCCGTTGGACCTGCGCGACCCCCGGGTACCCCAACTGGAACGTCGACATGGTCCTGGTCAAGAGCACCCTCTACGTCGCCGGGTCGACCACCCCCGGGGAGGCGGGCAAACCGTGCGTCCACGCCATCGACATCACGACCGGCCGCCTCCGGTGGATCTTCACCGACCCGACCTACCAGCCGGGCACGGCGGACGAACGGACCCTGGAGAGCTGCCAACTGGCCGCCAACGGCACGTTCCTCTTCGTCTGGCTCAAGAAGACCCTGACCGCCCTCCCGGTGGCCTGACCATCCCTCACCCGCGCGAAAGGCGTTCCGTCAGGCGGGACTTGGCGGCCGGCCACTCGTCCGCGAGCATCGAGAAGTAGGCGCTGTCGCGCCAGGTGCCGGTGGGGCGGAGCCGGTGGCGGCGGAGGACGCCCTCGAACTGGGCGCCGAGGCGCAGGATCGCGTTGCGGGAGCGCTCGTTGAGGGCGTCGGTCTTCCAGAAGACGCGGCCCATGCCGAGGTCCTCGAAGGCGTGGGTGAGCAGCAGCAGCTTGGCCTCGGTGTTGACCGCGGTGCGCCAGACCGAGCGGGCGTACAGGGTGCCGCCGATCTCCACGGACTCGTCCTTCGTGCTGAAGTCGTGGTAGCCGGTGATGCCGACGGCGGTGCCGCTCGCGAGGTCGACGGCGGCGAAGTGCACCGATTCCCCCTCGGCCGCCTCGGCGATGCGGGCGTCGAGGATCCTGCCGAGTTCCTCCTCCGAGGCGGGCGGGAGGTTCATGGTCCAGCGCCAGACCTCGGGCTCGGAGCCGACGGTGGCCCACAGGTCGGCGAGGTGGCGGCGCTCCAGCGGCTCCAGGCGGATGTGGCGGCCGGTGAGGGTGACGGGTGCGGGCAGCTTCGCGGTCATGATCCGAACGTAGCGTGACTCTGCACTAGATGCAATGGATCTTTGAACTAGTGCAAATAAGTCCGAAGGTCGAAGCGAAGGGCCCCGCAGGACGAATCCCACGGGGCCCTCGAAGCGCTCGGACGGCGCTCAGGCTCGGACGGCGCTCAGGCTCAGATGAACGAGTTGATCTGGATCGTCTCGTCCCGGCCCGGGCCGACGCCGATGGCGGAGATCGGCGCGCCGGACATCTCCTCCAGCGCCTTCACGTACGCCTGGGCGTTCTTCGGCAGCTCGGCGAAGGTCTTCGCCTTGCTGATGTCCTCGTTCCAGCCCGGCAGCGTCTCGTAGACCGGCTTGGCGTGGTGGAAGTCCGACTGGTTGTAGGGGAGCTCCTCGACCCGCTTGCCGTCGATCTCGTACGCGACGCAGACCGGGATCTGCTCCCAGCCGGTCAGCACGTCGAGCTTGGTGAGGAAGAAGTCGGTGAGGCCGTTGACCCGGGTCGCGTAGCGCGCGATGACGGCGTCGAACCAGCCGCAGCGGCGGTCGCGGCCGGTGGTGACACCGCGCTCGCCGCCGATGCGGCGCAGCGCCTCGCCGTCCTCGTCGAACAGCTCGGTCGGGAACGGGCCGGAGCCGACGCGGGTGGTGTAGGCCTTGAGGATGCCGATGACCCGGTCGATCTTGGTGGGGCCGATGCCGGCGCCGGTGCAGGCGCCGCCCGCGGTCGGGTTCGACGAGGTCACGAAGGGGTACGTGCCGTGGTCGACGTCGAGCAGGGTGCCCTGGCCGCCCTCCAGCAGGACGACCTTGTTCGCCTTGAGCGCCTCGTCCAGGACGAGGGTGGTGTCGGCGAGGAAGGGCTTGATCTTCTCCGCGTAGCCCAGGTACTCCTCGACCACCAGGTCGGCCGGGATGGTGCGGCGGTTGTACAGCTTGACCAGGATCTGGTTCTTGTCGTGCAGCGCCGCCTCGATCTTCTGGCGCAGGATCGACTCGTCGAACAGGTCCTGGACCCGGATGCCGACGCGGTTGATCTTGTCCGCGTAGGTCGGGCCGATGCCGCGGCCGGTGGTGCCGATCCGGCGCTTGCCGAGGAAGCGCTCGGTGACCTTGTCCAGGGTGCGGTGGTACGGCGTGATCAGGTGGGCGTTGCCCGAGATCAGCAGCTTGGAGGTGTCGATGCCGCGCTCGTTCAGGCCGGCCAGCTCGGAGAGCAGCACGGCCGGGTCGATCACGACGCCGTTGCCGATGACCGGCGTGACGTTCGGGCTGAGGATGCCGGAGGGGAGCAGGTGCAGGGCGTACTTCTGGTCGCCGATGACCACCGTGTGACCGGCGTTGTTGCCGCCCTGGTAGCGGACGACGTAGTCGACGGAGCCGCCGAGGAGGTCGGTGGCCTTCCCCTTGCCCTCGTCTCCCCACTGAGCGCCAACGAGCACGAGTGCCGGCACAGGCGTACACCCCTTCCGGTTGGGGCATCCTGCGTAGGCCGCTGTCTGCCCCGAGATAGACGAAGCCCCTGGCGCAATGGCGCAAGGGGCTCTTGCACCGAGAGATTACCTGAGGAAGGACCGGTCGTGTCGTCCCTGTCCACGCCTGCAACCAGCGGCCCCGAGCCGATCCTGCTGCTCCTCGACCCGGTGGCCCGGCGGACCGACGGCGAGTCGGTGCGGATCGCGAAGGACGTGCTCTGCGGGGGTACGGACGTCAAGGTGGCCTATCCGGAGAGCCCGTCCGAACTCGACCGGGTGCTTTCGCACCGGGGTCGGCGGCGACCGGTGGTGATCGGTTCCGATCTCGCCCTGCAGCGGGTGCTGCAGGCACTGCATCGCCACCGTGAGCTGGGCGCGGATCCGGTGGGCATGGTTCCGGTAGGGCGCACGGAGGAGCTGACGACGGCCCGTGCGCTCGGCGTGCCGGGGGAGCCGGTACGGGCCGCGCGCGCGGTGCTCTCGGGCGCGCCGCGCACCTTCGACCTGCTGGTGGACGACGGTGGCGGGGTGGCGCTGGGCGGGGTGCGGATCACCGGTGGCGGTACCCGCCGGTTGGTGGGTCGTCCGGGTGGCTGGCGTTCGCTATGGGCGAAACTGGCTGCGGCTGAGCAGGCGAACGCACTCGCCTCGGAGGCCGTCGATTGCAGCCCCCGGGTCCGGGTCGAGGCGGACGGCCGGCTGCTCGCGGACGTGCACCGGCCGGTCCGACTGGTGCAGCTGACCCTGCCGGGTGGCGGCGGGGACACCGAGGGCGCCGGGGAGGACGCCGAGGGCGTGCTGGAGGTGGTGGTCCGCGCGCCGGGGGCGCTCGTGCGCGCCCGGGCCGCGAGCGTCTCGGTGGTCGGCCGCGGCTTCGGCTACGAGGCGGACGGCCACCCGGTCGGCCCGGTCCGCGCCCGGACCTGGACGGTGCACCCGGGCGCCTGGGGGCTGCTGCTGCCGGCCGCGTGAGGACGCGCGCGAAGACCCGTACGAATGCCCGCGCGAAGACCCCCGCGAAGACCCGCGCGAAGGCCGCCGAGGAGGGGGCCCGCCGCGTGAACCCCGGCTGAACCCCGGGTGAGCAGGCTCACGTTCGAGCCCGCCCCGACAACCACCGTTCCACACACGGAACTGCGCACCGAACTCCCCAACAGGCGCGAACCGCAAGGCCAACCGCCACCCGCCGGAATTCCCCCCACCCGAAATCCCCAGCCCGTAAGGGGTTTTGTCTACGCGCGTTACTCCGCGAGGACCGGACAAACCCGCAGTCCCGCGTTCCGGAAGCCTGTGCCAACTGCCCTAGACTCGAAGGCGTGCCACGTGGTGACGGAAGACTCAACCACGATCTTCTTCCCGGCGAGAAAGGCCCCCAGGACGCGTGTGGCGTCTTCGGTGTCTGGGCTCCCGGCGAGGAGGTCGCCAAGCTCACGTTCTTCGGCCTTTATGCCCTGCAGCACCGCGGTCAGGAATCCGCGGGCATCGCAGTGAGCAACGGCTCCCAGATTCTCGTCTTCAAGGACATGGGACTCGTCTCCCAGGTCTTCGACGAGGCCTCGCTGGGGTCGTTGCACGGGCATATCGCCGTCGGACACGCCCGCTACTCGACCACCGGTTCCTCGGTCTGGGAGAACGCCCAGCCGACCTTCCGGGCGACCGTGCACGGTTCGCTGGCCCTCGGGCACAACGGAAACCTGGTGAACACCGCCGAACTGGCGGCCATGGTCGCCGAACTGCCCGGCGAGGAGCACGTCTCCCGCTCCGGCCGGACCGCCGCGACCAACGACACCGACCTGGTGACCGCCCTGCTGGCCGGCCACCCGGACCTCTCCATCGAGGAGACGGCCAAGGTCGTGCTGCCCAAGGTCAAGGGCGCCTTCTCGCTCGTCTTCATGGACGAGAACACGCTCTACGCCGCCCGCGACCCGCAGGGCATCCGCCCGCTGGTGCTCGGCCGGCTGGAGCGCGGCTGGGTGGTCGCCTCCGAGACGGCGGCGCTGGACATCTGCGGCGCCTCCTTCATCCGTGAGGTCGAGCCCGGCGAGCTCATCGCCATCGACGAGAACGGCATGCGCAGCTCCCGGTTCGCCGAGGCCAAGCCCAAGGGCTGCGTCTTCGAGTACGTCTACCTGGCCCGCCCCGACACCTCCATCGCCGGCCGCAACGTGCACCTCTCCCGCGTGGAGATGGGCCGCCGCCTGGCGAAGGAGGCCCCCGTCGAGGCCGACCTGGTGATAGCGACGCCCGAGTCCGGCACCCCCGCCGCGATCGGCTACGCCGAGGCCAGCGGCATCCCGTACGGCTCCGGCCTGGTGAAGAACGCCTACGTGGGCCGCACCTTCATCCAGCCCAGCCAGACCATCCGCCAGCTCGGCATCCGGCTCAAGCTGAACCCGCTGCGCGAGGTCATCGCCGGCAAGCGCCTGGTGGTCGTGGACGACTCGATCGTCCGCGGCAACACCCAGCGCGCGCTGGTGCGGATGCTGCGCGAGGCGGGCGCCGCCGAGGTGCACATCCGGATCTCCTCGCCGCCGGTGAAGTGGCCCTGCTTCTTCGGCATCGACTTCGCCACCCGCGCGGAGCTGATCGCCAACGGGATGACGGTGGAGGAGATCGGCCGCACGCTCGGCGCCGACTCGCTCGCCTACATCTCGATCGACGGCATGATCGAGGCCACCAAGCAGCCCAAGGACAAGCTCTGCCGGGCCTGCTTCGACGGCGAGTACCCGATGGAGCTGCCGGACCCGGCGCTGCTCGGCAAGCTCCTGCTGGAGGCCGAGATCAAGGGCGGCCAGCAGCAGCCCGCCGTCCGCGGCAAGCCGACCAGCGGCAGCGACCTGGACGGCGTCCAGTCACTGCTCGGCGGGGCGGGCGCGGCCGACGCGCTGCGCCGCCCGTAACGAGTCCACGGTGGGGTCCCGCGAACCGGGACCCCACCGCTGTTCCACCCCCCTCCGCTGTAACGAACCGCCCCCACCAGACCCGAAAGGGCCGCACGCAGTGACCTCCCACCCGTCACCCCCCGCCACCCCTAACGGAGACGCTTCGCGTCACACCTCCAGTGGCGCCACCTACGCCGCCGCCGGTGTCGACATCGAGGCGGGCGACCGCGCCGTCGAGCTCATGAAGCAGTGGGTGAAGAAGGCCAACCGCCCCGAGGTGGTCGGCGGTCTCGGCGGCTTCGCCGGCCTCTTCGACGTGTCCGCCTTCAAGGACTACGAGCGCCCGCTGCTGGCCTCGGCCACCGACGGCGTGGGGACCAAGGTGGCCATCGCGGCCGCCATGGACAAGCACGACACCATCGGCCACGACCTGGTCGGCATGGTCGTCGACGACATCGTGGTGTGCGGCGCCGAGCCGCTGTTCATGACCGACTACATCTGCGTCGGCAAGGTCGTCCCGGAGCGGGTCGCCTCGATCGTCAAGGGCATCGCCGAGGGCTGCGCGCTGGCCGGCTGCGCCCTGGTGGGCGGCGAGACCGCCGAGCACCCCGGCCTGCTCGGCCCGGACGAGTACGACGTCGCGGGCGCCGGCACCGGCGTGGTCGAGGCCGACGCGCTGCTGGGCGCCGAGCGCGTCCGGGCCGGCGACGTGGTGATCGCGATGGCCGCCTCCGGCCTGCACTCCAACGGCTACTCGCTGGTCCGCCACGTGCTGCTGAACGAGGCCGGCTGGAAGCTGGACCGCAAGGTCGAGGAGTTCGGCCGCACCCTCGGCGAGGAGCTGCTGGAGCCGACCCGGATCTACTCGCTGGACTGCCTGGCGCTGATCCGCGCCACCGAGGTGCACGCCTTCTCGCACGTCACCGGCGGCGGCCTGGCGGCGAACCTGGCCCGGGTCATCCCGGACGGCCTGCACGCCCGCCTGGACCGCGGCACCTGGACCCCGCTGCCGGTCTTCCGGACCGTCGCCGAGGTCGGCAAGGTGGCCACCCTGGAGATCGAGAAGACGCTCAACATGGGCGTCGGCATGGTCGCCGTCGTCCCGCCGCACTCGGTGGACGTGGTGCTGTCGATCCTGGAGGACCGCGGCGTCGAGGCCTGGCTGCTCGGTGACATCGTCGAGCGCACCGACGCGCACGAGGGCGGCGCGGCCCTCTACAACGCCTACGAGGGCTTCACCGCGGGCTGAGCCGCCGGGAATGCGGGCTGAGCTCGTCGAAGACCGTGAGAGGGCCCCTCCGGCGCGCCGGAGGGGCCCTCTCACGTCCCCCGGAGGGGGAGACGTCAGGCGGAGCGCTCCCCTCGTCGGAGGGGGACGGTACGCGGGAACGCCGAAGACCGGTCCGGCGCCGTGGGCGTCGGACCGGTCCGGTGAAGCTGTGGGTTACGAGCGGCGGGAGGCCCGCGACGGCCCGGCACCCGGCTCGTTGTCGTCCTCGTCGTCGACGGCGTAGCGGGCGGCGTACTCCGCGTACGGGTCGTCGTCCTCTTCCTCGACCGGCTCCGGCTCGATCGAAGGCGTGGACGGCGATACGCCCAGCTCGTTGGACAGACGGTTAGCGTCGAACCCGCCGCTGTTGTACTTCAGCTCGCGGGCGACCTTCGTCTGCTTGGCCTTGGCCCGGCCGCGCCCCATGGGTCGACCCCCTCAACGATGGGGCTCACGGCCCCGAGTCTGACACGTGTTCATGATCAGGACCGGCCTGCCCGAATGGGAGGACCGTCCCTTGGAGCATTAACGGTACCTGTTTCCGCCGCTGGACGGTACGTCGTCGGTGTGACGTGGCGCGCACCGACTGCACCCGAGACCAAGTCTTCCCAGGTCAGGGGAGGTTTTGCGGCGATTTGCGCGCTGTCCGGAGGTGTCTGAGGTCCGTCGTTCCAGGACTGATTATCCCCCCTAGGGGGACCTCGGATCACCCGTTCGGGCGGAGAAGTGAGAATCCGGTTCCACATCGTGATGCGCGGGGGTCTGGGCCCCTCCTGCCCGAGGGCGGGCAAGGAGGGCGGGTGGAGCCCCCCGCGCATCCGATCATCGGAGCGGGTCCGATCAGCCGCGGCGGGCGCCCGGCAGCAGGACCGTGCGCAGCGCGCTGATCTCGCGCATCCGCTTCTCGGCCAGGCGGTCGGCGGCGACCGCCGGCGGGATGCCGTCGGAGGCGGCCCGGGTGAAGATCTCCAGGGTGGTGTCGAAGATCTTGGTGGCCTTGTTCTTGGCCCGCTCGAAGTTGAAGCCGTCGATCTCGTCGGCGACCTGGATCACGCCGCCGGAGTTCACCAGGTAGTCGGGGGCGTACAGGATGCCGCGGTCGGCCAGGTCCTTCTCGACGCCCGGGTGGGCCAGCTGGTTGTTGGCCGCGCCGCAGACGATGGAGGTGCCGAACTCGCCCAGGGCGGCGACGACGGCGTCGGTCAGCGCGCCGCCGAGGGCGCAGGGGGCGTAGACGTCCAGCTTGGCCTGGAGCAGGGCGGCGGTGTCGGCGACCACCTCCACCTCCGGGTGGGCGGCGCGCACGCGGTTGACGGCGGCCTCGAAGGGGTCGGTGACGACGACGGTGGCGCCGTCCGCGACCAGGTGGCCGACCAGGTAGTGGCCGACCTTGCCGACGCCGGCGACGCCGACCCGCTTGCCGCGCAGGGTCGGCTGGCCCCAGCGGGCCTGGGCGGAGGCGCGCATGCCCTGGAAGACGCCGAAGGCGGTCAGGATGGACGAGTCGCCGGCGCCGCCGTGCTCGGGCGAGCGGCCGGTCACGAACTCGGTCTCGCGCGCGATGACGTCCATGTCCTGCACGTAGGTGCCAACGTCGCAGGCGGTGATGTAACGGCCGCGCAGGGACTCCACGAAGCGGCCGTAGGCCCGGAGCATCGCCTCGTTCTTGTCCTTGTTCGGGTCGCCGATGATGACGGCCTTGCCGCCGCCGAGGTCCAGCCCGGCCAGCGCGTTCTTGTAGGACATTCCGCGGGACAGGTTCAGCGCGTCCTCCAGGGCCGCCTCCTCGGAGGCGTACGGGAAGAAGCGGGTGCCGCCGAGGGCGGGGCCCAGCGCGGTGGAGTGGATGGCGATGATCGCCTTGAGCCCGGAGCTGCGGTCGTGGCAGAGGACGACCTGCTCGTGGCCGTCGCCGGGGGCGCCGTCCTGCTCGGTGCGGAAGATCCTGCTGAGCACGCCGGGTGCGGGGTGCGTGGCGGGGGTCTGTACGTCGGTCACTGTGGTGACTCCAGTAGGGAAGGCCCGCTGCTGTGGTGCGGGCGCCTATGGCGAAGAGTAGTCGCGCCCGGGCCGCCGATCCGCCCTCTTGTCCGAGCTTGTGCCGGTTGTCCGAGGGGTGAGACGGGAGAGGTGCGCGGTGCGGGCGCGAACGGTTCGGGGGCGCGCCCTCCCGGGGCCGGGCGGCCCGTGCGACCATGCAGGACGTGACCGTCGTACGTACTTCCGTACAGCCGCCCTACGCCGCCCACCTGCGGGTCTACGAGCCGCTGGCCGCGTACCCGGAGCCCGAGCGGGCGCGTTGGCAGGCATACGCGGCGGAGCACGGGCCGGACGCCGCGCAGGCGGCGCAGCCGGTGGCGGCGGCGGTGCTGGAGGAGCAGCGGGAGGCGCTCGCGGAGCTGGCCGCCCGCACGCCCCGGGCGCTGCCGGAGCGGGAGAGCGGGCGGGCCTACCTGCGGGTGGTGGACGGCGTACTGTACGTCTGCCCGTGGGCGACCAGGCTGCGGAGCTGGCAGGCGCTGGAGGAGCTGCGGGAGGGGGCTCCGGTGGCCCTGCTGGACGCCGCGGTGCCGCCGGTGGCCCGGGCGGCCGCCGAGGCGGACCGGGAGCGCTGGCGGGCCGAGCACCCGGACGCCCGGCCGTGGATCCTGACCAGCCGGTGGGAGGTGCCGGTGCGCTGGTTCCTGCCGTTCGGGGACGAGGACCGGTGCTTCGTGCCGGGGGGAGGGGGAGCGGAAGGGGTGAAGGGGGAGCGGGGGCGGCCGGCGGCGCTGTTCTACCTGGTGCCGATGGCCCAGGCGCGGCGGCGGGTGGCGCGGGCCTTCCGGGCGCTGCGCGAGGCGGTGCCGGACGGGGAGTTGGTGCGGGGGGCGGAGCGGGTCGGACGGTGGCTGGAGGAGTTCCACCCGCGCTCGCTGGTGGAGCTGGACTACGGGGGGCTGGTGCATCTGCTGGGGCCGGAGCGGCTGTTGGCGGACCGTTCGGCGGGGGAGCTGGAGGAGGGGCTGCGCGCGCTGCGGGCGGGGGACACCGCGGAGGCGCTGCGCGTGTACGGGGAGCTGACGGCGCGGTGGCGCCGGGTGTTGGTGCTGCGGCACGCGAACTGACGTCCGATCGCCCGTGTATGACTGTAAGAGTCCTCGGGGTACGACTCCGATGACCAAGGTCCCGGTTCGGGTCAATAGCTGCCGAACGTGACACTACTCACCGTTGACGCGAACTTACCCCTATGTGCAAAAATGGGACAACCAGCCCAACTTCACGTGAGCGTGCCCACTTTTGGGTGGTTCTGGAATCGATGCGTGCTTTGCGGGGAAACGGTAGGGTCTGGTCCCCTCGTAACCTGATGTCACCATCGCGTGACTGTCCGTTATGGGGTGGTCCATCGCCATCCGTCGGCCTTGAGCCCGTGAGGGGTCAATTTTGGCGGTTTGGTCGATAGGGCTGGACGGATGGTGTAGTTGTAGACACCAGGACAAGCCGTTCGTCCTATAACCGACTCGGCCCGTCTATGCCATTTCGGGCATCGCGGGCCAAGGTGCAGAATTTGAAGGATAGAACCGCCCTGGTTCGGTTCTCCCGAGGAGGCCGCTCATGACCGCTCGTACCCCTGATGCTGAGCCGCTGCTGACGCCGGCAGAGGTTGCCACCATGTTCCGCGTGGACCCGAAGACGGTCACCCGCTGGGCCAAGGCCGGCAAGCTGACGTCGATTCGCACGCTCGGTGGTCACCGCCGTTACCGTGAGGCGGAGGTGCGCGCTCTGCTGGCCGGGATTCCCGCTCAGCGCACTGAGGCCTGATAGGCCAAAGGCTCTTTAAAGGGGCCGCTAACCGGACTCCGCCGGGTCCGGTTAGCGGCCCCTTTGTCGTGCCCGGCGCCCGGCTCCCGGGCGCCTTCCGGTCGGTCGGAATGGCGAGCTCCGGATAACGATTTGATGCGAATGGGGCGGGGGGGATTTACAGTGAATAACAGTGCAATTTTACATATTAAATTACTGGGGTCTCCGAGGGGTCTTTCCGGGTCCGATTCACGGAGGGGGTGAGTGACGACTGTCACGCGGTTCGTCACTTGTGGTCTGGACCTAGTCCGGGGTACGAGCCGGACGGCAAAAACGCGAGAGGCCCGGAACCTGACGGTTCCGGGCCTCTCGCACTACGGCGATCCCGACGGGACTTGAACCCGCGACCTCCACCTTGACAGGGTGGCGAGCTAACCAACTGCTCCACGGGACCAGAGTGTTCTGATCTCGTTCACTCGCTTGCCGCGCTGCGAACAAGACAGATCGTAGCCCATGGTGGGCCCCCAGGTCGAACTGACTCCTGAAGGCCCACCCGCAGCTCAGGGCGTCGCCCCGCCGCCCGGGTCAGAGCGTCGCCCGGGCGGCCTCCATCGCCTTCACGATCCGCTTCTCCGAGACCGGGCTCGGCGTGCCCAACGACTGGGCGAAGAAGCTGACCCGCAGCTCCTCGATCATCCAGCGGATCGCCCGCACCTCCTCCGACGGTCGGCGTCCGGCCGGCACCGCCGCCAGCAGCTCCCCGTAGGCCTGCTGCACCTGCTGGACCTTCAGCAGCTGCTGGGCGTCCCGCTGGGGGTGGTTGGGCAGCGCCTCCAGCCGGCGGTCCACCGCCAGCAGGTAGCGCTTGAGGTCGGGCAGCCGCTGCCAGCCGGTGGCCGTCACGAAGTCCGGGTGCACCAGCGAGGCCAGGTGCAGCCGGATGTCGTTCACCGCGTTCAGCAGCACCGGGCTGCTCACCGTCTTCAGCCGGGTCGAGGCCTTGTGGAAGGCGATCAGCGCGGTGGCCGTCTTCAGCGTGGTGTCCGCGGACAGGTCGTACAGGTCCGCGCGCACCTTGTCGTGCAGCTTGCCGAAGGCCGCCTCGTCCCAGGCCGGGCCGCCGTTCAGGGCCATCAGCCGGTCGGTCGCGGCCGACACGATGTCCTCGAACAGGGCGGTGATCGAACCGTGCGGGCTGTGCGAGAGCGCCAGCTTCGCCTGGTTGCCCAGCCGCCCCTGGATCGACTTGGCCGGGGAGTTGACGGTCAGCATCAGCAGCCGGCGGGTGCCCTCCCACATCGCCCGGGCCTGCGCCTCCGGGGTGTCGAACAGCTTGACGCCGACCGAAGCCCCCTCGTCCACCAGCGCCGGGTAGGCGCGCAGCGAGTGGCCGCGGGAGCGCTGCTCGAAGGTGCGCTGGAGCACCGGCAGCCCGGCCGGCCAGGCGGTCAGCCCGCCCTGCTCGATGCCCTGGCCGGAGGCCGCCGAGGAGAGCGTCTCCTTCAGCTTCGGCTTGAGCCTCAGCCGCAGCTCCTCCAGATCCTTGGACTCGGCGAGCTTGCGGCGGCCGTCCACCACCCGGAAGGTCACCTTGAGGTGGTCCGGCACCCGCTCGTCGTCCCAGGCCTCCGGCGGCACGGTGACCGCCGTCAGCCGCTTCAGGGCGTGCTCCAGCGACGGCAGCAACGGCTCCTGGCGGTCCTTCACCCCGCGCAGCGCCGCCTTGGCGAAGTCCGGCGCGGGGACGAAGTTGCGCCGGATCGCCTTCGGCAGCGACTTGATGTACGCGGTGACCAGCTCCTCCCGCAGACCGGGGATCTGCCAGTCGAAGCCCTCCGCGGTGACCTGGTTGAGCACCGGCAGCGGGATGTGGACGGTCACGCCGTCCGCGTCGCTGCCCGGTTCGAACTGGTAGGTCAGCTTGAAGCGCAGCTTGCCCTGCTGCCAGTGGTCCGGGTAGTCGGCCTCGGTGACGCCGCCCGCGGCGTCGTTGATCAGCATCGACTTCTCGAAGTTCAGCAGGTCCGGCTGCTCGTGCCGGGCGTTCTTCCACCAGGAGTCGAAGTGCCGGGTGGAGACGATGTCGTCGGGCAGCCGGGCGTCGTAGAAGTCGAACAGGGTCTGGTCGTCCACCATGATGTCCCGGCGGCGGGCCCGGTTCTCCAGCTCCTCGACCTCGCCGAGCAGCTTGCGGTTCTCGGCGAAGAACCGGTGGTGGGTCTCCCAGTCGCCCTCGACCAGGGCGTTGCGGATGAACAGCTCGCGACAGAGCTCCGGGTCGATCCGCCCGTAGTTGACCTTGCGCTGGGCGACCACCGGAACCCCGTAGAGGGTCACCTTCTCGTACGCCAGGACGGCGCCGGCCTTCTTCTCCCAGTGCGGCTCGCTGTAGCTGCGCTTGATCAGGTGGCCGGCCAGCGGTTCGACCCACTCCGGCTCGATCTTGGCGTTGATCCGCGCCCACAGCCGGGAGGTCTCCACCAGCTCCGCCGACATCACCCAGCGCGGCGGCTTCTTGAACAGGCCGGAGCCCGGGAAGACCGCGAAGCGGGCGCCGCGCGCACCGCCGTACTCGCGCTTCTCCACGTCGAACAGACCGATGTGGGAGAGCAGGCCGGCCAGCAGCGACTGGTGGATCCGGTCCGCGTCCGGCTCGGCATCGGGATGCGGCTCCTCGATCGTGACGCCCAACTGCTTCGCGACGGTGCGCAGTTGGGTGTAGATGTCCTGCCACTCCCGTATCCGCAGGTAGTTGAGGAACTCGGCCTTGCACATCCGGCGGAAGGCCGAGGAGGAGAGCTCCTTCTGCTGCTCCCGGATGTAGCGCCACATCGACAGGTAGGCGAGGAAGTCGGAGGTCTCCGAGTTGAACCGGCGGTGCCGGTCGTCCGCGGCCTGACGCTTCTCGGCGGGGCGCTCGCGCGGGTCCTGGATGGAGAGCGCGGCGGCGATCACCATGACGTCGCGCACGCAGCCGTTGCGGTCCGCCTCCAGCACCATGCGGGCCATCCGCGGGTCCACCGGGAGCTGGGCGAGCTTGCGGCCGAGCGGGGTCAGGCGCTTGCGCGGGTCCTTCTCGTCCGGGTCCAGCGCGCCCAGCTCGTGCAGCAGGTGCACGCCGTCCTTGATGTTGCGGGAGTCCGGCGGGTCCAGGAACGGGAAGGCGGCGATGTCGCCGAGGCCGGCCGCGGTCATCTGCAGGATCACCGAGGCCAGGTTGGTGCGCAGGATCTCGGCGTCGGTGAACTCGGGGCGGGAGAGGAAGTCCTCCTCCGAGTACAGCCGGATGCAGATGCCGTCCGAGGTGCGGCCGCAGCGGCCCTTGCGCTGGTTGGCGCTGGCCTGGCTGATCGCCTCGATCGGCAGCCGCTGCACCTTGGTGCGGTGGCTGTAGCGGGAGATCCGGGCCGTGCCCGGGTCGATCACGTACTTGATGCCGGGGACGGTCAGCGAGGTCTCGGCCACGTTGGTGGCCAGCACGATCCGGCGCAGGTTGGAGCGCTGGAACACCCGGTGCTGCTCGGCCGAGCTGAGCCGGGCGTACAGCGGCAGGATCTCGGTGTTGCGCAGCTTCAGCTTGGTGAGCGCGTCGGCGGTGTCGCGGATCTCGCGCTCGCCGGAGAGGAAGACCAGGATGTCGCCCGGGCCCTCGTCCTGCAGCTCCTGGGCGGCGTCGCAGATCGCCTGGACCTGGTCCCGGTCGCGGTCGGCGGCGTCGTCGTCCTCGTCCTCCTCCAGGACGGGCCGGTACCGGACCTCGACGGGGTAGGTGCGGCCGGAGACCTCGACGATCGGGGCGTCGCCGAAGTGCCGGGCGAAGCGCTCCGGGTCGATGGTCGCGGAGGTGATCACGACCTTGAGGTCGGGACGGCGGGGGAGCAGCTGCTTGAGGTAGCCGAGCAGGAAGTCGATGTTGAGGCTGCGCTCGTGCGCCTCGTCGATGATCAGGGTGTCGTACTGGCGCAGATCGCGGTCGGTCTGGATCTCGGCCAGCAGGATGCCGTCCGTCATCAGCTTGACCAGGGTGTCCTGGCCGACCTGGTCGGTGAACCGGACCTTCCAGCCGACCGCCTCGCCGAGCGGGCTGTTCAGCTCCTCCGCGACGCGCTCGGCCACCGTGCGGGCGGCGATCCGGCGCGGCTGGGTGTGGCCGACCAGGCCGCGCACGCCGCGGCCCAGCTCCAGACAGATCTTCGGGATCTGGGTGGTCTTGCCGGAACCGGTCTCACCCGCGACGATCACCACCTGGTGGTCCCGGATCGCCTCCAGGATGTCGTCCTTCTTCTGGCTGACCGGCAGCTCGGCGGGATAGCTGATCCTCGGGACGGCGTTCCGGCGCTGCTCGATCAGCAGCTCGGCGCGGTCGATGTCGGCGGCGATCTCGGCGGCGACCTTCTGCCGGGCCTCGGCCTTGCGGACCCGGCGGGCCCCCTCCAACCGGCGCCCGATCCGGACCTGGTCGCGCAGGGTCAGCTCGGGCAGGCGGGCGGCCAGCTCACCGATTCCGGGACCCTCGGCGGGTGCGGGGGCGGACTGGACTGCGGGAGAACTCACTGCGGGCATCCCTCTAGGTTCGCAAGGAGGTACAGCGGAGCGCACCTCGGTTTTCGAGCCCCTCCAGTGTCACAGCCGCCGGCGTGGAATCGCGAACGACGGGCAACGGTCGGCCGCGGTTCCGGGCTCTAGGGGGTCGAGGAGGTGCTCATGAGAGCCCAGAAGACCGCCCGGGACGAGGAGTTCCGGGCGTTCGCCGGCAGCGCGTGGTCACGGCTGCTGCGGACGGCGTACCTGCTGGCGGGGGACCGTCACGGCGCCGAGGACCTGGTCCAGCAGGCCCTGGAACGGGCCTACGTCCACTGGAACAAGGTCCGCGCCGCGGACGACCCGAACGCCTACGTGCGCCGGATCCTGATCAACGAGCACGCCCGGCGGTTCCGGCGCAGACCGACCGAGTACCTGGTCGAGGCCTTCCCCGACCGGCCCGGCCCGACCGGGCCCGATCCGGACGACCGGGCCGTGCTGCTCGCCGCGCTCGCCGCCCTGCCGCCCCGCCAGCGCGAGGCCGTCGTACTGCGGTACTGGGAGGACCTCAGCGAATCCCAGACCGCGGCGGCCATGGGCTGCTCGGTCGGCACGGTGAAGAGCCAGGCGGCCAGGGGACTGGCCAAGCTCCGGGAGATCTCCTCACTCAGCGAGCTGACGACCATCGGAGGCGGAAGATGAGCAACGAGGACATGGCCGGGGCCGAGGCCGCGGCGTCGTACGGGCTGAGCGACGTGGCCGAGAGCCTTGAGATCGGCGCCGTGCCGTACGACCGGCTGCTGGCCGGGGGCCGGCGCCGACTGCGGCGCCGGCGGCTGCTGACCGGTGGCGCGGCTGCGGTGCTGGTCGTGGCCGTGGCCGGGGCGGGGACGGCGATCGGCGGGTACGGGCGGGGAGCCGGCGGCGCCCCGGCGGCCGCCGTTTCCTCTGCGGCTGCGATCGCTTCGGGCGGATCGTCGGCCTCGGGTGCGCCGACGGTCGCGGGTGCGCCGACGGCGGTGGCCACCCCGACGGCTTCGGCCGCTGCGTCCGGGCCCGCGCGGGACCCGTTCACACCGATCCGGGTCAAGGTCCGCGACGGCACCGTCAACGGCCACGCCCTGGAGGCCTGGGTCGCCCTGTGGCCGGCGGCCCCTACCGCGGAGGACGGCCTCAAGCAGGGCCGGCTGATCTGGGAGGAGCGGCGCGCCGCCGACGCGGACCTGTCGTCGAACCCCGAACAGAGCGGCAACCCGGCCTGGGATCCGCACAGGGACCGGGTCGACGTCTATCTGACCGCGGACGGCAAGCGGCAGCCCGGAGACTTCGTGGAGGCGACCACCGCCCCGGGCGGGACGGCGAAGGGCGGATCGGAGGACGTCATCAAGGGCGTGATGCTCAACCGCGTGGTCGGGGAGGCGGGCCGCCCGGACATGGTGGTCGTCCCGGTCGGACCCGAGGTCGCGAAGGTCGTGGTCACCTGGAAGACCGGCGGCTCCGTCGAGGCGGTGCCGGTCGCGGTCGGGGACTCCCCGGTCCACTGGTACGCCGTCGTCCGCAGGCCGGGCTCCACCGACAACACCGCCACCTCCTACGCCGCGGACGGGTCGGTGCTGCGGAGCCAGACCACCTGGTGGTGATCCGGCGCCCGGGCACGGGTTGAGCCGCCGCCGCACCCGATTGTCAGTACCGCACGTCACAGTGGACCGGTGGCGTGACGAGGCGTCGACGATCGGGAAGGCGGTGGCCGATGGGCGGCGCGAAGGGTCTGTCCGAGGACCGGTGGGGGCGGATGCGCGACGTGCTGTCCGGGCACGTCGAGCGGGGCGGGGTGCCCGGCCTGGTGGCCGCCGTCGCGCGGGACGACGACCTCCACGTCGAGGTGCTCGGCAGCCGGGACACGGCCGGCACCGCCCCGATGCGGCGGGACACCCTCTTCCGGATCGCCTCGATGACCAAACCGGTCACCGCGGTGGCCGCGCTCACCCTGGTCGAGGAATGCCTGCTGCGGCTGGACGACCCGGTCGACGACCTGCTGCCCGAGCTGGCCGACCGCCGGGTGCTGCGCCGGCCGGACGGCGAGCTCGACGACACCGAGCCCGCCGTCCGGCCGATCACCCTGCGCGACCTGCTCACCTTCGGCCTCGGCTACGGCTTCGCGATGCTCCCGCCGTCCGCGCCGATCGTCCGGGCGACGGCCGAGCGCGGCGTCGACGTCCGGCCGCCCCGGACGGACTACCCCGAGCCGGACGAATTCCTGCGCCGCCTCGGCGAGTTGCCGCTGCTGCACCAGCCCGGGGCGGGCTGGCACTACCACACCGGCTCGACCGTCCTCGGCATCCTGCTCGCCCGCGCCTGCGGCAAGCCGCTCGGCGAGGTGCTGCGCGAACGCGTCCTCGACCCCCTCGGCATGCGGGACACCGGCTTCACCGTCCCCGCCGACCAAGTGCACCGGCTCCCCGTCGAGTACGTGCGCGACCGGGCGAGCGGGCGGCTCGTCCCGTACGACGACCCGGCCGACAGCGCCTGGGCCCGGCAGGCGCGCCTCGACGACGGCGGCGGCGACCTGGTCTCGACGCTGGACGACTACCTCGCCTTCGCCCGGATGCTGCTGGCCGGCGGCGAGGGCGCCGGAGGCGTCCGGGTCCTCTCCCGGCCGGCCGTCGAGCTGATGACCACCAACCACCTCAGCGCCGTCCAACTCACCTCCTCCGCGCCGCTGTTGGGGCGTGACGAGCTCACTGGCTGGGGCTTCGGCGTCTCCGTCGCCACCACCCGCACCGGCCTCGCCGCCCCCGGCCGCTACGGCTGGGACGGCGGACTCGGCACGGTTTGGTTCAACGACCCGACCGAACGGCTGACCGGCGTCCTGCTCACCCAGCGGATGTTCGAGAACCCCGCTCCACCGGCCGTGGCGCGCGACTTCGAGGTGCTCGCGTACCAGGCCCTGGCGGGGTGAGCGCGGCCTCGTCGGCGTCCGGGAGCCAGTCGCGGACCGGGTCGTACTCCAGCCACCGGCTGCGGGCCGCCTCCGTCGTGAACGCCTCCAGCAGCTCCTCCAGCCGGGGGTGCGGGTCGGTGCCCGGGTCGGCCCGCCAGAGCAGCGACCAGGCGTAGAGCGGGGTCGGGCCGGCCAGCGGGACGGTACGGACGCCGGGACGGTCGGGGAGCGGGCCGTCCGCGGGGACGAGCGAGAAACAGGTCGGATCGGCCCGGACCTGCTCGACGAAGTGCTCCAGGCCCAGATTGGTCGAACCGACCCGGTCGGTGATGCCGAAGCGGGCGGCGAAGCGGGTCAGGAAGTCCAGCCGGTCCACCGCCGCCGGATAGCGCAGCACACTGCCGCGCAACTCCACCGGGCTCAGGGTGTCCCGGCCCGCCAGCGGGTGATCGGCGGACAGCAACGCGTCCACCGGCTCCAACCGGACCAGCCGGTGCCTCAGCCCGGCGTCGGCGCCGTCCGGCAGGGCGTGCACCCGGCCGAACCCCGCATCCGACTCCCCGCGCAGCAGCGCCGCCGCGACCGACGGCAGATCCCGCCCCGGCACCGGCTCCACCTCCAGCCCCGGCGCCGCGTCCACCGCCTGCGCCAGCGTCCGCATCGGCGCGTACAGGTGCCCCCACACATCGATCCGCAACGGCCGCCCGGCCCCCCGCACGGACGCCACCGCCCGCTCCCCCTGCGTCAGCACCCGCCGGGCCGGCTCCAGGAACCGCAGCCCCGCCCCGGTCAGCCCCACCCCGCGGGCATCCCGCTCCAACAACCGAACCCCGAGCGTCGCCTCCAGCCGCGCCACCCGCTTCGACAGCCCCTGCTGACTGATCCCCAACCGCCCGGCCGCCCGCCCGAAGTGCAACTCCTCGGCCGTGACGACGAACGCCCGCACCTGCCCCAGATCCAGATCCACCCGGGCACCTTAGGCGGTGGGCCGGGCGCGCGGGCGGCGTGGAGGCGCCGTCGGTGGGGCGTTCACGGTGTGGGCCTTCGCGGCGCTGCTCGGGGGGCCGGTGCTTTCCGGCCCGTGGCGCACCCCCCTTCCTCCCCGCCCGACAACCGTCGGTTGTCGTCGCCCGCCGCCGGTTGTTGGACCGGCCGGTGGCGGGCGCGGTGAGCTGGAGGCCGATCAAGCGGAGGGAGTGCGGGGATGAAGGCGCTGGTGGCGGAGGGCGGGACGGTGCGGCTCACGGAGGTGGAGCAGCCGCGGCCGGGGGCCGGGGAGGCGCTGGTGAAGGTGGAGGCCTTCTCGGTGAACCGTGGCGAGACCTTCCAGCTGGAGGCGCCCCGGCCCGGGTGGCGGCCGGGGAAGGACGTCGCCGGGCTGGTCGTGCAGGCCGCCGCCGACGGGTCGGGGCCAGGGGTGTGCCGACGGGTGGTCGGCCATCCGCCGGCAGGGGGGTGGGCCGAGTACGTGTGCGTGCCGACCTCCTCGCTCGCCGAGCTGCCCGACAGCCTGGACGCCGTACGGGCCGCCGCGCTGCCGCTGGCCGGCCTCACCGCGCTGCGGCTGCTGCGGACCGCCGGGGCGCTGGCCGGGCGGCGGGTGCTGATGACCGGGGCCTCCGGCGGGGTGGGGCACTACTTCACCGAGCTGGCCGCCGCGGCGGGGGCCGAGCTGACCGTCGTCACCGCCTCCCCGGAGCGCGGCCACCGGCTGGCCGAACTGGGGGCCGCCGAGGTGCTGCACGACCTCGGCGAGGCGCGCGGCCCGTACGACCTGGTGCTGGAGTCCACCGGTGGCACCGCCCTGCCGCTCGCACTGGCCCGGCTGGCCGGGCGCGGCACCCTGATCTGGTTCGGCCAGGCCTCCCGGACGCCCGCCACGCTCGACTTCTTCGACTTCTTCAAGGGCCCCGAGTCGGCCACCCTGCGGCACTTCCACTACGCCGACTCCGACGTGCCCGACGGCGAGGACCTGGCCACCCTGGTGCGCCTCGCGGCGGAGGGCCGGCTGACCCCGGAGCTCGGCCGGGTCGCGCCCTGGGCGGAGACCGCCGCCGTGCTCACCGACCTGCGAGAGCGCCGGATCCGCGGCAAGGCCGTTCTGACCGTCGCCTGAACCCCGCCCGAAAGGAACTCCCACCGTGTCCGTCCTCGACACCCCCGGCCTGTTGCCCGCCTTCGTCGCGGAGAACCGCCCCCGCGCCCACGGCGCCGGCCTCGACCCGTACGAGTACACCCGGGTGACCGCCCCGCTGACCACCCTGCGCGACTGGCCGGCCGCCTTCGGCGCCGCCGGGCGCCGGTACGCCGTGGCGGCCGAGCGCGCCGCCGCCGAGGGCCGTACGGTCACCGCCGGAACCGCCTACCGCGACGCCGCCCGCTGGTTCCACGTCGCCGGGCTGCTCCCGCACCCCGACCGGGCAGCCGCCGCCCGGCTCGCCGCCGAGGCCGACGAGGCGATGCGGCGGGCGCTGGTGCTGCTGGAGCCGACCGCGGAGCGGGTGGAGGGCGAGGGCTTCGCGGGCTGGCTGCGCCGCCCGGCCCCGGAGGGTGAGCCGGCCCCGGTGGTGGTGGTCGTACCGGGCATGGACTCCGGCAAGGAGGAGTTCCACGCGGTCGCCGAGGCCCTGCTGGTCCGGGGGGTCGCGGTGCTCGCGATCGACGGGCCCGGGCAGGGCGTCCTGGCCGCCACGAGCGCGCCGGAGCCGGACTACCACCGGGTGGTCGGCCGCGCCCTGGACGCGCTCGCCCACCGCGACGGCCTGGACCCCGCCCGCACCGCCGTGATCGGCCTCAGCCTGGGCGGCTACTACGCCGCGACGGCCGCCGCCCGTGAGCCGCGGCTGCGCGCCGCGGTGACGGTCAGCGGCCCGTACCGGCTGGACTGGGGGCACCTGGTCCCGTTCGTCACCGAGACCCTCGCCCAGCGCTGCGGTGGCCCCGAGGCGGCCCGCGCCTTCGCGGCCCGGGTCGACCTGACCGCCCTCGCCCCGGCGATCACCCTCCCCCTCCTGGTGGTCGAGGGCGGTGAGGACCGCATCCCGGGCGTCACCAACGCCACCGCCCTCGCCTCACACGCCCCGAACGCCGAGCTCCTCCTCGTCCCCCACGGCAACCACCTCCTGGGCACCGCCCTCCCCGACTGGCTCCCCGCCACCGCCGACTGGCTCACCACCCGGCTCGCCTGAGCGGACCCGGATCCGTCGGCGTCGGACACCCGGCGTCGGGACCCGGCCGCCCGGAACGACGAAAGCCCCCGTAGCGAACTCGCTACGGGGGCTTTCCGATTGTGGCCAGGGCCGGGGTCGAACCGGCGACCTTCCGCTTTTCAGGCCAACCTGGGGGCGCGCTATGCCCCGGTTCGGGTGATTCCGTCGTCCGTGGAAGGCCGCCTTCGGCCCTCGTCGTCCATGCCGGTTGGCGTCAGCGTTGGCGTCCACCGGCTCGGACGAGTCGGTTGGGCTCACCAGTCGAGGGCGCGAAGCCGCTGGTTCGTCCGGTGCAGGTCGAAGCGGGTCGGGTCGAAGCCGGCCGCTGTTTCGAGGCATGGACGACCAAGACCCACCTCATCCTCGACCTGCGCAGTGAGGACGAGAGCGGAGACTGGGACGAGGGTGCCGAGGACTCACT